>JBCBSJ010000003.1:0-122847 GCA_039819245.1 Cyanobacteria bacterium J06638_20
ATGCACACTATAGGTACGTTTGAGCGTCCACAGGTCAAGAACTATGTCATCAACCGCTACGCCTCCTCAAGATCAGACCACCGAACAGAATCTGGATTCCAACAAGCAAGGAATGCCTGTCACCATCATCACGGGTTTTCTAGGAAGTGGAAAAACAACACTCCTGAATCACATTCTGACAAATCAAGAAGGGCTAAAAACAGCGGTACTGGTCAATGAGTTTGGTGAAATTGGCATTGATAATGAGCTGATCGTTCAGTCCGATTCTTCGGATGATGCGATGGTGGAACTCAGCAATGGCTGCATTTGCTGCACCATCAACAACGACCTGGTGGAAGCGGTCTATCGTATTTTGGAAAAGCGTGATCGCATTGACTACCTGGTTGTCGAAACCACCGGATTGGCCGATCCGCTTCCAGTCGCCCTGACTTTCCTGGGAACAGAATTGCGCGATCTGACCCGCCTCGACTCCATCGTCACGGTGGTTGATGCGGCAAATTACAGCCTTGATTTGTTCAACAGCGAAGCGGCACACAACCAAATCGCCTATGGCGACATTCTTTTGCTGAACAAGACCGATTTGGTTGAAAATGCAGCGGCTCTCGATTCTTTGGAAGTCAAAATCCGCGATGTGAAAGAAGGCGCACGGATTCTCCGCACAACCCAATCGCAAGTAGCGCTACCGCTGATTTTGAGTGTGGGACTGTTTGAATCCGATCACTACTTCAACGAAGCATCCCACGACCACGATCATGATCACGATCACACCCATAACCACAACCACAACCATGCTCATGATCATCATGACCATGACCACGATCATCACGACCATGAGCATTGTGAGCATGATCACGATCACGGGCATGAGCACGATCACGGGCATGAGCACCACCACCATCACTCCGATCACTTGGCAATGGATGGGTTCACATCGCTCTCGTTCCAGTGCGATCGCGCCCTTTCAATCCGTAAGTTCCAGGATTTCCTAGACAATCAACTCCCATCATCGGTATTCCGCGCCAAGGGTATTCTCTGGTTTGAGGAAAGCCCCCGCCGCCACATCTTCCACCTCAGCGGCAAGCGCTTCACCTTGGATGACAGCGAGTGGAAAGGCGAGAAGAAGAACCAGCTCGTGCTGATTGGGCAAGATCTGGATCACGATGCGTTGCGATCGCAACTAGAGGCTTGCATCAGTCAAACCGCCCCAACTTGAGGGCAAGGTTTCGCCACGCCATAAACCGTGGGATCAACTCTGGCTGTGAGCGTTCCCTCAGCCAGAGTTTGTGAAAATTAATCCAAAATTAATTCAAAAATACTAGACATTGCTGGTATTATTGGGTACAAATGTACTGCGGAGCTTCGCAGGCAAACGGGTACTCAATATGGAAAGATTAACCACGGTTCAGCAACAGCTTTACGATTGGCTGGTGGAATATATTCGGGAGAATCAGCATTCTCCTTCGATCCGGCAGATGATGAAGGCGATGGGGCTTAAATCCCCTGCCCCCATCCAAAGTCGGCTGGAGCATCTCCGTACCAAGGGCTATATCGCTTGGACAGAGGGGAAGGCACGTACGATTCGATTACTCCATGCACCCGAGCGGGGCATTCCCATCATGGGTGAAGTCTTTGCAGGGGGGCTGTTTGAACCTGCCACTGAACAAGGTGAGTATTTGGATATTGTCGGCTCACACCTGCGCCCTGGGGACTATGCCCTCCGGGTTAGCGGAGACAGCATGATTGAGGCGATGATTGCCGATGGCGATATCGTTATCATGCGTCCGGTACCTGAGCAGGATCGGGTGAAGAACGGCACCATTGTTGCAGCACGGGTTGAAGGGATGGGGAACACCCTCAAATACTTCAATCGTCGAGGTAACAAAGTCACGCTCAAGCCGGGCAACACCAAATATGACCCGATCGATGCCGTTGCCTCTGAGGTCTCCATTCAAGGTATTTTGGTGGGCGTCTGGCGCGGCGTTTCGACTCTGTTCCGTTAGCCGCACACCCCATCATGGGTCATCAACGAACCGTAAAGCCTCTTACCTGAGGCAGATATGACTTTTACGTCTGTCACAACCGTTTCCTTGGTACCCGATTGTATGAAACGGTTGAGAGTTGCTTGTTTGCTATGCTCCGGTTTAGGTAGGTGCGATCGCACCTACCTATTTTCATGGCGATCGAATGGAAAAGGCTACGGTCCATGTATGAGTAGAGGAATTACGAGCCCCTGAGACAGGGTTGAGGGAACTTGGCATAGATGATTATCATCATTAAACCTCAAACCTCCAAGCGGATAATCAACGCCTATCCCTATGGAAATGGTAATTCGGGTCTGGCAATTGAACGTGGAACGACAAACACAGAAGTCAGCCGTCGCAAATTCAACCGCCGGATCTTTTGCGAATCTCCGGTTAGTTTGTCTGCCAGTGGCATTGTCTGACTTGTGAGAGAATCGTCATCATTCCGTTAACCTGCCTATCCCACCAGCAAACAGCTAATGAAATCTCTCGCCCAGTACCTCCAGGTTTTCCAGAGCCGCAAAATGATGGCGTTGCTGTTACTGGGGTTTGCATCGGGGCTACCCTTGTTCCTGACCAGCCGCACGTTGCAAGCCTGGATGACGACTGAAGGTGTGGACTTGGGAGCAATCGGTTTGTTTAGCTTGGTGGCGCTGCCCTATTCCCTGAAGTTTGTTTGGTCGCCATTTCTGGATCGCTTTATTCCACCACATCTGGGACGACGGCGTGGCTGGCTGGTCATTACCCAATTGCTACTGGTGGGGGCGATCGCCGCCATGTCGTTGCAAAACCCACAACAGGCGCTTGGGCTACTAGCCGTCAATGCGTTGTTCGTGGCGTTCTTTAGCGCTAGCCAAGACATTGCTTTCGATGCCTATCGCACCGATGTGTTGGATGAGCGAGAGATGGGAGCAGGTGCATCACTGGCGGTGCTGGGGTATCGCATTGCGCTGTTGGTAACCGGAGCACTGGCATTGATTCTGGCCGATCGAATTCCCTGGCCGATTGTCTATGTGCTGATGTCGGGGCTAATGGCGCTCTGCATTTTGGTGTCGGTCTGGGCACCTGAGCCGCAGGATCAGGAACAGCCTCCCGCGACGCTGCAAGAAGCTGTCGTGATGCCGTTTGTTGAATTCTTCCAGCGATCGGGCGTGGGACGTGCATTGTTAGTACTAGGCTTCATCGTCCTCTATCGCTATGGCGACGCACTGGTGCAAAACATGGCCACCCCCTTCCTGTTGCAAACAGGCTTCAGCCAAACAGACATTGGCGCAATCCAAGGCGGTATGGGGTTACTAGCCACCATCGTCGGCACCCTGATAGGCGGTGCGCTACTCAGTCAACTGGGGATCAACCGCTCCCTGTGGGTCTTTGGCGGATTGCAGGCACTCAGCAACATTGTCTATCTCATCCTGGCAAATCTAGGTCAGAACTACCCATTTATGGTGCTGGCGATCAATGTCGAAAACTTTTGTGGCGGGCTGGGAACTGCGGGGTTCGTAGCCTTTTTGATGAGCCTGTGCAATGCTCGCTTTACAGCCACTCAATATGCCCTGCTCTCTAGCCTAATGGCCGTCAGCCGCGATATCTTAGTCGCCCCCGCAGGGGAATTAGCTAAACAAACAGGCTGGCCGCTCTTTTTCCTGATCACACTGCTCGCCGCCCTCCCTGGACTCGCACTCCTCCCCTTCTTCGCCCCTTGGCAAGAAAGTCCTGAAACCCAATAAAATCAAATATTTTTGCTCTTACTACATCCGCGTCCATCTGCGTTCCAACTTACCCTTACCAGCCTCCCCTGAGTGGAACAAGCGCCAACGTCCAATGCAGGGTAGGATGAGAAAGAGTAATACAAATCTTGATATTTCCACGGGTAGCCGGAGCCATGCAATTTTTCCGTCAGTACATCGCCCCACTGTTTGTGGTTTTGCTGTTCGCATTGGCGCTCGTTGTGGTAAGCGCCCGCATCTTTTTACCCAACGACATGATGGCTCCTGCACCCATTGGGGATGAGATTGGGCAAGTGCAGCCAGCCGACACGGACGGAGCTCTGGCCAATGCTTCGCCCACACTCAACCAACTGGTGCGCGGCGTCCCCCTTGACCTAGATATCGAAGCGCCCATCTAGTTTGGAATAACGGGTGAACATTCCACAGTTGCCCGATGGCTACCACCTACGTCGCGGGAATACGCTGGATCGGGCATTGCTACTCAAGCTAACCCGTCGAACTTATAGAGAGTTGCACTCTAACGCATCACTCGCCCATTTGGCAGAGACGATTGATCAATATTTTTCTGCGAGAACACCTGTCTGGTTTGTAGAGTTTGCTCCAAAGCCTTCCGACCGATCGCCCACCACCACTCCACAAAGCGCGATCGCCTGTATCTGGATTGGCACAGCTATCGATCAGGTGCGGGGCGATCGCCATGCCAATGTTTTCTTGCTGTATGTCGCTCCCGAGCATCGCCGCCGGGGGATCGCTTCTGTGCTGATGCATACAGCCGAAGCCTGGGCCAAGGAACGGGGCGATCGCCAAATTACTCTACAGGTTTTCGAATTCAACGAACCAGCGATTCGGCTCTATGAAAAATTGGGTTATCAGGTACAGTCTTTGGTGATGCAAAAGCCACTTTCGTGATACAACTAGCGTTCACAGGCCGAAGCAAACCGTCTTTCCCCCTAAATATATGGCTGAAAGCACACAGAAAGACCAAACCCATCCGCTCTGGAAGCGCGACCGCGAAATCGTCGATCGCCTGATGGCCGAAACGCCCACCGACTACAACCTCAGCGAGTTGGCACGGCTGCGCGTCCGCTATCAGGGCTTTCCTGGCGCGCGCGACATCCAGGACGATTTAGACAAAGTCCTGCAAAAGTGGAATTTGACCGAAGCTGGCTTGTTTGAACAGACGCGCAAAATTCACGAACAAGGCCATGTCTACGGCAACAAAAACGCTCAGCAGGAAGACTGGAGCTAGACGCGTCCACGATAGTGGAAGTTGTTCGAGGTGAGTCGGGATAACGTCCTTGCACCTCAAGTCGCTGGAACTTTAGGCTCAGCTGCCAAAAAGCAGAGATGGAACGCGACATAAATCTTGAACAAAAGCGGAACATAGCCATGCAGCTACTTGTCTATGATAAGGTGCTTCCTCATTGATCCCCATCTTTGGATTCCCTTGATACAATTCATCCAACGGCATTCGAGGATGAAAGGATCAATCAGATTTGACGATCGAAACCATTCACGGCAATACTCAGGGTCTGAAATCCAGCCAAATCAAGCAGATTAAGAGGCTCTACCATCAGCGACTCCCCGGCGATCGCCTCACTACGCCCGAGTTTGCTCAGCGGCTTGCTGCGGTTAGCAGTGATATTGAAGAACCCATCTGCGCCTACATTAACCGCCGGGGGCAGGTCATCCGGGTGGGGGTTGGTTCATTGCGTCAGACTCAGATTCCGCCGCTGGAACTACCCCGCTATGGTGCAGAGCGATTGTGCGGCATCCGCTGCATTGCGACGCAACTGAATGAGGCCACGCCCAATAACGGCTGTCTGACGGCAATGGCGATGCAACGGCTGGATGCCTATGTCAGTCTGGTGCTGTCGGGCGGTGGTTTTGAGCGTCGGGGCGGGGGAGCCACGGGGTATATCAGCAAGGGCTTTTTGGCACATCTGGTGCCTCATCCCGAGGCTAACTGGACCGTTTCGCCGCCTCTCAGCCTGGATGACCTGAGCCAGCAAGATTTTCTTGAGCTCGTCGAAGGGCTAGAGGAAGAATTCCGCCGAGAGTATGTGGCGCGGCAGATTCATCCCAGCCAGGATCGGGCGCTGATTGTAGGGTTGTTGGGCGATCGCACGGCCACACCCGCCTTCAACAACACCCTCACCGAACTGGGTCGCCTGGTCGAAACCGCAGGCGGCGAAGTTCTGCAAACCCTCTATCAAAAACGTACCCGCGCCCATCCTCAAACTGTTGTGGGGGAAGGCAAGGTGCAAGAAATTGCACTTTTAGTGCAGACCCTCGGCGCAACGCTGGTGGTATTTGATCGAGACCTGTCCCCAGCGCAAATTCGCAACCTGGAGCAGCAGATCGGCGTGCGTGTCGTCGATCGCACTGAGGTGATCCTCGACATCTTCGCGCAACGAGC
The DNA here is from genome assembly GCA_039819245.1 of Cyanobacteria bacterium J06638_20. Classification (GTDB taxonomy): domain Bacteria; phylum Cyanobacteriota; class Cyanobacteriia; order Elainellales; family Elainellaceae; genus Vacuolonema. The sequence continues at coordinate 6,168 of JBCBSJ010000003.1, forward strand.
ACAAACCCGTGCCGGGAAACTGCAGGTGGAACTGGCGCAATTGGAATACATGATGCCGCGTTTGATGGGTCGAGGCCGAGCCATGTCTCGACTGGGGGGCGGTATCGGAACGCGGGGACCTGGTGAAACAAAGTTGGAAACGGAGCGACGGGCGATCCAAAAACGCATTACCCGCCTACAGCGCGAAGTGAACCAACTCCAGGCACACCGATCGCGCCTACGCCAACAGCGACAACACCAGGATGTCCCCACCGTCGCGCTAGTCGGCTACACCAACGCGGGCAAGTCCACCTTGCTCAATGCTTTGACCAATGCCGAGGTTTACACCGCTGACCAGTTATTTGCCACCCTCGACCCCACGAGCCGTCGCTTGTCGGTAACCACCGCCGATACCCACGAAACCCTGTCGATGGTGCTGACCGATACGGTAGGCTTCATCCACGAACTTCCTGCTTCGCTGCTCGATGCCTTCCGTGCCACCCTGGAGGAAGTCACGGAAGCCGATAGCCTGTTGCATGTGGTGGATTTGTCCCATCCCGCCTGGGAAAGCCAGATTGAGTCTGTCACCAAGATCTTGGCAGATATGCCGATCGCCTGTGGTCCTATGTTGCTGGCGTTCAACAAAGTGGATCAAGTCGATAGCGAGACCCTGGCTCTGGCTCAGGAAACCTATCCCAAGGCTGTGTTCATTTCGGCGAGCGATCGCCTGGGACTCGAAACCCTGCGACAGCGACTCAGCCAACTGGTGCGTTTTGTTGCCGCTTGAGAAACTTCCACGGTTTTTGGTTAGCCTTGCCCCACCCTCTTTATCTTCAGGTGGTTTTCTCTAAGCTTTCGGGTCTCTGGTTTTCCAGTACCTTCAAGATGATAGGCATTTGATAAAGTTTTGTAGAACCGAATCAATCCACTGCTATAAAACAACCAGATGGGGTTGACTAAAACTGCAGCAGTAAACATTCTGGTGGCGGCTATGGCAGAACACAACGCGACGATTTTGGTTACGGGTGGCGCGGGTTACATTGGTTCCCATGCCGTGCTGGCGCTCAAGCAAGCAGGCTACAACGTCGTTGTGTTAGACAACTTGGTCTATGGGCACCGGGAACTCGTAGAAGATGTGCTGAAGACGGAATTGATTGAGGGAGACACCACCGATCGCCCGCTGCTCGACCAGATCTTCGCTAGCCGCGCCATTGATGCCGTGATGCACTTTGCCGCCTATGCCTATGTGGGTGAGTCGGTTAGCAACCCAGCCAAATACTACCGCAACAACGTGTTTGGTACCCTGGTGCTGCTTGAAGCAATGCAGGCAGCAGATATCAAGAATTTCGTCTTCTCTTCGACCTGCGCCAGCTATGGCGTTCCTCAGGAAGTCCCCATCACGGAAGATCATCCCCAAGCGCCCATCAACCCCTATGGCATGAGCAAGCTGATGGTGGAAAAGATTTTGGCCGACTTCGGAGTGGCCTATGACCTCAAGTCGGTCATCTTCCGCTACTTCAACGCAGCGGGAGCCGATCCGGAGGGGCGTTTAGGAGAAGATCACAACCCCGAAACCCATTTGATTCCGTTAGTCTTGCAAACAGCTCTGGGATTGCGGGACTCAATCAAGGTCTTTGGTAGCGATTACTCCACGCCAGACGGCACCTGCGTCCGCGATTATATCCATGTTGCCGATTTAGCGGACGCTCATGTGCTGGGATTGGAGTATTTGTTAAAGGGGGGCGAAAGCTCCCGGTTCAATCTGGGCAATGGCAATGGATTTTCGGTATTAGAAGTCATTGAAGCGGCAAAACAGGTAACCGGACGCGACTTCCGCGTGGAGCAGTGCGATCGCCGTCCTGGCGATCCTCCTGCCCTGGTCGGAAGCAGCCAGCGGGCACGCGAAATCTTAGGCTGGACGCCGCAATATGCTGATATCCGCACAATCCTCACCCATGCCTGGAACTGGCACCAAAAACGGCACGGAGGCACATGAAGTATTTTTTTCTGTCTGATGGTTGGCGGATTGGTCGCGTCTGGGAATTAGGTGGTCTCTGGAATGAGCTGGGATGGCGTCGCCAACCGGATATTCAGCAACTGTCAATTTCCTTCATCGACAAAGGTGAACTGCTTTGGCTCTATCGGGTAGAAGATGCCGTGCTCATGGTTGAAGTCATGCCCGTCATGGATAACACCACCGCACAGGAAGGCATCGGGCAGGTGATTCTCAAGCGTTTAATCTCAGCAGAACAGGTCCTTGAGCATTTGTGTAGCTTGGATGCCGGGGCGATCGCCAATCCCAACCCACTCCAAATCACGCAACCTCAGCAGATCTAGGATCAAAGTCAGTTGCAGAAACCAACTAACGTTGGTTTCTGCAACCCTCTGACCAGATTTGGCAACTCCCCCAATCGAGATCGCTCTGACACTAGCCATCAGACTGGGACATCAACTTTTGCCCTGTAGGACATAGATCGAGCAACGGGCATTCGCCGCAGCGAGGATTGCGATAGTGGCAACACTTTTGCCCATGCAGCATCAGCACCTCGTGGTTGTCATACACCTGCTGGGCTTCCCAATCTGTGGGCAGCTGTGCCGCGAGGAGCTTATGAGACGGCCCAACCGCTGTTTTTGAGGGAATTAAGCCCACGCGCAACGCCACCCGATGATGGTGACTATCAACGGGCAGCGCTGGACGACGAAGAGCGCTGAAGCATAGCACCGCCGCACTGGTTTTGGGGCCAACACCAGGAATTTCTTCTAGCCAGTGTCGAGCCTCTTCCACAGACAAGTCAGCCAAGAAATCCAGAGATAACTCACCTCGTCGATCGGTGATCTGCTGGAGCACCGACTTGAGGCGGGGCGCTTTCACCTGTGGAAACGTGCAGGGGGCGATCGCCTCTCGAATGACCGTAATATCGCCATCCCGCAAGTCCTCCCACGAAGTAAACCGCTCCTGCAATTGACGGAACGCTTTGCCCGAGTTGCGGTTAGTCGTACGGTGCGACAATAGCGCAGAGACTAATTCGCTGAGTGGATCGAGGGCACGGAAGTAGGGTATGGGGCAGCCATAGACCTGGCAAAGCCGTTCGTGAACCAGGAGGGCTTTTTGCTGGGAGTCAAGTTGCTGGGGATCGAGGTCGGTCGGTGAAGCCGCATTGAATAGAGGCATCCCTGGGATGGACGGTTGCATGGCGATCGCAAGTCAATAACGCAACAGTTAAATTCAACAGTTAATTCAATTCATCGAAAATTCGTTCCTTAAGTTCGGTAATTCTCTAGAAATTTAGCCGCTCTTCTTTGGGAGAATTTCCTGATCAAGTGCATACAGTTTATTCAATCGTAAAAGACTCTACGGATCTTAAAAATCGAGACGTCGCTCTATATAAAGCAAACGGGGAAAAGGTCATTCCTTCTCCCCGCTATCGTGGTGATAAATTGGCAAGTCTACGCAGAAAGTTAGAGACAGATTCTGGGTAATTCTCGTGACGGAATTCAATCTAACGTCAGACCAAAAACCTAGCTTCAATAACCGTTGATAGATGGCAACCGTTGATGGGGAAAGTGATGGGTTCCAAACATCCAACGATCATAAAAGGATCGCCTGTATAGCTTACCCTAAAAGGTATATAGGCCTTTTTATGCTTGTAAAGCTTCATCAGTTTGAGTCACAGGATCGACATAGGATTCGGCGACAGGAATCGGTTTCACGCTGTAGCCAATAACAGGAATATCCCGACAAAAGATACCAAGATGGGGACGCATTTCAAAAGCAGGTTCCGCATCTTGCTGGTAGTCTCGTTCGCTCATGAGTTGAAATCCCTTACGTGTAGGGATGAGTTGAACAGGCGTTTTGATCTGCCGTGAGACTAACCAATGTGTCGGTTGAAACAGTTGCTCTTTTTTCATTCGCTTATTTGTCGCGAAACGACATTGAACATGATTGAACATGCTATTTAGTATCAAGTTTTCGACAAGATTTTGGGGCGAATGGAAGGTACGGAAAACTGCAAAATGGGCATCATGCTTACCACACCCTACTCCAGCCCACCCGTTGGATTACGGTTTTCCTACCCACAGGACGCTTCATGAATTGAAACATTCCCGATACATTGGTATATAGCTCGACATCTATCGCGCACCTGTATTGTGTCGGTCGTTGTTCAATCGTCGGTTTACACCATGCGAGGCGGCTGCATTATCCAACTCCATCGATAGCTCGGGTTCAGCAGTGTCAGGAGAAACTCGTCGAGGACGTTCGAATTATGTTTGAGTACTTTACCGAGAAAGCGATCGCCGTTGTGATGGGCGCGCAAGAGGAGGCCCGTCGCTCCGGCCATAACTTTGTGGGAACCGAGCAGGTGCTGCTGGGTTTGCTCAAAGTTAAGGACACGATCGCCGAGAAGGTTTTGTCCGACTTTGGCGTCACGTTGGAAGGCGCACGCCAAGAAGTCGAAAAGATTGTAGGCAAGGGGTCTGGCTATGTCCCCCCCGAAATTCCCTTCACACCCAAAGTCAAAGAAAGTTTTTCCCAAGCCTTCCAAGAAGCGCGGCAACTGGATCAACCCTACGTCGCTCCAGAGCATTTGTTGCTTAGCCTAGCAAAACAGCAGGATAGTGTTGCGGGGCGCGTTCTCCAAAAGCTGGGGATTGACCTGGATCAGTTTCGTAGCAAAATCATTCGGGCAGCGAGTGAAGAATCGTTGGTTCCCGCTGGCAACCAGGGCGATCGCACGTCTCGCTCCCGCTCAGCCAAAACGCCAACACTGGAAGAGTTTGGCACCGATCTCACCACCCAGGCACGGGAAGGCAAGCTCGACCCCGTGGTCGGACGCCAGAAAGAAGTGGAGCGGGTGGTGCAAATCTTGGGTCGCCGCAGTAAGAACAACCCCGTACTGATTGGGGAACCCGGCGTCGGCAAAACGGCGATCGCTGAGGGCTTGGCCCAACGGATTGTCGATGGTGATGTTCCCGATGCCATGCTGGAGAAGCACATCATCAGCCTCAACATGGGCACGTTGATTTCTGGAACCCGCTTCCGGGGCGAGTTTGAAGAACGACTCAAGCAAGTCATGGAAGAGGTGCGTCAGGCGGGCAATATCATCTTGCTGATTGACGAAATCCACAACTTGGTGGGTGCAGGTTCGCTGGAAGGGGGCATGGATGCTGCCAACCTAATGAAGCCTGCCTTGGCACGGGGTGAGCTGCAATGCATTGGAGCCACCACCCTGGATGAGTATCGCAAGCACATTGAGCGCGATGCGGCTCTGGAACGCCGCTTCCAGCCTGTCATGGTGGATGAACCCAGTGTTCTGGATACCGTGGAAATTCTTCGGGGCGTGCGGCAACGGTATGAGCAACACCACCGTTTGTCGATTACCGACGATGCGCTGGAGTCAGCGGCGAAGTGGTCCGCCCGTTACATCGCCGATCGCCATCTCCCCGACAAGGCCATTGACCTGATTGATGAGGCCGGTTCGCGGGTACGGTTGCGCCATTCCCTGCGATCGCCCGATCGGGAGCTGAAGCAGCAACTCCGCCAGGTAATTCAAGAGAAAGACCAAGCGGTATCAGGGCAGGATTTCAACAAAGCCTCGGAACTGCGCGATCGGGAGCGGGAACTAGAAGCCCAAATCCGCTCTATCGAGGCAGGTAAGGAAGGCGTTAGCGAATCCGCTACGGCTATCTCTCCGAAGCCAATCGTGAGCGCTGAGGATATTGCGCAGGTGCTCGAAGCCTGGACAGGCATCCCCGTCACCAGCCTGACTGAATCGGAATCTATATCGCTGCTAAATCTCGAAGAGCGCTTGCACGAGCGAGTCATCGGCCAATCGGAAGCGGTTAAGGCAGCGGCTCGTGCCATTCGTCGCGCTCGGGTCGGCCTGAAGAGCCCCAATCGTCCGATCGCTAGCCTCTTCTTCTCTGGGCCGACCGGGGTTGGCAAAACAGAACTGGCCAAGGCGCTGGCCGCCACTGTGTTTGGTTCTGAAGAGGCGATGATTCGGGTCGACATGTCTGAGCTGATGGAAGCGCAGTCGGTATCGAAGCTGATTGGGTCGCCTCCGGGCTATGTGGGATACGACGATGGCGGACAGTTGACCGAAGCGGTACGGCGCAAGCCCTATACCGTGGTGCTGTTCGATGAAATCGAGAAGGCTCACCCCGAAGTGTTCAACGTGCTGCTTCAGTTGTTGGAAGATGGGCGCTTGACCGATGCCAAGGGTCGCGTGGTCAGCTTCAAGAACACGCTGATCCTGTTCACCTCCAACATTGGCTCTCGGGCAATCGAGAAGGGAGGTGCGGGTCTCGGCTTCGAGTTTTCGGACAACTTGGAAGAATCTCAATACAACCAGATTCGCAATCGGGTGATGGATGAGCTGAAGCAATACTTCCGCCCTGAACTGCTGAACCGTTTGGATGAAATCATCGTCTTCCGTCAATTGAACCGCGAAGAAGTGGGTCAAATCGCCAACCTGCTGATGGAAGATGTGAATCGGCGGTTGGAGGATCGTCAGATTACCATCCAGCTCACTCCTGCGATGCAAGACAAACTAGCAGACGAAGGCTACAACCCCACCTTCGGAGCACGGCCGTTACGTCGAGCCATCATGCGGCTGGTCGAAGACCAGGTCGCCGAAGCCCTGCTGTCCGGAGCTGTAGAAAATGGTGACACCGTAGTGCTAGATGTTAACGAAGATCAGCAAGTGACCTTCCGCAAAGGGGAAGTCGCCGAACTGCAGCCCGTCGGCTAACCATTCCAAAAACGGTTTCACGAAAAAATGGGCAGGGCGCTAATTTGGTGCTCTGCCCATTTCATTTGAACGTTTCACCCTGAACAGCATGATGCAGCGAACTCTGATTGACTGAGAAAATTCTGGTTCCCTGGCAAATAACGGTAAGGTACGTCTTATACCAATTCTACGAAAACCAAAACCAGATTATTTTTTGAAAGCCGCGCAGTGCGCGGCTTTCAAAAAATAATCTGTAGTGGGTTCTTAGCGAATTGGTATTACGTCAAAGGAGTCGCCTTATGATGCCCAAAACCCATTTTCTCCGACGCACTATTCGGAGGCTACTGACAGCCCTGCTAGCGCTGACGCTAACTATAGTCGTCGCCAACTGTGGCCGTGCCCCAGAAACCACTGACAGTGAGTCATCGGTTCCTGCTGCTGAGGAAACCTCCGATCCAGGAACCTTGATCTTTGGAGCCGTAGGTCAGCCTGTGACGCTCGAATCCGGCAATGTCATTGATGGATATTCTATCGATGTACAGCAACAGATTTATAACTATCTGCTGGGCCATGAACCCGGGACAACCGACCTGATTCCCGAACTTGCCACCGAATGGAGTTCGTCGGAAGATGGCTTGACCTGGACATTCACCCTGAGAGAAGGGGTGACGTTTCAAGATGGCACCCCGTTTAATGCGGAGGCGGTCGTTTTCAACGTCAATCGATGGTGGGATCCAGACTTCGAGTTTGGCTTTCGGGATGCTGGGAAGCTGTATGAAGGCTGGGGCTATCTCTTCAGTGGCTTCAAGGGCGACGAAGACTCAATTTTGGCGGATGTTCAGGCGGTTGATGAGTTTACGGTTATGTTTGAACTAGCCAAACCCTTTGCGGCGTTTCCAGCGGCGATCGCATCCGGCTACTTTGGTATCGCTAGTCCTACAGCCATTCAGGAAGCCGGAGCTGACTATGGCCGCCCCGCCAGTATTGCGGTTGGAACCGGGCCATTTGCGTTTGAGGAATGGCGTAGCGGCGATCGCATTATCCTTTCTCAATTTGAGGATTACTGGGAAGAAGGACTGCCCAACGCAGAGCAACTGGTATTTCGCTTTGTGGAAGATCCGGCGGCGCGGCTGGTGCAGTTGCGCTCAGGGACGCTGGATTTCACCGTCAACCTCACCCCCGACCAACTCCCAGAAATTGAATCGGATCCCAATATCGAACCCGTTTTTCGTCCGTCCTTCAACGTGGGCTATCTCACGCTGAATCCGAGCTACGAACCCCTCGCCACGCCAGAGGTACGGCGAGCGGTTGCCCAAGCCCTCAACAAATCGGCGATCGTCGAGGCGTTTTGGGGCGAGCTAGCCACCACCGATGGGCACTTTGTCCCACCCTCGCTGGAAAACTACACCAGCGAGGAAGTTGGCGATTATGAATACGATCCTGAGGCAGCAAGGGCAGCGATCGCAGAAGCTGGTTATCCCAATGGCTTTGACCTGGATCTTTGGTATCCCTCCATTAGTGGCCTCGCCTTTCCAACGCCAAAGCCCATTGCAGAAGCCTTGGCCGCAGAACTCAGCCAGATCGGCATTCGCGTCAATTTGCAAACGAAGGATTGGGGGGCTTATCTCGAAGATCGCAACACGCCACCCGGCTTTCAGTCCTATCTGCTGGCATGGGCTGGCGATTATGGGGATCCCGATAATTTCTTGTATCCCAACTTTGGCGAAGACGGATCGAAAGACTTGGGAGGATATCAAAACCAAGAACTCTCCGAGCTGCTCGATCAAGCAAGGTTTGAGCCAGACGCCGCTCAACGGGAATCCTTTTACCAAGACATTGATGTCTTGCTGTTTGAGGAAGCGTTGCGCATTCCTATCGTCCATGCCAAACCGCTGCTAGCAAAGCGCGTCGGTCTAGAGGGGTGGGTTCCGAGTCCCTTAGGCAGCGAGGCATTCGCAACCGTGAGCAAATCGTAGCAATGCGTTGGCATAGGTTAGCTTCAGCTCTAATACCCCGGTTTAAGGAAATTAAAGGGCGGTCACCAGCTAATCACCCTTGGCTAACGTAAGCTGCATCATAACTCGGCAGGGCGTTTGATAGCGTCCTGCCGAATTGTCTGAAAGGGTCTTATACCAATTCTACGAAAACCAAAACCAGATTATTTTTTGAAAGCCGCGCAGTGCGCGGCTTTCAAAAAATAATCTGTAGTGGGTTCCTAGCGAATTGGTATTACGACTTGGCTATGAGTCGCCACATGCCACCCTTTAGAATGCAAGCAGATGCAGCAGGACAAATCTCCAAGCGATGAATACGGGTGTAGAGGTTGCCCATCTTCACAAGACTGACATCCCTGGAGTTGAGCTATTCAACGCTCGACTGCTGAATCATTCATTTGACAAGCACTTCCACGATTCATACACAATTGGGATTAGCCACAGGGGGGAAGGCCGTTTTTGGTGGAAAGGCAAAATTTACAACACGCATCCAGGAGAATTTCATCTCATAAATCCAGGGGATGTTCACACGGGGCAGGTGGGATCCAGGGAAGGCTGGAGTTTTTGCAACCTCTACCTCAGTATTTTCTTCGCAGAAAAGATTTTGAGGCAATTGGAGCGAGATACGCAGGGATTACCAACTTTTACACATCCCACTATTTCTGATGCGTCCTTAAAAACAGCATTTTATTATTTGCTTCAACTGTTGGGCGATCGCCGATCTCAACTAGAGGTAGACACTTGTATTCTTGATGTTTTTGCCCAACTTTTTCTAAGGCACACGAAGTGCAACTTCTCCCTAACACTCCCAAAACAAGAGACACGAGCCGTAACTGAGGTTCGGGATTATTTAGAAGCACACTATGCCGAAAATATTTCAATTGATGTGCTATCCAACCTAGTCAATTTGAGCCCTCATTATTTGATTCGTTGTTTCCATCGACAGGTTGGCTTACCACCCCACCGTTATCAGCGTAACTGGCAATTGTTGCAGGCCAAGCAAGCCCTCCGAACTCATCAACCCTTGTCAAAGATTGCTATGGAGCAGGGGTTTTATGATCAAAGCCATTTGACTCGATATTTCAAACGGATGTTTGGGGTTACGCCTGCTCAGTACAGAAAGGACAGTTTTGTCCAAGACGCATGATGGTCTGCTGTTCTATGTTCAACCTGAACTGACCTTACAAGTCAACAGCAGCCAAGGTGTAGTCCATGACAAAAAAAGTATTTTGGGATGATCCCTACCTGACCGAGCTAGAAACCACCATAACGAGTGTTCATGGTGATGAGGTGACGGTTGCGGAAACAATTTTTTATGCGTTCTCTGGTGGCCAGGAGAGTGACCATGGCACGATTGCAGGTTATCCAGTCTTACAAGCCACTAAAAACAGCAAAGAGATTGTTTACACGTTACCAAATGATCATGACCTCAAGGTTGATGATGCGGTCAAAATTGCGATCGCTTGGCCGCGGCGTTATCAACTCATGCGTTTACATTTTGCGGCTGAAGTTGTCTTGGAATTATTTTACAAGAAATTACCGTTTATTCAAAAAATAGGAGCTCATATTGCAGAGCACAAGGCAAGAATAGAATTTGCATGGGAAGGAAGTTTAGCCGATCCGTTGGTAGAGATTCAAGCAGAGGCAAATCAACTCATTCAATCAAACCAAAATATTATTAGCGCCTTTAGTGATGAGGCAGGCAAAAGGCGTTATTGGAAAGTTGAAGGGTTTTCTCAAGTTCCCTGTGGTGGCACACATCTGAACAAAACAGGTGAAGTAGGGGCGATTCAATTGAAGCGAAAAACAGGGGGCAAAGGAAAAGAAAGAATCGAGATTTATGTGAGCGATGCGTGTAGATGAAAGCTTACCGATTGGTCGGGTTGGATGGATTCAAAATTAGGTCGAGGCGGCGCTGTGCGTCTCCCAAGGCTGCTTCTGGGGTTGCTTTGTCCAAGAGTACTGCCTCGATCGCCCGTCCCAAATTCTCTGAAATCCGACTATAGCCAGGGAAAATGGGGCGCGATCGCCCGTAGGGAGCTTGGTATAAAAACACCTCCACCGATGGTTGTTGGGCGATGAAGTCTTGGTAGCGTTGGCTTTGGCGCGATCGCAAATTTACAGGTAGATAGCCTGTTCCGATCGCCCACTCCGTCTGGAATTCTTCGCTCAACACGTACTCCATAAAGGTGAGGGCGGCGGCTTCGCGCTCCGGTGTGGATTTGAACAGGAACAAGTTTTCGCCGCCCGTGCTAGTGGCGGGTCGAGCGCCAGCGGGAATTGGCATCACCCCAAAATCCACATCCAGCGCTCCCAACTGCCCTAGCGTCCAGGGGCCGGTCAGTTGCATAGCCACATTGCCCGCCAAGAAGCCATCCAGCTCATAACCCCGCTCCGGCTGGGAAAGGACGACGGAGTCATCGGCAATGAGATCTTGCCAGAGTTGTAGAGCGGCGATCGCCCCCTCTGTGTCCACCGTGACAATGGGCGGTTCCGTATCCATTGCCGTCAGCTCACCGCCACCACCCCACATGAAGGGCAGCCACATGAACACCGTCCACTCCCCCTTGCCCAGGGGCAACAGAATGCCATGCTGATCCGCCTCGGGAACCGTGAGCTGCTGCGCCACCGCCCGCAAGTCATCCCAGGTTTGCGGCAGTTCTGTGATCCCTGCGGCCTCAAACAAGCTGGGGCGATAGAACAGCCCTACATTGTTTGTGCCAAAGGGAATCGACCAGATATGGTCTTCCCAGCGCATCGACTCGAAGAGCGCCGGGTCAAGTTGTCGCCCCACGTCGCTAGCATTCAGCCAATCCTCCAGCGGGCGAATAGCCTCCAGTTCCACCAACTGCCCGGTGAACATGGGCGCAAACCAGATGAGGTCGGGCGTAGCATTGCCCACGATCGCCGCCAGCACTTTGGGCGTTTGCTGATCCGACTGGCCCACATACAATGATTCCACCTGGGTATCTGGATGCTCGGCATTGAACCGATCTACCAGGGCTTGCAACACGTCTCGGTTAGGGGGCGGGTTGACACCATGCCACAGGGTCAGGTGAGTTACCCCTGGTGTATCTGGAGCCGTCGCCTGACATCCCGTCAAACATAGCACCACGGTCAACACCAACATGAATAGGGAACGCAGGAATGGCGATCGCATAACTCACACAAAACCTAATACTGCTTTAAAGCCAAGGTTAATCGGTCGCCAGTTCCTCCGCATCCTCATCCCCCAACGAAATCTCGATATCCAGTTCTCGCAAACGATCGAGGATCCACTCTTCCAGTAACTCATCCAAAAGGGCTTGCCGCACAGCGGGATTATCGAGGGTGGCAGGCAAGTTATGCTCCAGCCGGAAGATGTACCAGTTCCCTTCCATATCGATGGGATTGACAACGGAGCCAGGAATGGCGATGTCCAGCTTGGCCCGCAAGGCATCCGGCAAATTGCCCCGACTCACTTTGCCGAACATGCCATTAAACAAGCCGTCGTCGGTTATCGAATATTCCCGTGCCAGGTTTTCAAAACTGGCCCCATCCTGCAACTGCAAAAAGAGTTCTTCCGCCAATTCCTGCTCTGCCACCACGATGCGAGACAGAATGACTTGGTCGCAAAAGAGTTTGCGCTCAATGAAGTATTCCTGAAGGCGCAATTCTGCCAAATGCTCTCGTAGCTTATAGATGCGTAGTTCCGCCAGAAATCGCTCTTGGAATAACGCTTCGTCTAAGCCTTGACTCTCCAGCCATTCACGATATTGAAAGCTGTCGGTGAGCTGGTTATTTTGCCGAAATTCCAGCATCTTTTGCTCAATCTCGGTCGGGGCGATCGCCAACTCTGGATCTTGCTCAAACGCCTGCTCCAGCAAATATTGCCGCAACACATTGCCAATAAATGCATCCACCTCGCCAATTCGTTGTAGGTACCGAAAGGCTTGTCCCAGGGAGATGGCATCCTGTCCGTTAATAGCAATAAATGCAGGCATGGTTCACATCACAATGCTGTGCAGCCAATAGCGTACCTCAAATTGAGACCTCCAGTCTGTTGTAGACATCAGGGGTCTGGCGATCGCTTGACGCATAGCATTGGAACGGTCATGTCAACGGCTATAGCGCTACGCGCTTAGGCAGAACCCAATCCTTTTTTGCAAGCCCCGCGGCGCGAGGCTTGCAAAAAAGGATTTGTCCTAATCTCAATGCATAAGGCTATAACGCAATCTCTAGAATAATTTTTGTATTAAGGCTATCCGGTTTTGGGCGCAGGCTCATGCTGCACAGCAGGTTGTGGGTGCAGCCCTGAAGTAGGAGTCATCGGCACGTTGCAGCATCCGACACGGAATCTAGCTCAGCATCCCTGAAAGAATGGCGGATAATCGTTTGCCTTTAACATCCGCACCACACCTTGGCTCCCGCATCACAATCGATTGAACCGTTTCGAGTTCTGTACTCCTCAAGGTCTTCATTCCATGAATAGACGACATTTCGCAGCCTTGTCAGCGCTGACATTGAGTGGGTGTTTGGCGATCGCCAGTTGCAGCCAAGCTCCTACACCAACCACAACGACGGATGAGGCCAGCGCGATCGCCGCTGAGTCAGTTAATCTCACCATTTCGGTCGCGGCCAGTGTGCAGGATGCGATGAACGACATCCAAACGGCGTACCAGGACGAAGCGCCCAATGTCACGATCACCTACAACTTTGGGTCGTCGGGGTCGCTGGCACAGCAAATTGCCCAGGGTGCGCCTACCGATGTGTTTTTGTCCGCATCGATCCAGTGGATGGACGATTTGGAGGGCGACGGACACATTCTGGGGGACTCTCGCCGCGATCTGCTACAAAACGACATGGTGCTCATCGCGCCCCAGGACGATGCGGAGATTTCTGACTTTGATTCGCTAACGCTGGATCCGGTGAGCCGAGTAGCGATCGGAGAACCCGAGAGCGTACCTGCGGGGCGCTATGCCAAAGAAGTATTGACCAGTATGGAAATATTCGATGGGTTGGAGTCGAAGCTGGTCTTTACTAGCAATGTGCGGCAAGTCTTGTCCTATGTGGAAACGGGCAATGTGGATGCGGGCGTGGTCTATGCAACCGATGCGATGCTCTCGGAACAGGTGCGGGTGGTGGCGACAGCTCCGGCAGACACCCATTCCCCTATCGTCTACCCCATCGCGGTCGTGCAGGATAGCGATAATGCAGAGGCAGCCCAGGTGTTTGTAGATTTTCTCTCGACGGATAAGGCGATCGCCATTTTTGAGGCTTACGGCTTCACCTTGGCGGACTAGATCTGCCCCACGCAATGGAGTGTCGCGCCATGCCCGATGACCTGACTCCTCTCTGGATATCACTGAAAACCGCCTTTGCCGCCACTGGCTTTGCCTTCTTGCTAGGCATTGGGGTGGCTCGCTGGATGATGACCTACCGAGGTCGGGGCCGGGGCATGATCGATGGCGTACTGACGTTGCCACTCGTGCTACCACCAACGGTAGTGGGCTTTTTCCTCCTGCTGCTATTTGGGAAAAATAGCCCGGTGGGGCAATTCCTCGATCAGCTTGGTATCTCAATCATCTTCACCTGGGCAGCGGCGGTCATTGCCGCCACCATCGTTGCCTTCCCGCTGATGTACAAAACCACGCTGGGGGCGTTTGAGCAGGTAGATCAGACGTTGCTGAGTTCGGCTCGTACCCTGGGAGCATCGGAGTGGCGCATCTTCTGGCAGGTGTTGCTGCCGCTTGCGTATCCAGGGGTTCTGGCAGGAACAATCCTCGCCTTTGCCCGTGCCTTGGGCGAGTTTGGGGCAACACTGATGGTGGGCGGCAGCATTCCGGGGGTGACGCAGACGATTCCCATTGCCATTTTCTTTGCGGCGGAAGCGGGGCGGATGGGGGTGGCGCTAGCGTGGGTGTTGCTGATGGTGGCGATCTCGTTAGTGGTGATTGTGGGAATCAATTATGGGAATAGTGGGCGATCGCCCCTGCGAATGCGTCCCAATCCGCTGATCGTTCGTTGGTTTAACTGGGTGTTTTTTGGGGGAAGGAACCACAGAGGTACAGAGGGCACAGAGGGAGGTGGTGGGACAGCCCCTAGCTCTCATCTATCCGCCCACCCCACAGAATTGCGGGTCAAGATCACGAAGCATATTCCTGGCTTTGATTTGCGGGTGAAGTTTCGCGCCGATAGGCAACCGTTGGGGTTGTTGGGGGCGTCGGGTTCGGGAAAGAGCATGACGCTGCGTTGCATTGCGGGATTGGAAACGCCTTCAACGGGCAAAATTGTGCTGAATGGGCGGGTGCTGTTTGATGCGGCGCAAAAGATCAATGTGCCGAGTCGCGATCGCAAAGTCGGCTTAGTGTTCCAGAGCTATGCGCTGTTTCCTCATCTGACGGTGGCGCAGAATATTGCGTTTGGGATGCAGCGAATTCCCAAGCCGCAGCGGGTGTCCGAGGTACGACGCTATCTGGCGATGATGCACTTAGAGGCCATGGGCGATCGCTATCCCCATCAACTCTCGGGGGGGCAGCAGCAGCGGGTGGCGCTGGCACGAGCACTGGCAATTCAGCCGGATATCTTGCTGTTGGATGAACCCCTATCGGCTCTGGATGCCTACCTACGCAGTCAGGTCGAACAGTTGCTGATTGAGGTGCTGGAGCAGTATCGCGGGGTGACGCTGTTCATTACCCACAAACTGGAGGAAGCCTACCGCGTTTGTCGCAGTCTGCTGGTGCTGAACAGTGGAGAAATCGCTGCCGAGGGAACACGAGAAGATATTTTTGAGCATCCGCCCACGTTCCAAGTAGCGCGGGTAACGGAGTGCAAAAACTTTTCGGCAGCGGTGCGCGTGGGTGAGACCTGGGTGGAAGCGACGGATTGGGGCTGCAAGCTGGAGGTAATCGATCCCGTACCGTCAGATGCGTCCTTTGTCGCCATTCGCGCCCACCACATCCTATTCCTCAAGAGCAATCGCCTGAGCAATACCTTCCCTGGCTGGCTGGCGATGATTAGCGAAACCCAACACCGGGTAACGCTCTACCTCAAGCTCCACAGCCCTCCAGAGTCGCCGCAGGACTACCACTTGCGAGCAGAGGTCTACCGAGAAAAATGGGAGCTGTTGTGCGATCGCCCCTTCCCGTGGAACATCCGGCTCGACCCCGTCCGTCTCATCGTTATGTCCCGCTAAGGATCGCGAATAAATTAACTTGCCTCGCTCAAGCGCGGGATTTTTTCAGAGCTTCTAGATCAGTCTTAACCGCTTCGTAGCCCGCTCCATTCTCCGCTTCCAGATACAGCTCTCCCGCCCGCACCAAGCGGCGTACCGCTTCATTGTCCCGTTTCAAATTGGCCTGTAATCGTCCCAAATTATGGTGGGCTTCGGCGAGATTTGCCTCTGCTTTCAGTGCGCGGTTGAAGGCAGCGATCGCCCGCTCAAATTTGCCCTGGCGGTACGCATCACAGCCGTCTGCAAAAGGCTTTGCGGCCTCATCGAGGAGCGTGGATGTTGCGCTTACAGGTTCCGCAAAGACGACCTTGCGGCTTCCGGATCCGGTGTAGGCCCAAATCATCACGGCTATTGCAAATCCACCGATAAGGGCAATCGCCCCAACCAAAGTCAGCAGATTCCCCGTTTCCACACCGCTCATCCTGCACCCCCATCTTGACTGGAATGTTGCTAATTGATGCTTATGTGTCTGGACTCTGCTCTGCTTTCACCCGCCGGATGGGGAGATTGGCAATCAGGGCAGTGGCACGCTGATTGTTTTCTAGCGAGAATTCTGAGGAGTCTGTGTCCAGTTCCACATAGCGCGATACCACTTCTAGAATTTCCTGACGCATCTTTTCCAACATCTCGGGGGGGAGATCGGCACGATCATGCGCAAGCACCAGTTGGAGGCGACGTTTGACCGTTTCGCGACTACTGGCTTCAGGAGTCATTCGTGGGAATAAGCGTTCGAGGAGTTCGGAAAGCATGGACACAAACAGGAGAAAAGGCGTGGAAACATTCAGGCGTTAACCGGGCGTACCGCGAAACATGCGGCGAATACGAGAAAACAAATCATCATGGGCTGCGGTGAGGTCGAGGAAGGGAACCTCTTCCCCCTCCAGGCGGCGAGCAATGTTTTGGTAGGCGAGCCCTGCCAAGGTCAAACGCTGTTCGAGCACCAGGGGTTCCCCTTTGTTGGTGGAAACAATCACCCGTTCATCGTCAGGGATCACGCCCGTCAAGGGAATGGCGAGGATTTCCTGCACATCGCGCACCGACATCATCAGATCTTCTTGGATCATGGCTGGTTTGATGCGGTTGATGATGAGGTGCTGTTTCTTCACGTCATTCGCTTCGAGCAAGCCCACGACCCGGTCGGCATCGCGCACAGCAGAAATTTCGGGGGTGGTTACCACGAGGGCTTCCTGCGCTGGGGCGATCGCATTCTGAAAACCCAGCTCAATTCCCGCCGGACAATCCACCAGAATGAACTCAAAACTTTCGGAAAGGGACTCTACCAATTGCTTCATTTGGTCGGCGTTGATCGCTTCTTTCGTGCGATTCTGCGCCGCCGGGAGCAGGGCTAAGTTCGGCTGCCGCTTATCCTTCACCAAGGCCTGATCCATCCGGCAATCTCCGGCTAATACCTCGATCGCCGTGTAGACAATGCGATTCTCTAGACCCAGCAGCAGATCTAGATTACGTAGGCCAAAATCAGCATCCATCACCGCGACCTTGCGCCCGCGCTGCGCTAGAGCCATCCCCAAATTTGCAGTGGTGGTCGTCTTTCCAACGCCGCCCTTCCCAGAAGTAACGACAATCGTGCGAGTCATGAGCTTCCCCTAACGTCTTGGCATCATCTTGGCGCAATCTCAGCGCAATGTTGGCAAAATTTATCAGGCATTGGGACGGAACTTTGCCAGATCCGTTGCCTGGGTAATGCGAATACCATCCTCGCGCACATAGGCGACTTCAGGAGAAAATTGAGCGGGCGCTTTCTCTGGCGCACGGGCAACCTGTTCCCCGATGCGCAACTGGGTCGGCTCCAGCCGCAGCGCCATAATCAAACAGCGGGCATTTCCCGACGCCCCCGCATGGGCGACCCCGCGTAATGCCCCCCATACCAAGATATCGCCATCGGCAATGACAGCGCTCCCAGGGTTTACATCTCCCACAATCACCACCGTTCCAGGATGCCGAATTTCCATCCCCGATCGCACCGTTGTTTGAACATACAACGGTTCCTCCAGGGACTTCCCAGCCTCAGAAGGCTGGTTGAGGTAGCTAAGGGGGGTTTGCTGCTCGACCGAGAACCCGGCAGTAGCGGCGGCGACTGCGGTTTGGCGGCGGCTAGTGTAAACTCGCTTCAGCTTAAGTTGGACGTCATTCAGGGCATCGGCGATGGCCTGCAATTGCCGTCCATCCAACAGGCGATCGCGAGCAATCAAATGTACCGGAGTTTCTTCCTGCCAGAAGCGATCGCCCGCCGTCAGCCGTTGCTTTAGCTGAAGCCACAGCTCTGGCCAACCCGGAGCAGCCGCATGATTTTCTGCTTCAGGCGGCATCAACAACAGCAGCTTGCCCGCCTCATTTTTGAGGCGCACCTGCAGGTTGGCATCCAAGACAGAGGGAGCCTCATCAGACTGAGCAATGGGGGTTAACGACGCCGCAGCGGGAGAAGACTCAGAGTTCATGAAACAGGTGCAGTAACAACAGGTCGATGGGGCGTAACGAAAACAACGAGGTAGAACACAAGATCTACATTCAGCCGATTAACTATTGAATAAACACAATTCGCGCATTTCAACCGAATGCCGTTTCCGTTTATTTGTAAGTTACATCTTAGTTGCACCCTGAAATTATTAACGAGATTTTTTGCGGGATCCGCTCACCCCGATTCCAGCAGGAATTCTCTTCAGTCGGGGAGTCATATCCCCTATTAGGATTGCGCTACGTTCTAGTGGCTAAACCGTAGATGTTAAGGATAGGCGATCGCTGCTGCTTCCTTCTGAAATCAGGCTGTAATACCAGAAGAATCGACCTCACGGCTCAAGCGGCGATAGGCTTCGGCCACCGCATCGGGGCCACCCACATTGCCAGGGAAAAGCACCACGGGTAAGTCGGGAAACTGGGGATGGTCGGTTGGTGTACGCACCATCGACACCCCAGGGAGAATTTGCCCCAAGAGTCCTGCGGTTCGCAGCGCCAAGCCATCACTCAACACATCATTTGAGGTAATGCCTCCTTTGCTAATGAGAAACCCAATGTCGTCTGGCAGGCCGCGCACAATGTCCATCAGTAAGCGCGATACTGCCACCCCAAATTCCAAGCGAGTCGTCACATCGGGAAAGGTGATTTCCTCACGACTCGTGTAGATAACGGGGGTTTGACCTTTTTGGTGGGCGGTGTGGATCTGCTCCAGAAGGGACTTGAGCAGGGCTTCCCGCTCCATGGGCGAGTCCTGTAGTAGATGCGACACATTCACTTCAACGGCGGCTACGCCTGGCTCCTTGAGGAGATAGGAAAGTTGTTCGGTTGTTTTTTTCACGTGGGAGCCAACTAGCACGGCTCCTGGCTTATGGTTACGGATGTATTCACCCATGCCCTCTGCGGACACAGGTTGGGATGGTAGATTGGCCAGAGCCGTCAACAAACTAGCAGCACTGCGAAACAGAAAACGCTTGCCTTGGGACGCTGCGGCACGAATATCCGCAGCAAAGCGATCGAGATCGGCCTGGTTTTCAGCATCCACCACACCGCACTGGTTGTTCTGCAAGTGCAACAGCCGATCCTCTACCCCCTGGCGTACATCCCCTAAGACAAATCGCTCGACCGTTTTTGCAGGAATGCGTCCTTTGGTTTTCTCCTCGACATAATCGGGCAAGTAGCTGGTGCTGTACCCAAACACTGAGTCGCGGGCAAACTCCGTTTCATGCACCGGAACAGGCTTGCCATCCACCAGCAAGTAGTGAATGCTGTCGCGGGTAAAGCGCCCACCTTCAAAAAAGGCTGGGGTGAGGAAGTGGGCATCGAACGGCCCCAGTTCTTCGGCGATCGCATCGGTCTCAATGGGGTAATGCCCCCGCAGCGTTGAGTCGGAGCGGCTCACTACCAAAAAGTCTTCGACCGGAGATTGGGCGATCGCCGCCTTGAGATTGCGGCACACCTCGCGGGTTACCGCATCGGCCTGTTCGGGTGGCAGGGCGCGAGTATTGGTAAGAACAAAGAAAATGGGTGAGGCATCCGCCAAACCTTCCTTCAGGGTTTCTACATCCCAACGCATCAACAACAGGCAACCATGCACGGTTTGAGAGCCAGTGGGATCATCGTCCAGCACAATAATCTTGGGATCGCTCATAGAATTCTTCGCCTTCATCCAGCACTCCTGTCTTGATTATGGAGGCTGATGGGAACCGACGCAGTGCTTTTTCGAGAATTGATCCCCATTCCATCCACCTCGATCCAGTTGCCCGATCACGGCTTCTAGAATGAGCTCAGGAGGAACGCTCTGAAAAGATTGCTATCCCTCAAGAAATGCTGTCATTCCCCAGAAGATACGTTAACCTTCTGTAAGAGACAGACCTTATAATCTAGGGTCATTTTGTGCTTGTGCGGGGAAAGCTAAGTAAAAGCGTCACAATTGTTCCACCTCAATACCGTCTCTCTTTAGGTTTGCCCCCAAATTCTCTGCAAAGGTTTTGGCCGTTGTTTTAACACCAGGTAGAAACCGTGAGCAAGGGTGGCTCAGTTGTAACCACTTCCCACCGTACGTTGATGAATTTTCGTTTGCTGGGGCTGCACTCTGATGGGTGAATCGACAAACCAACCCAATGACGCCACACCAGTCGATCGTCAGGCTGTCAATCAGGTTTTGCAGACTGTGACGCAGGATTTGCGATCGCTCCAGCAAAATGTGGTGTCGCACCTCAGCCAGGATGTAGAGCGGCTCCAGAGTGAGCGATCGCGCCTGCTCAACGATATTGAGCGGCTCCAGGCACAGCATGAAATGCTGCAATCAGAGCATGAGGTGTTGCTCAACCAACGCCAACTCGCCCAACAAAAAACCTGGGCCAAGCAACTGGCTCAAGCCCTGGCCGAACAGCTCTATCGGTTGCTGGCCGAGCGGCTCAATTCCAGCGATGTTGCATCCAATGCCCTGCCTGCCTCTCAAGCTAGAGGCATTGACCCGGCAACTCAGCAAGTGCTGATGTTAGACGAGACGCTGAATCATGCCCTCAATGCCTTGCAGCAAGACCTCGGTACCTACCACAGCTCCCTCACCCAGCAGCTGAACCGGATGCAAAGCCTGGAGAAACAGGGAGAGGTTCTGCTCGAAGCCTTGGTTGCTCGGTTGAGCGATCGCCTGCAAGCCGAATTGGCCGCAGCGCCGCCACCCACCTTCCCTACCACCTATCCCGCACCTCCCCCGCCAAACAATGGGGGTGCAGGGCCTCCGGTCTTGCCATCCACGTCTATGGCAGCGCCTCAGCAGCAGCGATCGCGCGCCTCAGCGACAGCACCTTCATCTCAAATGGCCAGCAACGGCACCTATGGGCGATCGCAAACCCCACCCACAGGTGCTGCGCGGGTACAGTCTCCCAAACTGCCGTCTCCACCACCGCCACCGCCTTCGCCACCCAGCACTCCCCGTGCAACCGTTAGCAATCCCAGCCGCAAAAATAAGCTAGCGCAGCAGGGGTTAATGTTCATTTTGTTCTCGACCCTGGCACTGTCTTTGCATAACGTCGTTGTGCGCATTATTGGTGGGCAAACCAGCATTTTCGGCATCTTCAGCCTTCCCGGCTCCATCACTCTCGACAGCTTAAATGACTCGCTGCTCATCCTCTGGCTGCGGATGCTGGTGGTGGTTCCGGTCATGATGATCATTTCCGGCATCCTGTACCCAAGTGCTTGGCAGGATGTGAAGCGGTTCTCGTTGGCACGCGATTCCCGCCAAATGCGAAATGTGATCGGCAGCGGCACCTTCCTTTTTCTGTCGCAGGTGTTGATCTACATTGCGATCGCCACAATCGGCCCTGGCGTTGCGGTTACCATCCTGTTCATGTATCCACTGATTACAGTGCCATTGGCGTGGTTTTTGTTTGGCGATCGCCCCACAAATATCCGTTGGGGCGTGATGGCCGCTATTTTGTTTGGCGTTATCCTCACAGCACTCCCCCGTCTCACGGCTGAGAACCTTTCAGGGTTAGGGATCCTAACAGCAGGATTGTCTGGTGTCTTCTTTGCGCTCTATCTGATTTCAATGCAAATCAGCTTCCGCAAAATGCACCCCGTCCCCGTCAGCCTGGTACAGTTCATCACCATCTTCGTCCTCACGAGTGTCATGCTGGTGTTCTTCTTCCCGGTACAAGAAGCCCCCACAAACCTGTCAGGGTTGCTGATTGGCGGTTTAGTCCTCGGCAGTCTAACCCTGGTTGGCTACCTGCTGAACAACCTCGGGGTACAGCGTATGGGAGCAGCTCGTGCCTCTATCATTGCCGCCAGCGGCCCCGTCCTCACAGCCCTACTGGCTTTCTTGATCACTGGAGATGCCCTAGCTGTCGTGCAGTGGGGTGGTATCGTCCTGGTCACTCTCGGCATTCTGGGTCTAAGCCTAGAGCGCATGTTCATGCAAAAGAAAGCCGCCAAAACACAGTAGTGCGCGAAAGTTTCCAATGCGCGGGGAAGGTCAGGCCTGTGATGCTTAGTTGCTTTGCAGGATGGTTTTGGAGACCATGCGGGTCTTCTTGCGATCGCCCTCTGACAGTTCCTTACCCTGTTCAAGCTGCGTGGCGCTCTCTTGCAGAACCGTTGCCCCACTTTTGTCACCCATTTGCAATGCTGTCTTGGCAGCAGTTTGGAGCATGGTTGCGGCTCCCGTGCGATCGCCCTGCTGGAGTTTAGTTTCGGCAATTTGGGTCTGGCGATATTTAGCCAGTGCCAGCACATGTTTTTGCACCTTGGCATCTTGCACGGGCTGGTATTGGGCGATCGCCGTAGCTGACACAGTGACCGAATCCGACAGCAAGCCTTCCTTGTTTTGAGAGGGATCGTCGTAGCGCACTTGCACCGTGGCCAGGGGGTGGGTGCCTTCCGAAAACGCGCCTGCGTATAGATTCACCAACACGACCCGTGGCGTATCGACCATCAGGTCACCCAACCGCACAGACACGACATCGCCATCCATTGTGGGGGTGAGTTCCACCGTCTCGGGAACCACCTGGGCGATCGGCTTCATTTCGGCTAACCGTACATTGGGCATGAGCTGCACGTTCAGACGGGCATTGACCAACGCCACCGATTGCATCCGCTCAAACAGGCGTTTAAATTCCGTCATTGCTTGCTCTGGTTTTTGGATATAGGCGAGGGTGCCACCTGCCGCATCCGCGATTTTTTCCAGCACATCCTGATTCCAGTGATCGCCAAAGCCCAGGGTGCTGAGGGTGAGGTTATAGTTCGCGGCTAGCTCGGCAAGTTTGAGACAGCGATCGTTGTCCCCATGTTCATTCTCACCATCTGTCAGCAGTAGCGCCTGGGAAATGCTGTCTTGCTTGGCTTTCGCTAGCTCTTCGATGCCCAGGCGCATGCCTTCATCGATCGCCGTTCCGCCACTGGGAGCGAGTTTATTCACCTGCATCTTGAGGCCGGAGGGATGATCCACTACCTGATTGGGAACCAGCACCTTAGCCTTGTGGTCAAACACAACGATGGAAATGCGATCGCCCGGCGACAAGCTTTCCAAAATTCGGTGAGTCGCTTGTTTCACCGTTTCGAGGGGACGTCCGGCCATGGAACCACTGTGATCAAGTATCAGGCACAGGTTCAGTGGGGCGGAACGGGAGGTGGCATCAGCGATCGCCGATAGTGAAACCGCTACTTGACGCTGGCTACTGGCTTGCGATACATCCAGGTTTCCATCGCTCAATGCCGCTTGTAGCCCTACTTTCATTGCCCATCTCCTGCGCCATCCCAGCGTCACGCGACTAACGCTACTATGGTAGAAGGAAATATTCAATTTCAGGCAACTGCAACGCTAACTGCAACATTGCACCATGGATTCACCGATTAAAGCTGTCCAGGCTCCCTACTATGGGGACGCCGCTTTTCGTACACCGCCTCCCGATCTGCCCTCGCTTCTGCTCAAAGAGCGGATCGTCTACCTGGGGCTGCCGCTATTCTCCTCAGATGACATCAAGCGCCAGGTTGGGTTTGATGTTACTGAGCTGATCATCGCACAGTTGCTGTACTTGCAGTTCGATGATCCGGAAAAGCCCATCTTTTTCTACATCAATTCCACAGGGACTTCTTGGTATGACGGAGATGCAATCGGCTACGAGACTGAAGCCTTCGCCATCTGCGACACCCTGAGCTACATCAAGCCACCTGTGCATACCATCTGCGTCGGGCAAGCTATGGGAACAGCCGCCATCATCCTATCCGCTGGGACGAAGGGCTACCGCGCTAGCCTGCCCCACTCGACCATCGTACTCAGCCAACCCCGCACTGGGGCTCAGGGCCAAGCCACCGATATCCAAATTCGGGCGAAGGAAGTATTGGCAAACAAGACGGCCATGCTCGAAATCTTGGCGAAGAATACCGGACAGACAATGGACAAGATCGTCAAAGATACCGATCGCATGTTCTATATGTCGCCGGAAGAAGCCAAGGAATACGGCGTGATCGATCGCGTCCTGGAAAGCACCAAAGATCTACCCATGCCCGTCTCGGCTTTAACCTGATTCGAGTTTCGGACTCCCAATACAGGGCGACGCTGTCTACGTGGCGATCGCTCTAATCATCCCACCCTTACCCTTATTCCATTTACCCAACCATAAGGAAACGACCATGCCCATTGGAGTTCCCAGTGTCCCCTACCGCCTTCCTGGCAGCACCTACGAGCGCTGGATCGACATCTATACTCGTCTGAGTCAGGAACGCATCATCTTCCTCGGTCAAGAGGTGACCGATTCGCTGGCAAATTCCATCATTGCCACCATGCTGTACCTCGACTCTGAGGATCAGAACAAACCCATTTACTTGTACATCAACTCTCCAGGCGGATCTGTGACCGCTGGCATGGCCATTTACGACACCATGCGCCACATTAAGTCGGAAGTCGTGACAATTTGCGTAGGCTTGGCCGCATCGATGGGTGCGTTCCTGCTTACCGCTGGGACCAAAGGCAAGCGGATGGCGCTGCCCCACTCCCGCATCATGATCCACCAACCCCTGGGTGGTACAGGCCGACGGCAAGCCACCGATATCGAAATTGAAGCGCGGCAAATCCTGCGGGTGCGGAGCGAGCTGAACGAGCTGATGGCTAAACACACTGGCCAAACCGTTGAGCAAATCGAGAAAGATACCGATCGCGACTACTTCATGTCCGCCGAAGAAGCCAAAGACTATGGGCTGATCGATCGCGTGATCGAAGATGCCTAAGTTTGCTCCTCGATGGGTCATTTTCCCTCCAAATTAGGGAAATTGCGTTCTATTTTGTAATTTCTTGAGCGATCGCTTTAACTTTTTCAGAGTCTGATGGCAGAATTTCAGTAATTCTGCCTTTTTTACGGGATGAAGATTGCCGATTGTTACCGCTTACTGGGATTAACCGACGGAGCCAGTTACGACGACATTAAAGTCGCCTATCGTCGCTTAGCACGACGCTATCACCCCGATGTCAATCCTGACTCCAAGCGGGCTGAAGAAACGTTTATCCAACTCACAGAGGCCTACCACAAGCTGGTAGGTCGGGTTCAGCCATCGGTCATCAACGCTCGACGGCGAACCCGTTCCGCTTCATCCTCCAAATCGCAAACCCCCAAATCGCAAAACGGTCACGCCTCTGAGCCATCCCCATCACGATCCTCCATCCGCAAACGCCCCGCCGTTCGCCGCGACCCCGATACCTCCCAAACCGATCATCAACTCAAACAACAGTCCTACGACCAACTGCATCAACTGCTGCGCGAACAACGCTACCCACGGGCGATCGCCCTCGTCGAAGGACTCGCCCAGCGACTCCCCCAAGATTCAGAAATTCGGCAATGGCAGGCGATCGCCTACCAACGCTGGGGCAAGCACCTAGTCAACGAAAAGCAATACGACAAAGCCCGCATCTACCTCCAAAAAGCCCTACGCACCGATCCCCGCAATCGTGCCCTCTGGAACGAAGTCGAACGCGACATGCGCCACATCGATGGCGTCGAAATTTTGTAGCAGCTCCACAAAATTAAGGACAAGCTAGCATCGGCAATTCACCCTTACAGATGGGATTCAGACAGCATCGGCTCGAGATTGAGCCGAATGTGTTGTTGGGCAGTGCCCAACCTACAGTGGACAAATCCAACTGAGGAATTCATAAGCCAGATGCCTCCCACCGATGCGAAGCGGCTTCACGCCTCCAATGCAAAACACCTTGCGGAAGGGGGTCTGGGGGAACGTGCTTCGTTCCCCCAGTCAGGGGGTTTGGGGGGCGACGCGCCCCCAAGCCAGGTTCAAGCTCCCAATCAACACCCTCCAACCCATCCAGCGGCTTAGGAAGAATGTACTTACGAGCGATCGCGCATTTCCCAAGCTTTCATCTTGCCAGGATTGAGCAACCCATAGGGATCCATCGCTTCCTTAAACGCTAACTGCACCGGATCCACCGTTTTCCGCCCACCATCCTCCAAGATGTAAGTATGGGGATTTGCAATAAACGCGCCCTTTTCCTCGTGATACCTGATGATCTCATGGAGCCGCTCTGGAGAGCTGTAGCGCACCAACTGCAACGCCGCAGGCAACACACATCCCGCAACCCGTATGAACTCCAAGTGCATCATCACCTCATCCCCAAAATGCTGATACATATGCTCCAGCAGCTTCAGCTCCGGATCATAGGGGAACAGCGTTTGTAAATACGTCAGATTGGAATCCACCGTGCGAGCGTGGAGCGTGGTGTGATTCCACGTGTATTCCAACAACATCGTGCCCTTCTTCGCCGCTTGCGCCGATTTCTCGTAGCAAATCGTACCCTTCCATTCCTTCACCAGCTCCTTAAACGGCTCCAACGATTGCTCCGCTACCATTACCAGCACCACATGGGAACCTGGCGGAATCGCACTGCGGAGAGCCGCAAAATACCCCGGAATGGGATCGGCACAAATCGTAACCAGCTTCTTCATGAGGCCATCCGCATCGCCAAAGGCTTGCCCAAACTTCGCCGCCGTCATGAAATCATCGAACGCAACAATCAACTCCGCCCAGGGATAGGCTGGCGCAAGGGGAATCTCCAATTCCGTGATGATGCCATTAGTTCCATAAGCATGGTTCACCTTCTGGACATCATCGCCCCGCAGCTCAATCACGCGAGGTTCATCCTCCATCGTCACCACGCGCACCGCCAAGAGATTGCCGCGATCGCGCAACTGACCATAGGTAATAGAGCCAATACCACCACTACCCCCGCCAATGAAGCCGCCAATCGTTGCCGTGCGGTAGGTCGATGGAGCCATACGGATTTCCCAGCCCGTTTCTCGCGCCTGCTTATCCAGCACCGCCAACTTCACCCCCGGCTCCACACAGGCAATTCCTGGCTGAATCCACTTCACCCCCTGCATTTTGGTGAGATCGAGGATAACCCCACCCTGCAAAGGAATGCACTGTCCGTAGTTCCCCGTTCCCGCTCCTCGAACGGTGAGGGGGATGCGTTGCTGCACGCAAGCCTTGGCGACTTGTAGCACCTCTGCTTCGCTCGTTGGCCGCACCACCAAATCCCCCACCTTGTCGCTCAATTGCTCGACGAGCAGAGGACTGTAGGTGTAGTAGTCCTTGGAAAGCTTAGCGACCTGGGTGGCATCGCGAATTATTTCGATGCCAGCGATCGCCTCAGAAAAACGATCCCAGTCAATCGAGCGTGTCGTCGTAGCGGTCATAGGCGAGGTTTAGCAAAATCTACCGTTCTTAACCTAACCTGTTTGTACCACCGAGAAAGGAACGTTGATTACAACTTAATTTTCCGCGCAAGTCCCTAATTTCCAGCCGTGACCAGTGCGAGCGATCGCCAACCCACACCCTCGTAGCTGTGGGCGAACGTCTCACGGAATAGTTCCGGATGAAAGATTTCCGTCAAAATTTCAAGCGAATCCACTAACCGTGGCCCAGGACGGTTGAAGTACTGATTGCCATCGGTAACGTAAACACGCCCAGTTTTCACCGCCTTGAGGGTTGGCCAGACAAGATGATGAACGAGCGTTTGTGATTCTTGAAGCGTACGCTCTAGGTCAAACCCACAGGGCATGAGCACCAACACATCCGGGTCAGCTGCCTGGAGGTCGTCCCAATTGAGCCACGGGGAATGCTCGCCTGCCACGCCAAAACAGGAGACACCCCCAGCTATTTCCACCAATTCCGGTACCCAGTTGCCCGCCGCCATCAATGGGTCAATCCACTCAATGCAGCCAACGGTGGGATGGGCGATCGCCCGCTCGGATATCCTCTGACAAACTTGCACCCGATGATGAATGGAATCCATCGGAGCTACTACATTCAGCACCTCGGCGACTCGCTCAATATCGGCCCAGACCTCCGTCAGATTCCCAGGTTGCAGAGAAATGATGTGAGAATGGCAGTTTGTCAGTTCAACAGCAGCCTGCTCTACATCGCCCAAACTTACCGCACACACCTCGCACTGAGCCTGAGTCACAATGTGGGTGGGCTGAAGCTGCTGCAACACATCGATGTGAACCCGATACACGCTCAGCGCTGACCGTAAAATTTCCATAACCCGCTGATGAATCTCGCGACTGCTTCCCTGCGGATCAAGCTTGGGTTCTGTGCAGATGGGTAAACGCTGCACCTCAGACGGAAAATCGCACTCATGAGAACGCCCCACCAGCTCATGACTCAACCCAAGAAAATCAACGATTTCCGTTGCACTGGGAAGCAAGGAAACAATGCGGCGCTGTTCCATATACTCAACTAGATAGCAGCTTCTGATGTGACCAATACTTGCATCCTAGCGTCCCGAAGCGTTTCAAGCCGCTATTAACTGCGACTACGACCTAGACATGAGTATTGGACGCCCGAAACACAAACGTTAGCGCCAGAGCTTGTTTTCCAGCTCACGCACTTGCCGTTCCAAGCGATCGAGGCGTCCGCGTAGCTCATCCATTTCCGCCTGACGGGGAACCCCCAAATCTTGCATCACATTGCGGATCTGGCGTTGCATCAACTCCTCAAAACTACCCTGATCGGTGCGCAGTTGATGCATGACATCGTTGACCATTTTTGTCGCTTGGTCCGGGTCGATCCGTCCTTCGCGAACCCATTGGTCGGTTGCCTCGCGAATTTTGTCAGCCACTAGTGACGTGGTGCCAATGCCCAACATCAAAAGTTGCTTCAATACATTGTTGTTATCCATACCTTTCTCCCTGTCCAGCATGACGACGAGTATGCCACCCGTACCGCGACGCCATACCGTTTCACTTCAACATTCTGGCAAATTCTGCACTGCTTCCTCCTATGGATGGAGTAGGGAAAACTCGCCCTCGGCCTCATCATACTGGTAATCTCCTTGCAGAAAATTACAGCAATTTTTGCAGGCTCATTTTCGCCGTTTGATAAGCAGCCAAAACGTGACAGTTCCAGAGCAAATCTTGGCAGATATTCGGCCAACCGTGCGATCTGCTAGACCCACAGCGGGATAATAGACAAACAAGCATCAATCAGGAACACCCTATGGTTATCGAATGGCTTAACGTCACCGTAGAACCCGAACTGCGGGAGCAGTTTGTGCAAAAAGACGAGGAAATTTGGACAGCGGCACTGTCTGGGTATCCAGGCTATTTGGGCAAGGAAATTTGGATCAGCCCTGATGATTTGTCGAATGTTGTCTTGATTGTGCGCTGGAATAGTTTTGAGGAATGGTTCGCCATTCCTGAGGATGTCTTGGAAGAAACAGAAGCCCGATTTCGGGAAGCAATGGGTGGCGATACTTACGAGATAACAGATTCACAGCGCTTTCAGGTACGCCGATTTTCCCAAATTGTGTAGTAACCCTACGGGTATAACCACTGGAGGACTGTAGTTACTACGTAGACGCTGTTCTCGACTTGCTCTGACACCCCTTTGTTCTAGTAATCTCACTTGATCTAATCCATGAGCCCATCCATTGCAGACACCCTTTGGCACGAAAACCAAGATCTGGCGATCGCCTGCCTCAATCACCCATTTGTACAGGGCATTGGGGATGGGCAATTGTCTCGGGACACCTTTGCCTATTACGTGGGGCAGGATGCGTTTTTCCTGGAAGCCTTCGCTCGTGCTTATAGCATTGCCGCCGCCAAAGCCGAAGACTGGGATGGCTTCACCATCTTCCATTCCCTAGCCGATGGTGTGTTGCAGGAACTCAAACTCCACCATAGCTATGCCCAGAAATGGGATGTGAATCTGAAAACCGTGCAACCCGGCACGGCCACGCGTCAGTACACCGACTTCCTACTAGCCACCGCTTGGGGACAGGATGTTGGCGTTACGGCAACCGCCATGCTCCCCTGCATGAAGCTCTACGCCTTCTTGGGTACTGCCCTCGCACAGTCGGGGATTCCAGACCATGACTATGGCGATTGGATTGCGACCTACAGCAGCAAAGAATTTGAGCCGCTAGTAAATCAATTGGAGCAACTAGCTGAGGACTACAGCCGACTCTCGCGGACAACCCGTTCGACCTATCGCTATGCCATGCAGTGCGAGTTCGATTTCTTTGAAGGGGCTTTACAGGCCAAGAATGTCAGCTCCGCCAGCTAAGGTTAACGGGCTCCATTCAAGGGTTGAATCCTATCGCTGACCACTATTCTCTGATAGCAAAAATTCGTTTTCAGACAATCCCACGGGAGGGGACAGCGAGTGTTACGCTGGAGGAATGTTACGCTTTGTTTACAGGTTAGATGGGTAGATTTTACAAAGATTAGTGCGTTTGTATTGATGTATTGGATCTCCCATCGCTGCGGTTTTTGCGCGGTTCCTGTCAAGCGCCTTGGCTGTGCGGAGTGTAGCAATTCTCCCCCTCAATGTATTGCTGACTCCAATGGGCGATCGTCCCTAGTTGTTTGCATTGCTACGCTGGCCTGAACTTTACCCTTTCTGTTCAATCCCAATTTCACTTCTAGACCTATGATTTCTCCCATTCGCAACGTTGCCATCATTGCTCACGTTGATCACGGTAAGACGACGCTCGTTGATGCTCTCCTCAAACAGTCGGGGACGTTCCGCGAGGGAGAGGAGGTGCCCGATTGCGTCATGGACTCCAATACTCTAGAGAGAGAGCGCGGCATCACCATCCTGTCGAAAAATACCGCTGTACGCTACAAAGACACCCTGATCAATATCGTGGATACCCCCGGCCACGCCGACTTTGGGGGCGAGGTTGAGCGGGTGTTGGGCATGGTCGATGGTTGCATCCTCATTGTGGATGCCAATGAAGGCCCCATGCCCCAGACGCGCTTCGTGTTAAAGAAAGCTCTGGAAAAAGGTTTACGCCCTATTGTTGTCGTCAACAAGATTGATCGTCCTCAAGCGGATCCCTACGGGGCGATCGATAAGGTGCTGGACTTGTTCATAGACCTGGGAGCCGATGATGATCAGTGTGAATTCCCCCACCTGTTTGCCTCTGGCCTGAGCGGTTTTGCCAAAAATGAGTTGGACGACGAAGAAGTAGATATGCAGCCTCTATTCGAGGCTATTTTGACTCACGTCCCGGCTCCCGTGGGCGATCCAGAGAAGCCGCTGCAACTGCAAGTCACCACCCTGGATTACTCCGAATACCTGGGTCGCATCGTGATTGGTCGCATCCACAATGGCACGATCCATGCGGGACAAACCGTAGCGCTGGCCAAGGGTGACGAAAGCATTACGAAAGGCAAGATTTCGAAGCTGATGGGCTTTGAAGGGCTGAGTCGAGTGGAACTGGAGTCCGCAACTGCTGGAAACTTGGTCGCTGTTGCAGGGTTTGCCGATGCCAACATTGGCGAAACCATCACCGATGTGGACAATCCTCAGGCATTGCCGCTGATCAAGGTGGATGAGCCGACCCTACAGATGACCTTCTCCGTCAACGATTCGCCTTTTGCTGGACGGGAAGGGCAGTTCGTTACCTCTCGGCAGGTGCGCGATCGCCTCATGCGGGAACTAGAAACCAATGTCGCGTTGCGGGTAGAGCCGACGGATTCTCCGGACAAGTTTGCTGTAGCTGGACGAGGGGAACTGCACCTGGGGATCTTGATCGAAACCATGCGCCGGGAAGGGTATGAGTTCCAAGTATCACAGCCTCAGGTGATTTACCGCGAAGTGAACGGCCAACCCTGCGAGCCCTTCGAGGTTCTCGTGATGGATGTGCCCGATGAAGCGTCGGGTAGTTGCATTGAGCGTCTGGGTCAGCGTCGCGCCGAGATGCAGGATATGCGAGTCAACGAAAATGGCCGCACCCAACTGGAATTTGTGATTCCCGCCCGGGGACTAATCGGCTTCCGGGGTGATTTCATGCGGATCACCCGTGGCGATGGCATCATGAACCACAGCTTCCTGGACTATCGTCCGCTTTCGGGCGAGGTCGAAACCCGCCGGAATGGCGTGCTGATTTCCTTTGAAGAAGGAACCGCAACGTTCTATGCAATGAAAAACGCTGAGGATCGGGGTGTGTTCTTCATGACGCCCGGCACCAAGGTGTACAAGGGCATGATCATCGGTGAGCACAACCGCCCCCAAGATCTGGAGCTGAATGTTTGCAAGACCAAGCAGTTGACCAACCACCGCTCGGCCACAGGCGATGAGCTCGTGCAGTTACAAGCCCCAGTAGACATGAGCCTGGAGCGGGCATTGGAGTACATCGGCTCCGATGAACTGCTGGAAGTTACTCCTGAGTCAATTCGCCTGCGCAAGCTGTCGAAGAAGCTCGCTAAGCGATAGGGACTGATCCAACGATGCAACCCTAAAACCTCCGGTCAGAGGGCAGGCAACGTTTGTTCTCTGACCGAAATTTGTTTTGTGACCATTTTTTGCCCGTCCTTGAGTAAACCTGAAAACAACATCTGTAGCTTGGGAACACAGGAATCGAGTCGATCGCTTCTTGTCGGTTGGTCTACCATGTTTCATAGGGACATTCCTTTGCTGGGCAGAAAAGCGGAGTACAGGATGCAGGTTTGGGTGACGACATTTATGGTGCTGTTTGGGTTGTTCTTTGGAATTGCAGAACTGTTCCCCTGGCTAGCGCAATTTTCCGCAGCACCGCCCATCTTTATTGGGGCTGGGATTTTGTTGGCGATCGCCTCCAATCTCAACCAGCCCACTGGCTTACCCTGGCAGTCCAACCAGGCGTCCCCGAAAAATACCCCAGCTAAGCCAACAGCTCCTAAGGCGGCTGCCCCATCATCCCCCAAGGCTGCGCCACCCGTCCCTGAATCACCGTCGCCCCACCCGCCGCTTAGAACTATTCGGCGATCGCCCCTACCCCCTCAGCTAACGACCCCTCCCCCGCGTCCCATCTCGTTCACCATAAAGAAGCCCAATCCTTCGTCCCAAGCACATCGACCCGATAACGTGAAGTCGGGATAAACAGTACAGCAGTTGACAGTAGCGATTATTAGGAACAAACCCTAATGTCTTGGGTTCACAAACCAGGACTGTTTGGAGCCCGCACTAGCGGACTTTGCTCCTATAACCGTGAGGTCAGCCGCTAGGACATTGCCCCGCATTCACCCCGATTGCACCAATGGAAATGCCCAGTGAACCTACCCAACTGATGGTGTTCTGATTCATCAAGTCATAACAGAGATCTTCTGTACACCAATCTCTGTCGACTCACCACCTGTATTAGTGGACTTAGTCATTCCGTTGACGCTACTTAGCAGGTCACCTATGGTCAGCCAACTATTCTAAGATCGATGAAACTTTGATGGAGTTTTGACAAAAGGTAACGGACTGATATTGTTCTTTCGCCCAAAACTTCTTAAAGTCATCAATATCATTCAGATGCGTGGGTGTGAGGCATCTGCCTGCTATCTCGGCATTCCTGTCCCATGGATTGATTATTAGTCGAGGTTCCGAGTAGATTACAGTAGTGTTGAGCCACGCTGGTCTACTTGTGCGATCGCCAGTTCCACAGCCAACTTCAAGATTTATTCTCAGGTTTAACATCTATGTCAGCTTCGCCTCCGCATCTACCGGATCGCGATCAGACGATCCCCGTAGTCCCTTCTTCAGAGGGTGAGGTTATCACTGTCGAGGTTCAGGTAGAACCTGAAACTAATATTGGCAAGGCCGTCCGTGGGATGGACAATCATCAGCGATCGTCTGTGGCCGAGCGTCAAGATTTATCCAATGACACTATACCTGCATCAGCTTCTCAGCCACCTAACCCGAAAGAGGGAAAGTTAGCCCTTGCAACCAAATCATCCAATGGCGGTGGCTTAGCCACAACCCAAGGCTCCTTCTCTAATTTCCTGGCACCCCTGACCCAAGAGAGCTTCAAGGAAGTTGTTACGGGGGTCGAAGAAAAGCTGAAAGTCGTGAATCAAACCCTCTCCATGCTCGATATGCAGGGGTTTGATCGAATTCTGGAGGAAATGCTCAGCTCCATTACTTTCAAGACAGCAGAGCTGTTGAACGCCGATCGCGCTAGCATTTTCATCCTGGACGAAGAAAAACATGAGCTGTATTCCGTCGTTGCCAAAGGTGAGGGGGAAACAGGAACGCTAGAAATCCGTATCCCCGCTGATAAAGGCATCGCAGGGGAAGTTGCCACCTTTAAGCGCGTCGTCAATATTCCCTATGACTTTTACGATGATCCCCGCTCCGCATTTGCCAAGCAAAAAGAGCAAGAAACAGGCCGCTATCGCACCTATACGATGCTGGCTCTACCATTGCTGAGCGAAGACGGCGATTTAGTAGCTGTCGTTCAGTTGCTCAATAAGCTCAAGCAAACCATTCCAGACCCCAATGCTCTGCTGGAAGAGAAGATCGACCAATCGGGCTTTTGCGAGGAAGATGAGCGCGTCTTTCGAGAGTTTGCTCCCTCGATCCGACTCATTATCGAATCGTCACGGTCGTTTTACCAAGCCACCCAGAAGAATCGTGCGGCATCGGCGCTGATTGCCGCCACTGAATCCCTCAGCCGCAGCAGCCTCGATTTGGATGACACCCTAAAGCGGGTTATGGACGAGGCGAAAAAGCTGATGAATGCCGATCGCAGCACTCTGTGGTTGATTGACCAGGAGCATCATGAGATTTGGACAAAAATCGAGGGCGATGATGGGGCACTAAAGGAATTGCGTCTCCCCATCGGTACCGGGTTTGCAGGCCATGTGGCTGAAACTGGCGAAGTCCTCATTATTCCTTACGACCTCTACGACCATCCCGATTCCTCAACCTCCAAAACCCTGGATCAGGCCAATGGCTATCGCACCTGTAGTTTGCTCTGTATGCCAGTTTTTGCCGATGGAGACTTGATCGGTGTCACACAACTGGTGAACAAAGTGAAGCCGGGCGACTTCCCCGACTACAATCCAGAAGACTGGCCCACAGCACCAGATTGTTGGCGTGCTAGCTTTAACCGTACCGACCAGGAATTTATGGAGGCGTTCAACATTCAGGCTGGGGTAGCGCTGAAGAATGCCAAACTCTTTGCCCGCGTAAAGCAGCAGGAACAAACTCAGCGGGATATGCTGCGATCGCTCACCAATGGCGTCTTTTCAATCGATCGCAATGGACGCATTATTGCAGCGAATGAAAGTGCGAAGGAGCTCGTCGGACTCTCATCGGATGCTGAGGTGGAAAAGCAGTTTGTCCGCGATTTGGTGCATTTAGAAAAAGGGGATTTTGACGCTTGGATCGAGCGGGCACTGGAAGCCCAAGACGAGAAGAGCCGGGAGCAATATTACCCGGATCTGACGCTGAAGCAAGCCAGTGGTGCGAATGAGCACAGCATCAACTTATCCATCAACACGATTGCTGATGCAACGGATGGGAACCAGGTATCGGGTGTCCTGATTGTGATGGAAGATATCAGCGATGAGAAACGGCTGAAGCTAACAATGTCGCGCTATATGAGCGAAGAGATTGCGCGGCAGCTATTTGAAAATCCCGATGCCGCGAAAATGGGGGGCGATCGCAAAGAAGTCTCGGTTCTTTTCTCTGATATCCGCAGCTACACCACCCTAACCGAGAGCATGACAGCGGAAGATGTCGTCATTATGCTCAACAATTACTTCGAGTCGATGGTTGACGCCGTTTTCCACTACAAGGGAACGCTCGATAAGTATATTGGCGACGCCATCATGGCCGTCTACGGTTCGCCACTACCGCTTGATGATCACGCCTGGATGGCCGTCCAAACCGCAGTAGAAATGCGAAAACGCTTGGTTGCTTTCAACGCTAAGCGCAAAGAGGACAATTTAACCGCCATTCGCATTGGCATTGGCTTGAATTCTGACACCGTGATTAGCGGCAACATCGGCTCGAGTCGGCGGATGGAGTTCACTGCAATTGGTGATGGGGTCAACCTAGGTTCGCGTCTGGAAAGCGCCAGCAAGCAATATGGCACCGATATCATCATCAGCGAGTATACCTACGCCCCATGCCGCGATCGCGTGTGGGCGCGCGAGTTGGATCGGGTGCGCGTCAAGGGCAAGCACAACCCCGTCTCGATCTACGAACTGGTAGGACTACAATCCGACCCTCTGGCAGATGAAAAGAAACAACAGATTGAGCTATACGAACAAGGGCGCGAGTACTACCTCAATCGCCGCTTTACCAAAGCGCTGGCATCCTTTGGCACTATTCTAGAAGACATCGACAGCACAGATAAAGCAGCCGAAATTCACCTCAAGCGCATCAACCATTGGCTCAGCAATCCTCCCGATGACGAAACCTGGGACAATGGTGTCGTTACGTTAGAGCAAAAATAGTCTCTATCTGCTCAGGACGCGTACTCAATCATATTAGGGTTTACGCTTTGGCTACGAAAAACCAAAGCGTAAACCCTAACATGTTTTGAAAGCCTTGCTTCATAAGGTTTACAGAGCAATAAGAGGGTTTGAATGTCAGATAACAATGCCCGGGCAACTAAAGTTACGGTGCGGCTTTAAGAACAAAGTCCGCTGTCGCAGACTGGGAGAATTGACAATTTGAAAACCCGCTAGTTGCGGGTTTCGTTCTTTTAGGCGCAGTTTCAACCACCGGACTGGTTTTGCCTAAACGCATAAGCCACATCATATTCCAGCGCTCCAGATCGCACCAACCCCAGGCAACATAATAGACGTAATTGACAGCTTGCCAGAGTGGTCGGGAGAGGCCGCAGTTTGAGACAATAATGTGAGTTCCCCGCAGCTTCTCGGAGCAATCCGTCGGTCAAACATCAAGCTCTGATGAAGCCTATGAAAGAATAGGCAGTTAACGCTTTAGAAGGGGCAGAGTGGAATTAAGTGGCGAGGGGAGACGCAACTGGAATACCCTGATAGGGCTTCCTGGCGCAGAACAATGAGGGGAAAAGCAGTCTATCGGCATGTAGAGACTATGGCGCAAGTACAGGGTTCCTTAGAATTGGCGCTGGAAGAGCAATTGCTGGGGCATTTGCAGGCAGAATGGGCGATCGCCACAAATTGGACCGTGCGCTGCCTGATAAACCAGGGCATGCTCGTCGTTTTGGTACACCATCCCCCCGCTACAAATTCGACGACCATTGACCCCCGCCATATTTTCTCAGTTGTTGAAGCCGCTTTTCACCGGGAGGAGGCGATTCGAGCCATTGCAGCACAGTGCCCAGATCTATATGCTATCCGCGTGTATGTTCAACAACAGGGAGCAACAGAACCCAATGGGTTCTATCGCTTTACCTGGGATGGTGCAGAACGGGCTCCGGATTTGACTGAAGGTTTAGTGCTATCGGGTTCC
Source organism: Cyanobacteria bacterium J06638_20 (assembly GCA_039819245.1). Taxonomy (GTDB): domain Bacteria; phylum Cyanobacteriota; class Cyanobacteriia; order Elainellales; family Elainellaceae; genus Vacuolonema. The sequence continues at coordinate 43,769 of JBCBSJ010000003.1, forward strand.
CCCAGCTTTGCGTCAGATAGAAAAACAACTGCCAAATCCACCAAGGCTGACACCCCACATCCCAGAGATGCATCATCTCGCAAGCCCATTCCTCTGAAGACAAAGCCCATTGGTCACAGCCGCACGCGCCACACACGCACCAAACGGGTGCCCGATGCGGAGATCTTAGAAGCTGAAATCCACTCTATTCCCACACAGCAATCGCGGTCGGGTTATTTCTTTGCCGCAGGGCTAGCCGCTACTATTCTGCTAGTGGGAGGCGGCGGCTATGCTCTGAGTCGGCCTTGTGTGGTGGGAGGTTGTGACGCACTGGCGATCGCCCAACAGATGCAGACAACCGCAATGGGCCAGATTACTCCAGAACAATCAGCACAGGAGGTGCTAGAAGCCTATGACAACCTGATGGAAGCCAGTTATTTACTCGATCGCATCCCCAGTTGGTCTCCGTATTACAACGAGGCGCAGGATATTCTGGCAGAGCTACTACATGAATCGCAAAAGCTAGAACGGGTGGTGCAGGCACAACGACTGGCTATGGCGGCAGCGGTGCAGAGCCAGAATCCACCGCACCCGCTGACGGTCTGGAGAGAAATTAAACAAAACTGGCAGTCGGCGATCGCTCAACTAGAGCAGGTTCCCGACAATAGTCCGATTCATCCCCTGGCCCAGCGCAAATTGTCTGAATATCGCGACAATCTGGGTCAAATTGACCAGCGCATCCTCAAGGAGATTGAGGCGCAGGAATGGGTAGACCTCGCACGGCAAACGGCAGCACAAGCCGAAACCCGGCAAGATATTGTGACCTCGGTGTCTGGCTTGCAACGGGTACAGCAAAACTGGCAGTCGGTCATCAATGCGTTGAACAAAGTGCCCAGCGGTACCATGTCCTATGCCGAAGCCCAGCAGCTCTTAGCGCTGTATCGTCCGCAACTAGACCTGGCAGAGGAGCAGTTGCAACAGGAGCAAACCTCGATTCAGCGCTTTACCCAGGCTCAATCTCTAGCCAATACGGCCCAAACAGCAGAGCAGCAGAACGCCTGGGATCAAGCCGTTGGGCAGTGGCAGCAAGCCCTAGACGAAGTCCAACAGATCCCAGAGGGCAGCATTTCCTTTGAACGGGCACAACCTCTGATCAATTCCTACCAAACGGCGCTGAATCAAGCCCTGTCCAATCTAGAATTTCAGGACACGCTGACCTCCCTCGAACGGCTGTGCAGCGGCTCTCCCCGTCGGTGTTTGCTCAGCCGCCAGGACGATCAGGTAAGGGTCACCATCACCAATGCCTATGAGCAGTCGCTGTCCGGGAGTAATGCAAACTCCCCCTTGAGCCAACTCGATCCGTTAATTGAGCAGATCGCTCGGGTTAGCAATCGCACCCGCATTCCCGTCTCGGTTTACGAAGCGGACGGTGACCTCATCGGGATCTACAATCCAGGCGCCAATCGTGTGGTCTCCAACTGAACGACTGCCCAAGGTCACTTTGATCTCAGCACTAGAGGATAAAGACAGCTTGCCGAACATCAGGCACCACAGGGATTTAATAAATCTTCGGCTTGACTCAAGCGCATTGCGCTTTACCATGACAGAACAGGCACTGCTCTGGATTCTCTGAGGAGGCACCATCCAGCCATGGCACAGCAAGTACTGAACGGACAGGTTACAGAAAGCCCTGTATATCAAGGGCAGTTTGGAGAATTTACGATTACGGCGGGCGATCGCCAGGGCGTCGTCATCTATCGAGCAGGCTTGATGGTGGCTGCACTCTGTTTTGCGATCGGCACCGGACTCGTGTTCTGGCAACCGGATTCGCCAACGGTACAGGTTGCGATCTCGCTATTGTTTAGCGGCTTCACTATAGCGTTGGGCATTAGTTTGCTCACCATCCATATCTACATGGCCGCATTGCATCGCGCTTTGCAAGTGTTTTGGGGGATTGGAGCTGTAGCGGCGATCGCCATTTCGCACTTCGATCCTGAACCCTTTGCCCTCACGGTCTATCACCATCCCAACACCATTTGGGGAATCGGCTTCATCTTCGCTGCACTAGCTGGGATCTTTTTCAAGGAAGCCTTTTGTTTCAATCGCTTCGAGACAAAACTGCTCACACCGTTGGTACCATTGCTGTTGTTAGGGCACTTATTTGGCCTGCTATCACCGGGCACAGAGCAGATCTTGCTGGCAAGTTGGGCAGCACTAATGCTGATCTTCGCCATTCGCAAAGTGATCCAGCCGATTCCTCCCGATATCGGCGACAAGAGTGTGTTTGAGTATTTGAAGAACGGGGCGGGTCAAACGGCCTCGGATAGCTAATTCCAATACGCTTGAAACCAGTATCCAATCAGTCCTCTGAAAATTGCTCGAAGAGGGCAGCAAGGGTAGTGTTGGAAAAGAGAAAGCCGTCGGGATCGACTAGGCAAAGATCTTGTTTGGGCTGGTAAGCGACCCAGCCGCGATCGGCATAGGGCTTCAGGGTGGCGAGGATTTGGGCGACGGTGTTCTGGCCAAATTCCTGCTCCAGCGCGGGTAGGGACAGGCCAGTGGAAAGGCGCAGACCCAGCATCAGGCGGTCAAGCAGGCGATCGCCCTCCGTTGCGACAGGAACATCCACGGGCATCCCAGTTTCCAGCCACGCAAAGTACTCGCGGCGGGTGCGCGGACGGGAGAACCGCTGCCCCTGCACATAACTTGCGGCTCCCATGCCAAAGCCGTAGTATGCACAATTTTCCCAGTAGCGCAGATTGTGACGGCAGGTATAGCCCAACTTAGCGTAGTTGGAAATTTCATAATGCTGCAATCCGGCAGCGCTGAGGGTTTGCTGAGCCAGTCGATACATGTCAGCCGTCAACGTATCGGAAGGGAGGGGTTTGTCGCCTGGTTTGTAGCGGCGGGCAAAGGCAGTGCCCGGTTCCACAATCAGGTCGTACACCGAGAGATGTTGGGGGTCGAGGGCGATCGCCTGCTCTAGGGAAGATGCCCACTGTTCCAAGGTTTGGTGAGGCAGACCCGAAATCAAATCCAGGCTCAAGTTATCGATCCCGGCCATCCGCACCTGTTCCACGGCGATGGGAATGTCGTCTGGCTGATGGGTGCGCCCACAAACTTGCAGAAGTTCTGCCTGAAAGGCTTGTACCCCAAGGCTAATGCGGTTAACGCCACAGGCACGGTAACCCTGCACATGAGCCAGGTCGAACGTATCGGGATCCATTTCCATCGAAACTTCGGCATCGGCAGCGATGCCAAACTGCTGCTCCAGGGTTGTTAGAACCGTCTCCAGTTGCTCGACGGACAGGAGGGATGGAGTTCCGCCCCCGAAGAAAACTGTTTGCAGGGGCGTTCCTAGATTGGGAGTACGGCGGATTTCGGTGCAGAGTTGGGTGATGTACTGGGCGATCGCCCCTGAGTTTTCGCCGCGCCGCGTCTCCCCCACTACCGAGATGGGGAAGTCGCAGTAGAAGCAGCGCCGCCGACAGAAGGGAATATGCACGTAAGCCGCATCGGGAGCCGGGAAGCGATCGCCCAAGTCCATAGAGCGCGACAATGATGGGCTGGTTGACGAATCCACGGCATGGTTCGATTGCCCGGTAACCTGACCACTGGATTGTGACAGTACAACCGATGGGTCAGTCGAAAAAGGAGCGTTGGCCTCAACCATAAAATTTGCAGAAAAGACCTATAAGAAATCTACAACAGCCAGGAAACGCTCCATACCTTGGGGTTAGTGCGGCGCGACAGAAGCAGTCAGTCGATATCTAGTCCAACCGATATAATGAGGCTGTGCATTTGTGCTCACCTTCACGACATTTGCTTCGTGACCGGACTCCTCGATCTCTCGGTAACCTGGAGATCAGGCCTATGCCCAGACGCGAGCCGGAACTATGCTTGACGCTATCATTATCATTTCATTCATCGTAGCAGGAGCCGGAATTGGCTTCTACAGCGTTGACCTTCTCCCCACAGCCGCACTACACCAGGTGTCGAGTCTGGAGGGATTGAGTTCGGTGATCGCTGGATTTGGGGCAATTATCGGTTTTGCCATTGGCTTGGCTGCACAGACCAGCTATCGCCGCATCGAGAAGCAGATCCGTGCAATGCCTGTCGACCAGCTTCTAAGCCGCTCGATTGGGCTGGTATTGGGGCTGTTGGTCGCCAATTTGATGTTGGCTCCGATTTTCTTGCTCCCGATTCCCAACGATTTCGCCTTTATCAAACCCCTGACCGCCGTACTGGGGAGCATTGTTTTTTCTGTCTCTGGAGTGAACTTGGCCAGTGCGAATGGGCGATCGCTCCTCCGTCTGATCAACCCAAATTCAGTCGAAACCTTGCTGGTGGCGGAAGGCACCCTCAAACCCGCATCGTCTAAAGTGCTCGACACAAGTTGCATTATCGACGGTCGCATCGAAGACATTCTTAGTACGGGCTTCATCGACGGGCAAGTATTAGTACCCCAGTTCGTTTTGCAAGAGCTACAAACCCTAGCCGATGCATCTAACGACCAGAAACGCATTCGGGGGAGGCGTGGGCTGGATATCCTAAATCGGTTGAAAGAACTCTATCCGTCGAAGTTAGTCATTCATCCAGCGGATTATGACGATGTCAGTACCGTGGACGCCAAGCTAGTACGGTTAGCGCAAGATATCAACGGGACGCTGCTGACGAACGACTACAACCTCAATAAAGTCGCCAGCTTGCAAACCGTTAAGGTTTTGAATATCAATGACCTGGCCAAATCGGTTCGCCCTAGCTATTTGCCTGGGGATCAGTTGGATTTGAAGATCCTGAAACCAGGTAAGGAGGCCGATCAAGGGGTGGGCTATTTGACCGACGGCACAATGGTCGTGGTGGAAACGGGCGATCGCTACATTGGTGAATCTATCAATGTGGAAGTCACAGGCGCACTCCAAACCTCGGCAGGCCGCATGATTTTTGCTCGGCCTCAAGGTGCGGACCAAGACTCCAGCCACGGCTCGGCTGTTCCTCACGGTTAAGGTATGGCCCGGGAACGTCAGAAGGGATGCGATCGCTGCCATCAAATCGCTCCTGTTCTCTATCGCGCCCAGATCGACGCCTCTGGGACGTGGCGCTTCATTTGCGATGACTGCTATCCCCAGGTAAGTCAGCACAACCCTTACTATACCTATGGCGGCACCTGGAAAGCCAAGAAACGCAAGTCCTAAGTCATTTTGTTGATAGTTGTGGGCGGGACATATCCACGCCATCAACAAAATGCACAGCTCATAGAGCTTTCCCTATTCAGCTTCACGGCACAATAGAGACGGGAGTTTTCCCAACCCATCCTTCGTCCGAGCAGATACCATTGTGACCTCATCCGACGCTTTGCAAGAGTTACTGAATGCCGTTGCCGCTGGCGCTATCAGCCCCGACCATGCCTTCTCCAAATTGCAACATCTGGACTATGAACCCGTCGCAGATTTTGCCAATATCGACCACCATCGGGCGTTGCGCACGGGCTTTCCAGAAGTGATTTGGGGCCCAGGAAAGACACCTGAGCAAATCGGGCGGATCATCCACTCCATGCGGCAGCGGACATCGGTGGTGATGGCGACTCGCATTGAGCCAGAGGTCTACCAGCAGGTGCGATCGCAAATTCCCGACCTCATTTACTTCGCCACCGCCCGCATCTGCGCCCTGATCCAAACTCCCACCGACTCGTCAGGAATGCCCTGCCCGCAACATCCGGGCGTCATCACACTGATTTCGGCAGGGACGGCGGACTTGCCCGTGGCAGAAGAAGCCGCCATCACCGCCGAACTCTGCGGTTTTCGGGTACAACGGCTTTGGGATGTCGGCGTGGCCGGAATTCATCGGTTGCTGAGCCAGCGCGATCGCCTCCAGGCAGCAGATGTGATCATTGTGGCAGCAGGCATGGAAGGAGCGTTGCCGAGCGTCGTGGCTGGGCTCGCCAGTTGTCCCGTTGTCGCCGTCCCCACGAGCATCGGATACGGAGCCAGCTTTGGGGGATTAGCGCCCCTGCTGACCATGCTCAACTCCTGCGCAGCAGGCATCGGCGTGGTGAATATCGACAACGGCTTTGGAGCGGCCATTCTGGCTGGCCAGATTTTACGCACGGCTGCCCGTCTCCACCCAACGCAATCCTAAAGCGCTAAACGTTGTAGAGTCCCGCTCTGCCGTAAAATCAGTCCAGCGCTATCTATGCCTTGATGCCTATGACCGCTACTCCTTTCCATATCCTCGTAGACGGAAGCCCTGTCCTCATCTACGCCAGCCGCAACGGCTCTCCTGATAAGGTCTTGCGAATTCTCGATCGGTTTCTCGACACCTTCTGGCAGGAGCGCGACCTTTCCAGCGAGCAAGAGGATACCCCCGGTATTTTGGTGGCGCAATTGGTGGTACGGTTTGGCTTCGAGTTTTCTGAGGATGACTTTTCCAATCTCAAGGTCAGCACTGAGTTCGATTCCCGCGCTCAATATCTGTATCGGATTGAGGGCAATCATATCGTGGAAATTTATGTGTCGGGCGATCGCTATCGTCAAGATCCCAACCTGGGACTAGAGGGCTGCCAATCAATTGAAACCCACGCCGTTCCTTAACATCTATGTGGCACTATCGGGGATCAACCGTTTTCCCAAATTGATTACGGGATCCTGCTTGTAACCCAACCCTTCGTAGAATTCGATCACCCTCTGATTGGTCGATCGGATTTGTAAATTGATTTTGGGACAGCCTGCCTTTAGCAACAGGGCTTCCGCATGGGCGACAATCTGCTGCCCAAAACCTCGCTTCTGCATATCCGGTCGGACGGCAAGATAGTTCAGCCAGCCTCGATGCCCTTCATAGCCCACCATGCAACTGGCCATAACCTGTGCATCCATCTCCCCGATTAAAAACCACTCAGGCATGACTGTTAGTTTGCGATCGATGTCACGCTGGGGATTGTTGTGTGGCACAACCAGACCACAGTCCTTCCACAACTGAACTACCGCTTCCCGATCAGAGGATTGAAACGTGCGAATTTTCATCCATGCTCCTTGATATCGCTTTAATTTTTTCTGACTTGCTTCTCTTGCCGCTGCCCTCCATTGCCACCCCCGATCTTCGGCCACCACCCCTCTCTTTTCAGCACGAATGGAAACGTTATACTGAAGCCCGAATCATGAGGAAGTATAAAGTCCCTATGGGTTCCCCACCCTATCGGGCATGCTATAGCTGATTTCCCCAACGGTATCCCGTCAGTATCCTGCTACCTCTATGCTGATTTCTGAAGAACTCGAACGCTACTATCAAGAAGTCCAAGCCATCATCCTGGCGCGGCAGAATCCGATCTCTGGATTGTTGCCTGCCAGCACTGCTGTGACAACCCATGGCAACTACACCGATGCCTGGGTCAGAGACAATGTTTACAGCATCCTGGCGGTGTGGGGGCTGGCAATGGCTTACCGCAAAGCCGGGGTGGACGATGGACGCACCTACGAGCTGGAGCACAGCGTCGTCAAGATGATGCGGGGGCTGCTCTTCGCCATGATGCGACAAGCGCTCAAAGTCGAGAAATTCAAGCAGACCCAAGATCCCCTCGACTCGCTCCATGCAAAGTATGACCTGCAGACCGGGGACACCGTAGTTGAGGACAACGCCTGGGGGCACCTGCAACTAGATGCCACGTCGCTGTATCTGCTGATGCTAGCGGAGATGACCGCATCGGGACTCTCTATCATCTACACGGTGGATGAGGTGAACTTTATCCAAAACCTGGTGTATTACATCGGGCGGGCGTACCGGACTCCGGACTATGGCATTTGGGAGCGGGGCGAAAAGATTAACCACGGCAATCCAGAGCTAAATGCTAGCTCTGTGGGAATGGCCAAGGCCGCGTTAGAAGCGATCGCCGGACTCGATCTGTTTGGGGTGCGGGGCAGTCAAACCTCGGTGATCCACGTGTTGCCGGATGAAATTGCCCGCGCCCGCATGACCCTGGAATCGCTGCTCCCCAGGGAATCCAGCTCAAAGGAAGTGGATGCGGCAGTGCTCAGCGTTATCGGCTATCCAGCCTTTGCGATCGAAGACCCCGAGCTGCTGGAGCGCACACGCGAGACCATTGTTGCCAAGCTGCAGGGCAACTACGGCTGCAAGCGATTTTTGCGGGACGGCCACCAGACCGTATTGGAGGATGTGACCCGCCTGCATTACGAGCCTACCGAACTCAAAGAATTCGAGCATATTGAATGCGAGTGGCCGCTGTTCTTCAGCTACCTGATGTTGAATGCTTGGTTTGCAGGGGACAAGGAAGCCTCGCAGGAGTATCTGACGCAGCTAAATCAACTAACCGTTGAGCGGGACGGGTATCATCTGCTGCCAGAGTTATACGTGGTGCCGGAAGAGGCGATCGCCGCCGAGCGCGCAGCCCCCGGCAGTCAAACCCGCACCCCAAACGACAACATCCCGCTGGTGTGGGCGCAAAGCCTCTATCTTTTGGGACAGTTGCTACATGATGGCTGGATCTCTCTGGGCGATCTTGATCCCCTGGGGCGTCATCTGCGAGTGCGTCGTTCCCCTCGGCCTCAGGTACAGGTGGCACTGCTAGCAGAAGACGAAGAACTCCAGGCAGAATTGGCCGCCTTTGGCATCGCGACCCAAACCCCCAGTCAAACAGAACCAATGGAGGTGCGCCGCTTCCGTGAACTGTCTCAGGTCTATGCGCAGATCGGGCGTAACGACAAGCTAGAACTGAGCGGGCGACCCATCCGCCGTCTCCGTAGCCTGACCACCTCGCACCTGTTTCGCATTCGGGGTGAAACCATCGTATTTCTGCCCTCATTTTTGGATCAGTCAAAGTTCTATCTCACCTTTGACTATCACCTGCTGGTCGAACAGATTCGAGGAGAACTCGCCTACATCTGGCAACACTGGACTCAGCTAGGGCGTCCGTTGATGACGCTGCTGCTGACCCACGACATGCTGCAAGACCAAACGCCGCTACTGGAATTATTCAACGAAATGCAGGAAGGGCGATGCGGCAATGTACCCGTGCGATTGGGACGGTTGCAGGAGTTGGCCTTGACAGCCGGAACCGAACGGATCGATTTCATTCACGACTTCGATTTTGCCCAATCGCCCGTCCAGGAGGCACGCCCCCAACCCTATTACTTGCAGTTCTCTCCCGATTCCACCAAGGAACTCACCCCCACCCAAGAGTTCAAGCTAGAGCTGGAAACCGATACCAAACCCCTACTAGATCGGTTGCGCAATTCCGTCAACCTGTACGAGCAAATCGAGTTGCTGGAAGCACTACAGCGGTTGGAAAGCTTATCATTTGACACGGGCTTGGGGGGCTCTGGCAAAAAGGTCGCGGTCGCCAAATTGCTTCAAGAGGTCTACCTCAAAGCCAGTCACTGGCGGCTGTGGGCAGTAGTTCGGCGGGCAGCGGGTCTGCTGAACAAGGTTGATGTGGGGCTATCCGATGCCGTAACCGACATATTGGTGCGCCAAAAGCAGATTTCAGTCGGTAAGGCTTACAGCGAAAAGTCGCTGATTATGGCTCCCATGTCCACCGTCGAGATCATGCGCAAAATTGAGGAATTTGTCCGACAAGACATTCGCGATCGCCCCCTCACCCAGGAAATTCTGATCTACCTCAGCATCTTGATCAAAACCGATCCCCAGATCTTCAAAGGCTTCCTTACGCTACGGGTGGGCTACCTAATTCTGCTCATCACCAGCGACCTAGCCCAGGAGTTGGGAGCAACCCAAGACGAAGCCTACGAGCACCTGATGAACCTCAGCCCGTTTGCGGTGAAGTCACGCCTCTACAAAGTGCTAGCGGGCTATGAAACCGTCAACGAAGAACTCTTCCGGCAAGAATCCCTGAACTTGCGGCAAAAACAGGATATTGCATGGGTGGTTCCAGACGAAGCGGAATCCACAATCCCCACCGAGCACACCAGTTGGCGGCAAAAACGTCAGCGGGAAGGGTCCCTCAACCTGGTGCCCCCCAACTTCTATCCCAATGTGTGGACGGTGCTGCGCCACTGCAAGGGGTTGGTCGTTGGCGACAAGCTCGATCGCCGCAACCGGCTGGAACATGACCTCACCCTGGAAATGACCCCCGGTGAGAAAAACTTTGCCCTGCGGGTCGAGCATTTGTTGAATAAGATTCAGGCCCCAGAATATCGTCAGCTCAACATCGAAGCCTTGATGGAACTGGCGGCGATCACCGCATGCAACCCCGCCTTCCAGATCGACGGCAATATTGTGCTGGATGTATTCATTGGCCATGCTGTTCGCTTGGCCTGGTTGGATCAACATCCCTATGATGGCGATCGCTACGATGAGCGCAAAGCCCGTGCCTGGGCAGCCTTCTACGAAATGTCGCCCTATGATTGCGCAGGCTTCATGTTGCAGGCACTCCGCTTCCTGACACAACTGCGCGAACCCTTAGCTACCACTTAGCTCCCAGCAATTCATCAAAGGTGTAACTTTACGCAGTTATCGCTATATCTGATCGGAAGGGAACGAGCCGATAAAGCCGGATGCGCTTGACGAGCTGCGGGTTAAAGTTGAGAAAGAAATCTCAATTATCGCTCTTCAATAACTCTGGCTGGAGGGTAAGTAATACCAATTCGCTAAGAACCCGCTACAGATCATTTTTTGAAAGCCGCGCAGTGCGCGGCTTTCAAAAAATGATCTGGTTTTGGTTTTCGTAGAATTGGTATAAATCGACCATTTTCCGTACCTTGATGACTGATCTATAAAAGCGACTTTCGACGAGAAATAGTTGATTCAGATTTTATCTGCCTAGAGTCTTTAAAGAGCGATATATTGCGCGATCTATTAGCAGAGTCTGGAGTTTTCGTAGCAGTTGGGCGATCGCGTTCGAGAAGGGCAAGCCCTCAGTAACCTTAGCATTGTGCAGTCTGAGGCGAATGATTTCGATGCAGCAGCCGAGTCTTTACTAGCGGCAGTGGTACAGCCCGATAGCACAGTTACCTTTCACGAAAGCAATTTGGGCACGATCGACACTCCACAATTAACGGTTGATGAGCTGGCAGAGGATGCTCGCGTCTCGGCGGCTCTAGGGCGTGGTGCGGGCACATCCACCGATCGCGCCGTCACAGCACTGACTCGTAGCACTCGACAAGATATCACCGCAACCCTGACCCGTGCTGAGGAAATGCTACCCAACGACAGATTGATTCCCCGCCGCGCCAGCCGCAACCTGATACCGCTCCATCGTTTACTGGTGGAGCCGATCGTCGATCTGCTTCCCTCGGATCCCACCGATCGCGTCATCATCATTTCCCAAGGGGTGCTTTTTCTGGTTCCCTTTGCGGCTTTGCAGGATAGCGATCGCCAATACCTGATTGAACGCCACACTCTGGTTGCCGCGCCAGCCATCCAGGTGCTAGCGCGGTAACCAGACAGAGCGCGATCGACAACCTCCTCCAGAAGATATCCCAGCTCTCGTTGTTGGGAATCCTGTGATGCCTACGATTGGCAATCCGCCAGAACCGTTGGCTCCCTTACCTCATGCTGAAATAGAGGCCATCCAGATTGGCGACATTCTTGATCAACCTGTCCTGATTGGCTCCGATGCCACAGAGAGTGTGGTTGTGCAACGCATGGATCGTGCTCATATCAACCATTTGGCGACTCATGGATTGCTGGATGATGTGGAGGGGGTTGGCGTGCCAGGGGCGATCGCTCTTACCCCATCGGCTAATGCTGATGGCTGTTCACCGCGAATAAAATTTTGGGGATGTCTCATTAAATGCGGAGATGGTTGTCCTGATCGCTTTCAATATCGGGCGCGGACGGATTACGGGAGATGGGACCATTGGGCTGTCTCGCTCATTCTTGAGTGCTGGAGCCAAGAGTATCGTTGTTTCCCTTTGGGCTGTGCCCGACGATGCCACGGCTGCTCTCATGACCGAGTTCTATCGCAACTTGCAGTCTAAAACCGACCGAGCCCAAGCTCTACGTCAAGCGATGCTCACAACGTTGCAACAGTTCCCCAGCTCTCGCGATTGGGCTGCTTTCACTCTGATGGGAAATATAGATTGAAACAAAACTCATCGTTTTGGCGTCTTAAACTCTACATTCTCCGGCACTTGGAGATTGGTACAAGTCTTGCCTAAGCAAGAAAACTACAGCTTTATGGCGATCGCTATGATCCCTGATAAAGCCGTTGCAAATGGTAGTTTTCTCTTCTTTTGTGGCAATCTAACGTTATTGCCCCATTGAGCAGCTTTTAGATAGTGCAGCGTCAAGACTAAGTTTTAGGGTAGCTGTCTTTGGAAAGACATGCCAAACAAGAGTTTCGTAGATCGCCAACCCTAATTCTTAGTGCTGACAGAGCACTAGTTTGCATTCCACAGCTCTATTGCAAGGGAGCGGTGTATGAATAATTCTGTTAATAGCCCCCTACCAGGTTCGGGATTTGGCTATCGTTACTGGAGGCTCTGATCAGCACCTTGCCATATGAGTGAATCAAACTCCATCTCCTCTTCATACTCGGTGGATTCAGCCGCGATCGCTCATGACTCTCCTCTTTATGATCTTTTGCCAGACGGGGTATTAGACCCCGCATTGCAAATGGCGATCGAGGCTGAAATTGACGCTCGCGTGCAGCAGCGTGTTGATGCTGAAGTGGAATACCGCGTTGCCGAGGTCATTGCCGAACGCGACCATCTGCAACAGGAACTGGTTGAACGCGAACGCTTATTACGGGAATGGCGGCAGGCGGATGCGACGCATCAAGAAAATCAGCGCTTCATCCAACGGATTCTTGAAACCACCCCAAACCTTCTTTACCTCATTGATCTCGACGAGCAGCGGTTGGATTTCATCAATCGGCAGGTGATGGAGATCCTGGGTTATCCAGCTCACCATATTCAGAGCATGACCCTCGATGAGCTGGTGCAACTGGTTCATCCCGATGATCGCGAAACGCTACTCAGTCGGCGCGCTGCCCTTACCCAAACGAATGGCAGCGAAGTAATGGAATTGGAATTTCGAGTGTGCCATTCCAGCGGAGCTTGGCGCTGGTTGCGGGTGCATGAGACAGTCTTTGACCACCGACCTAACAACCGTCCCCATCGCTTGTTAGGGACAGCGGTTGACATTACTGAGCGACGACAGGCAACAATTGCACTAGAGTTTGCTAAAAGTGAGGCTGAGCGCGCAAACCATGCCAAAAGCCACTTCCTGGCGACTATGAGTCATGAGATTCGGACGCCCATGAATGCTGTGATTGGGATGACCGAACTACTCCTCGAAACTGATTTGTCTCCCCAGCAGCGGGATTTTGTCGAAACGCTGGGCAATAGCGGTGAATCGCTGCTGGCGATCATTAACGACATCCTGGATTTTTCTAAAATTGAGGCGGGCAAGCTTGATTTACAACCGGCGCCGTTTGATGTGCAAAGCTGTGTCGAAAACGCAGTGGATTTAGTGGCGCCCAAAGCATCGGCAAAATGGCTCAATCTTGCCTATAAGGTGGATGCGGATGTGCCAGCCAGGTTGGTGGCCGATGAACATCGGGTGCGGCAAGTGTTAGTCAATTTGCTCAGCAATGCGGTGAAGTTTACGCACACGGGATCGGTGTCTGTGGAGGTAGATGCCCGCAAGCTGAACACCGAGGATACAGAGGGCCACAGTCAATACACGCTGCGCTTCATTGTCAAAGATACTGGGATTGGGATTCCCCCTGATCGCCTGGATTGCCTATTTGAGCCCTTCTTTCAGGTCGATTCATCCATCACCCGAACGTTTGGAGGCACGGGGTTGGGGTTGGTTATCAGCCAACGCCTTAGCGAGATGATGGGTGGACGGGTATGGGTTGAAAGTGAGCAAGATGCAGGTTCGGCGTTTTACTTTTGTATTGTTGGCCAAGCGATTCCTCCCGAAGAGGGACGGGTGCAGCATCCAACCATCGCTCCATCCTTTGCGGGTAAAACCCTGTTAATTGCCGATCCCAATGACATTAGTCGTGAGCATCTCCTGCTGCAGGTGCAGCGACATGGAATGAAGGCGCAGACTGTCGCATCATTTGCCGGGCTATTGAGTGCGCTGGAGCAGGACGCCTTCGATGCCATTCTCGTTGACCATCACTTGCCTGGTTTGGAACAATGGCTAGTGGAAGAACCCCGCTGGCGAACCTTCCTATCCTGCTACCCCTTTGTGTTAATGGTGCCTTTGGGTTGGCGGGGTTCATCCCACTATTGTTCAACCAATGATCCCTGGGTTGCCCATCTTAAAAAGCCGGTAAAACGATCGCACCTAGCGACTATCCTGGCTGACGTGTTTGGACATAAGCAACCCCCAGATCATCATCTGCCGATTTCTCATACGGCGCCTCCCTCAAGCTTGCGCATTCTGGTGGCGGAAGATAACCCGATTAACCAAAAAGTGGTGCTCAAATTACTTGAACGCTTGGGGCATCAAGCAGATGTGGCCAACAACGGGTGGGAAGTTCTAGATGTGCTGCGTAACCAGCCCTACGATGTTGTATTGATGGATGTGCAAATGCCCGAAATGGACGGTATTACCGCCACCCAGAAAATTTACGAGGAATGGGGCGACCAGCGCCCCTACATCATTGCGGTAACGGCCAATGCGATGCGGGGCGATCGCGATGAATGTTTGCAAGCAGGTATGGATCACTACCTGAGTAAGCCAATTCGGTTAGAGCAGTTGGCGATCGCCCTTCGCCAATACCAAGCGCAAGTCGCTGTAGCTGAACCGCCCTCTGATCCGTGGGCTTCAAACTTGCTCGATTTTCAAATCCTAAAGCTGTTTATGGACGATGTGGGAACCGAGGCAGCAGAGATCTTGAGCGAGATGATTGATAGCTACTTAACCGAGAGTTCTGTTTACCTACCCGTACTAGAGGCCGGGGCAGATCAGTCTGACCTTGACCATGACTGTCTCATGCGAACCCTGCATACCCTCAAGTCCAGTAGTGCACTGCTGGGAGCCATGCAGTTTTCCCATCTCTGTCGAGATATCGAGGACAATGTTGCGACCCTTTCCTCTGAATCAATGCAGCAATCCCTTACCGATTTATTAGAGCAGTATGCTCAGGTACGAGCAGCCCTGAAACAGTTGCAACAAGAGCTGAAAACGCACACCCCTTTGCTCCCCTCAAATGCATAGGTGTTCAGTGTTCTCGAAGGACTGAATGTCATGTTGCGTGGGAACATACCCCCACGGCTTACGATTTCTTTTTCTTCTTACTTGATGATTTTTTAGCTGATCCGCTGTTCCCAAATCCTTTTGGTTCAGCCGTAATCGGCTTCGCGGCCTTTTGTGACAAGTGTTCGGCATCGACATAAAGACGTTGTTCCCTTGCTTCAGCGGCCGAGATCAATCCCAGATGCCGTTGAGCATCGATCCAATCGCCCAGAACACCGAGATCTACTCGCTTGGATGCATATGCTTGCTTCATCAGATCTGCCGTTTCGACTGCGTTCATATCAATCAAGTTGTTGATTAAGACCGCATTGATCGTGTCGCTGTTTCGATGAAACTGTTGTAGCTGTTCCACCGTAATGGCTACACAGTCAGCACGAGCTTCGGGATAAGTTTTCCAGAATTCCACCAAAGCATCAATGCAGGACCACTTGGGATACAGCGTATGATCCGGATCCTTGATGAACTTAGCAATACTGGGAATTGCTTCAGGGCCAATCAGGGCTAGAACAGCTTTCAAGTCTTCGCGAAAATAATCGTCATCTTGCATCTCTTCGAGGTTATCGAGCAATGGGTCAATGGCGTCTGTTGCACGCAGTTGGCCGAGCGATCGCCAGGCATGTACAGGTGCCCACACCTCACTGCTGTTGGTGTCTGCCGTATTCAGGTCAGGATCAAGCGCCATACGCATGAGTTCAGAGATATCTGCATCCGTAAACCCAAAGGATTTGACATAGTTGTGCCAATGTTTTTGCCTGCGGACATGCCTTTCGCCAAGCTTCAGCAATGCATCGACGGGAGGCTGATACGTGGCGGACGTAGATGCTGAATCGCTCATGGTACTGAATTGCTACTAGACAGTGCAGACCAACGCGGTCGAGCTATAAATTCTGGCAATACCATCTGTTCTGAGATGCCCTACATGCTGCAACATCATGGAGCCTGACAAGGTATGCCTGACTTATACCCGACAATGTTTCGTATTATAGGGTGCTACGCGCTGAGGGACTCTCGATCTCAAGGATTGTTTGGAAGCTATGCAATTATGTGTCCTAATCTGAACACGTGAGGCTATAGCGGAATGTGGAATCGTCTGGCGCAATTTTGCAGGAACGCGCTGCTAGTGTAGCCGCATCGCAGCTACACTAGCAATCCATGTGTAAGCCTTTTGCGGATCGACCGCAGGCGAGGTTACTTAAATCGTGACGGCGTTAGACAAAATCAGCGGCATTGAGCTGACTGAGACGCACATCCTCAATAAGCAGAAGGTTAGTTGTTCCCAGTTTGACCAAGACATCGTCGCCTTGCCGTTGCAGCGTGAGCTGCCCAAAGCGAATACCTATCAAATCAATTTTGTCCTGGCCATCTCGGTAGTCCTTGAGGGTATCGAAGCCCTGATTGTGGCGGATAGCGACGCGATCGCGCCCTGCTCCGGTGAAAATCACGTCATTCCCCGCATCGCCAAACAAGCGGTCGTTGCCGCCGCCGCCATTGAGGGTGTCGCTATCGCCGCCGCCCCGGAGGGTATCGCGGCCACCACCGCCCACCAGGCGATCGCGGCTACCACCGCCCGTGATCTGGTCATTGCCCGCCTGGCCGAAGAGGCGATCCCGTCCAGCACCGCCCACCAGGCGATCGTTGCCACTTCCGGCCTTGATGAGATCATTGCCGCCTTGACCAAAGAGGCGATCGTTGCCGCCTCGGCCAAAGAGGCGGTTGTTGACTGCACTGCCCCGTAAGACATCAGCTTCTGGGGTGCCCCGTATGACCGTGGGTGGATCTCCAGAACCACCCGGATCGCCGACAACAAATTCTTCGGCTCCCGCATCAACGCGATCGTCCCGACGCGTTCCGCTCTGGTCAATGTTGGGTGCGCCATCGTTGACCCCAGCGTTGATGGCAGGGCTACCGGACTGTAGGCCATAGCTGAGCAGAAAGGGGTGGCCATTGGTTGCCAACGCAGCTAGCCTTGCATCGGCAACCCGCACATTATCCGTGGCGCGATCACTGCCGCGTGCATCAAGCTGGAAGTTGCCACCAGCATCCGTCAGACGGCGGTTGGTATGTTGCTGAATATAGCCCCAGGCCTCGCCATTCCCACCATTATTGGCAGTGTTGCGGTAAAAGATCGTATTTTTGGCCACGATGCGATCGCTATCGCTCGCCAGAATACCGCCACCGACCCAACCGGCAGAGTTGTAGGCAATCGTGCTGTTGATGATAGTAGTGTCGCCCCGCAAGGACATCGCACCGCCCAACTTGCTAAAGGCTTCGCCCACCGTGCCATTGGCCTCGTTGCCTGAAAAGGTGGTGTTGGTAATGGTGGTCGGGGCGTTTAGCATCCACAAGCCACCGCCCTGGTTAGTGGCGCTGTTGTTGATAAAGGAACTGCGATCGATGACGAGCCCACGGTTTTCCTCGTTGCTCAGCACGACCACAGCGCCCCCGTTACCATCGTTGCCGCCAGGCAGTTCGCGCACGGAGTTGTCTTTGAACAGCGAGCGTCGGATTGTGACTCTGTCATTTCCAGCGGTAAAGAGATAGGCCGCTCCCCCTTCGGCGCGCCCCTGGTTGCCCTCGAAGACGGTGTCGGTGATGGTGATAAAGCCGGAGGATTCGCTCGTAGAGCTAGCGCGGTCGGTGAAAAGCGCGCCCCCAAACCCCCGTAGAAAATCGTTGGGGCCGCCGGTGTCGAAGCGCCCCGCAAGAGTGTTGTTGTTGATGAACCGGCTGCCACTGATGGTTAGTTTTCCATTGAGACTGTTGACGGCGCCTCCATTAATTCCCTGGTTACCGATGAAGGAGGAGTCACGAATGGTGAAGGTGCCAGGGCTGACGAAGGCGATCGCCCCTGCGCCCCGTTCATCATTGTTGGCCGTTGCCCGGTTGTTGCGAAAGCTGCTGTTTAATACCTCCAGGTTGTTTTCCCAGGGGCTATAGATGGCACCTCCACCCGAATTGGCCACGTTGCGCAGGAAGGTGACATTATCGACAGCGACGCTGGCTCGATGCTCGCCCAGGATAGCTCCCCCGCGTTCGTCGGTAAATCCATCCACCAAGGACAAATTCCTTACCGTGAAGGTTGTGGGGAAGTCTTGGTTGGAGTTGACGAAGAAAATACGGGTGGCTCGGTTACCGCTGATGGTCAGGTTGGTGGCTCCTGCGCCATCGATGGTAATGTTTTGGCCGGGAGAAATCTCGAGTTGACTGTTGAGGGTGATTGTCTGATTGGCCAGGGATGGAGCAAAGCGGATGACGGTGCCGCTTGTTGCTTGGCTGATGGCTCTCCGTAGCGAACCCGAGCCGCTGTTGGCCGTACTGGTCACGGTGATGGTGTTGAGGGTTCCCGTGAAGGCGGCTTGTCCGGCAACACTAAGCGCAGATTGAGCGGCGATCGCCCCCGTTGCCACTTCTAGGTCCCAATCGCCGCCACGCCCGGTGAGATCCGTAGACGCTGCCACATCGGCTCCGGTTAACTCACTGAGCCGTTCCAAAAACTCCATTCCTTCTGATGCAATGCCGCATCCGTACAGCAGTAAATCGCCATCAGGAGCAAACGCACTAGCCCATTGCGTCAGGTCGCTGGCGGCTGTTTCTAGGCTAGCCGCATCAAGGGTCGTATTTCCCAGGAACACTTGCCCGGCGGCACCGTGGGAAAAAATCTGTACACTGTCTAATCCGCTATGGCCTGCCAGGGTTTCAGTAATTTGTGCCAAGCCATCCTTGTCCGGGTCGAGCATCACCACTTCCACTCCCGGACGCATGTAGGCGCTGAGTTGGGCGGAATTGGCGATCGCTCCATCCACAAACACCACAGATGTCGGTTGTGAAATCAGACTACTCATGAACTCCATCTCCGTTTTGCTGAACAATGCGGAATCGCCCGACGCTGCATACCCACGCCAAATTCGCGGCTCCGCAACAGACCCGCAAGCGGGCGCACAGCCTTGAGGTGGCTTGTATCAATAGCAGGAAAGTCTCAGTACAGCGTTGGCCAATCCATTGACGAAAATTTGAACCCTTGTTTCGGTATCACGCTGTCAATGTATTCACGCAGCTCAATCCACTGTCGATGATGGTTGCTCTTGCGAAATCTCAATTTAGAAGGCTGACCCACCCACGCTCAGCGCATCAAGCAGTGATGTTCAAAATGACGTTTTCAGGAAATCCGCGGTGCAGAGCGTATGATTTGGGGTCTGCTTACAAACGGTCATCGGTGACCCAGCGAATGGCAAATGCTGACCTTGGCGCTCGATTGCGTCTGGGTACCCTGATTCAGATGATTAAGCCAGCGTGACCGACTAGGGTAAAATATGCCATCGGTATCTGTGTCTGTAATAACTTGCTGGTAGGGGGGTCTGACTTCTGTGGGAATACGGATTTTCGGCCACTGCCGTATAGGTAATACTAATTCGCTAAGAACCCACTACAGATTATTTTTTGAAAGCCGCGCAGTGCGCGGCTTTCAAAAAATAATCTGGTTTTGGTTTTCGTAGAATTGGTATAAATTGCCTTACGCATTTGGATGAGAACCGATCATTTTTGGGAACATCTGGTGCGATACGGCTTTCAAAAATGGTTGGGTTTGCTTAAGCGCAAGGTGCTATGTTTCGTAGGAAACTGGAAATGCTCTCATGAACGCCCTGATGAAGCCATTCTGTCTGAGGGGCGATCGCGAGTAAGTGCTTTGTAACAGATATCCTCTGCCATCGTGACCCACTCCCCTGTCACCCCTAGTGCCCCATTACTTACATCTCCCTCGGAAAATGGGCAAGCGGATCCCAGTCACATCGATCGTAAAAGCTGGAAAGGATTGCTAGAGCTGACCTACATTCGACAGCCCCAGCAAACCCAGCTGGCTCGATGTTTTGTGCAGTCTCCGATGAAAGTACAGCGCCCCTTTTACCCTGAAGGAGAGGTGTGCCATACGGTGACACTCCATACCGCTGGGGGGATTGTAGGCGGCGATAGCCTGTCTACCCACCTGCATCTGCAACCCTATACTCATGCATTGCTGACCAGCGCAACGGCGGGAAAGATTTATCGCAGCAACGGCCTAGAGTCCCATCAGCAAGTACAGGTGCGGCTGGATGCTGGTGCCTGCTTGGAGTGGTTGCCCCAGGAGATGATTGCCTTTAACGGAGCGGAGTATCGCCAAGAAACGCGGGTAGAGTTGGCAGAGGATGCCTTGTGGATGGGGTGGGAGCTGGTGCGCTTAGGGCGCACAGCGCAAGGGGAGCAGTTTTTGACGGGGAACTGGCGATCGCGCACCCAAATCTGGCAAGACGGTCGGTTGTTGTGGGTAGATCCCCAGCATATTCAGGGTGGCTCGGCGATGCTGCGTCATCCCCACGGGTTGGCTGGCTATCCGGTGATGGGGAGCTTTGCAATCCTGGGGCGGGAGGTTACGACCGAGCTGATTGGGCAAGCGCGAGATGCGTGGCATGATCGCACGACCCGTGCAGAGCATCCAGCTGATGCGGGTGTCACTCGGCTGATGCAGGGAATGCTCTGCCGTTATCGGGGAGGGTCTACCCTCGAAGCTCGACGCTGGTTTATTTCTGTGTGGCATTTGACACGCTTGGCTCTGTGCGATCGCCCAGCCTGTCCACCCCGCGTCTGGTAAACCACTGTTTAAAGATCATCGACTCTGACTTCTAGGGCGTTCTCCAGCTCGCCAGGCAGATCGGCCATGAAGTCGTAGCCTGTAATTTGCTCAATCTGGTCAACCGAGCGACGGAACTCACGCCAGTCCTGCTGACGAATGCCCTGAATGTTAGGCATGAGCACCGCAATAACGCGATCGCGATCAGTCACTTCGTCTAAGGACTGAATGGGGCGATCGACGACGACCACAATTTTCCAGACAAATTCCGGTACGGTAATGCGCCCCTGCCCGATAGTGTCGCGCCGACCCTGTTCGCCTTCGCCTCCGACGCCTGCGGTTCCTGCAATGATGTATAGCTCATTGCCCAGTTCCGCCAAATCTCGGCTATAGATTTCCAAGTCTACCCATGGACCCTGATTGTTGTCAGGAGCCTGGGGCATGATATTCGTCATATAGAAGACGGATTCGCTGTCTGCTTGGCGGCGATTGCGGTCGGCGGCGGGAACCAGGTGTCCCCGGTTGAAGCCACTGCCGGTGTAGTCATTAGTGTCCACCTGATACCACCCCGTCGGTAAAAAGGGATCGGGCGTAAACGGGGGGCGGTCGCGTTGGCCTAGCCACGATTCATTGAGTTGCCACGCAACCCAGTTGGCGGTCGCGCGATCGCGGCTATAGGACATGGCATACTGTGGGCGCACAATTAAGTAGTTGTCAGGGGTGTCGGGATTCGGAACGGCATCGCTGGGATTGCCCAAGAGCAGATGAATGCTTTCGTCGGCCTGAAGGACAGGCGGTGCTTGCACTTGGCAGGTTGTCAGGTTGGCAACCAAGAGGAAGCTCAGAAGGCTCGATAGGCGAAAGGATAAGCGATCGCCCTTACTCTGACAAAATCCAGGGCGGGTTGAGAGATAGCGCATACAACTCCAACAACTCGTCGCGACACTTGCAATCACAATGACAGCGTTTGCCTTTCCTGGCAGGTTCGCTATTCAACATTATTGATTGGATCCATACCATCCTTGTTTACTTCTGCTTTAAAGGGTTGATGGCGTACACACAAGCCCGTCCATACCATCAAGATCTGCGTAAGTCAGAGTACGGGTACCTGTCCTTTAGCGTGAAGGATGGAAAGGCTAGTATATGGAAAGATGAATTCCTGAGCAAAGGCGTTACGTATGCAAACCAGCTACGATCCTGATAAGCGCAAGCTTTTATCTGCCCTGTCCCATGGGTCAATCTTCTTGAGTGCCCTCGTTCTTTCGGCAGGTATTCCCATTGCGTTGCTTTTTATCTCGGATGATCCTGTTGTTAAAGCGAACGCGAAAGAAGCGATCAATTTCCATATCAATGTTTGGTTTTGGGGACTTGTGGTTACAGTTCTCGTCTGGTTGCTGGTGGGCTTCTTGCTATTGCCGCTTTGGGCGGCTTACAACATCATCCCGCCTATCTGGATGATTTATAAATGCTTGACGGATCCCGATCGCCCGCATCGTTACCCCTTGACTGTTCATCTCCTCTAAGTCGGTTTCGGGTTTGACGCTACGCATTCAGGGAGAAATAATCATCTTTTGAAGCCCATCCTGTGATGCTTCTAGAAATGATTGGTTCAACGCGTAAAGCTATATTTGCGTTGATGAAAGATGAGCCCCGTAATTGTTGCCAAGGATACACAAAGCATCATGAAAAAATCCTCTACTCAGGTTGAGTAGAGGATTTTTTTAGTGAGGTCTACCAAATTTATATTTAGGGCTTTTAGTGCCTTTCATTCTGTAGAGCAAAATTAACCCAAAACCCCATGCCTGTACATTTCAGATGGAGTAAAATCACGTCGCAATCACAATCATCTGTTGATTCGACTAAAAATAAACGCACTGAAAGACTGTCAATCACAACCAGGCAAGAGAATCAACATTTTCAAAGTCTATCGTGCGATCCTCATCTATTGTTCTCCGTAGATGCATTCTCCTAGGATCAGGAAAAACCTTTCTTCTTACTCAATCAATAATTTAAACCAAAACAGTCGCTTCAAACATGATACAAGTCGTATCGCTGACACTTATGATTGTTCAACACCAACGCGGCTGATGAACAGAGCACAAGCACAGGCATAGCCGGTCAAAAATAGAAACGGAACTAGCATACATTAGACTCCTATTTTTCTAATCTGGGGGAGTGAGTCTGAGGGCTTTTCTTACCCTCAACTCCATAGTATTCCCAAATGCCGAAGATGGACATCGCCCGATTAGAGATATCCGATAGAGGGAGGAGTATTGGCTTCTTTTAACCAGGTCGGGTGGTTTAATCTTTAATTTAATTTGGCTGGCCTCTGATAGGTATTTTGACTAGTGCTAATTGATTCCGAATCTGTCCTATGGCATTACCTGTTTTTGACCCTTCTGAAAACTTCTTTGATCCCCTCTACGATTCCCTCTATTTGTCATCAAAAAATGTCGAAACTCATTGCCGTTTAGGCTGGCGACGCTATACTCGCTCATTTCAGAAACCCCTACAGACAGCGCATGGAGTTTGGGATCGGCGCGAGGGATTGGTGCTACGCCTAGAAGATGAACAGGGATCTATAGGATTTGGGGAAATTGCACCATTGCCTTGGTTTGGGAGCGAAACCCTGGAGGCGGCGATCGCCCTCTGCACAAGGCTTTCCGCGATGGGGATGGAACTGACGGGTCGGCAACTGGCGCATGTTCCTGACACTCTTCCGGCCTGCCAATTCGGCCTGGCGATCGCCTGGAATGCTCTCCATTCCGCTCAATCTTCCACAACACCTAACGCTGGGATCCCTGAGTCTGCTGTGCTTTTGCCCACGGGTGTGGCGGCGCTTGATGGGTGGGAGTCGATTTGGAGTGTGGGAGCCCACACCTTCAAGTGGAAAATTGGGGTGGAATCGGTTGGTAAAGAATTGTGTACCTTCCAAAAAATCCTGGCGTGGCTGCCCAATTCTTCGATAATTCGGTTGGATGCGAACGGTGGGCTATCGATTTCGGATGCCTGTCGCTGGTTAGAAGTTTGTGCCACCGACGAGCGGGTGGAGTTTTTGGAGCAACCTCTGCCGCCCAGTGAGTTTGCAGCGATGCAGGCGTTGAGCGATCGCTTTCCCACCCCACTAGCTTTGGACGAGTCGGTCGCCACTCTCTCGCAATTGGTAGCTTGCCATCAGCAGGGCTGGCATGGTGTGTTTGTGGTAAAGCCCGCGATCGCCGGATCGCCCTACCGCTTACAAGCGCTGTGTCATCAACATCACCTGGATGTGGTAGTGTCATCGGTGTTTGAAACGGCGATCGCGCGGAACTTCTTGCAAAACAGCTTGCTGCCAGCATTGCCTACGCCGCTGCGGGCTCCCGGCTTGGGTACCGCCCGCTGGTTCCCCGACGATGGCTTTGAAACCACCGACTTTGCTTCCCTATGGCAACGCCTGACGCCCTCATCCAAGACAGTCTGACCCGCGACTGGCTCGTCGGCGTATCGCGCGATCGCTTCCGCGCCATGTTCCATGACCGTGCCGCTCAACTTGCGCACATGGATCCGCTCCAGCGCATTTTGCTAGCAGAAGCGGATTCTGTTGATTTTTTGGCGGGTCTGTTGAGTGCGATCGCCGCTGGGCATCACGTGATTTTGGGTAATCCCCGCTGGCAGCAACGAGAGTGGTGGCAGGCCCTCGCTATCATCAAACCGACCCTGTTCTGGGGAAATCCGTTGCCATCAGCGGAACCCCTCCCCTACCAACGAGACGCCAATCCTCAAACACCGAACTCCGAACACCAAACGCCAAAAGTCTTGATTCCGACGGGTGGTTCGTCCGGTACTCTCCGGTTTGCTTGTCATACCTGGGAAACCTTGACGGCTTCTGTGCGAGGGTTTCATCAGTTTTTTGGGGGCGATCGCCTACATTCCTGCTGTGTGTTGCCCCTCTTCCATGTCAGCGGCTTGATGCAGGTCATGCGCGTTCTGCACACGGGGGGGCAGCTGGCTCTCCCGACTTTCAAGCGCTTGGAGCAGGGGAAGTTTCCCAAGCTAGATATGACTGACTGGTTTCTTTCACTGGTGCCGACGCAATTGCATCGCCTGTTGCAAAATCCAGCGACGATTCCCTGGTTGCAACCGTTTCGTGCCATTTTGCTGGGGGGTGCGCCTGCTTGGGATGATTTGCTGGAGCAGGGCAGGATGCTGGGCTTGCCGCTAGCTCCCACCTACGGCATGACCGAGACAGCGGCTCAGATTGCGACCCAGTATCCCCAAGACTTTCTAGTGGGGCGATCGGGCTATACAGTGCTGCCCCATGCGCAGGTGACGCTGACACCCACGAAGGCGGTATCCTCCCCAATCGAGTTGACTGCTGCTACATCACGCATCAAACCTGGCGTTGTGAGTATTCACGCCTCTTCTCTATTTCTGGGCTACGAGCCGCAGGGAGAAAATGGAGAGATACAGGGCGATCGCCCTTTTCTGACTGACGATATTGGTTATTTGGATCCGGCTGGAAAGCTGCATTTGCTGGGGCGAGCCCGTGACAAAATCATCACGGGTGGTGAAAATGTATTTCCTACCGAAGTAGAGAGCGCCATCTGGGCAACAGGTTTGGTAAAGGATGTAGCCGTGATTGGGATGGGCGATCGCCACTGGGGTGAATGCGTTACTGCCCTCTATGTTCCTCGTTCCCTCGATATGACTGAAGCGGATATTGTTGGACGACTGACACGCACTCTCAGTGGCTACAAGCGCCCCAAGCGATGGCTGTCTTGTACCCAACTGCCTCGTAATGCCCAGGGCAAGATGAATCGGGCAGATCTCCATCACCTTGCCCAAACCCTCCTCCAGACAGAGCATTCAGAAAAATCTCGAATAAATACCTAGAGGGACAAGGGGCAAAACGCTAAACTGAGTAGAAGCGTATCGGGTATTGACACTATGTCCCTGTTTGCACAATCTCTTGCAGCGTTCCTGCAAATCTACTTTGTACTGATCATCATTCGGGTGTTACTCAGTTGGTTCCCCACCATTGATTGGTACAACCAACCCTTTAACGCCTTGAGCCAGTTGGTTGACCCTTACCTCAATCTGTTCCGCCGCATTATTCCGCCCATCGGAGGACTGGATTTGTCCCCCATCCTGGCGATCTTTGCTCTGCAACTTGTGAGCCAGCTGGTTGCCACAGCGGCGGCTAGCACATCATCTTTCCCGCTGTAGTTAACATTTAAATCGGCGGGGCATCAAGACGCACTTGAGGCTTTCCATTGGGATCCGAATCTGGCTTTGGCCAGTGATGCCCCGGTGATTCTTACTCGTACGAGGTTCCTTGACTATGTTTGAGGGATAGTCACTCTGCTCTCTTAGCGGCGCACTCGTCCCGAGAAACCAGACGCTTTGAACTGCACCAGCTTGAGCGGAGTGGGTTGATTGGCTGGAACCGTAATCCGCAGTTCGAACTCGCCAATGCCGACAGGAACCTCATCGATCGCTCCCAGACGGGTTCGGTTTTGCATTGCAGGATTATCGTTTGCGTCCAGTACGCGACCAAAAATGTCTGCGTTGTAAACGGGGCGGGCAGATGTATTCTCAGTTTTGCCAAAAACAATGAAACAGTTGGCTGCCATGGCGCTACCGTCAGTAGTAACGGTTCCTTTGGCCATTTCGGGCGGACAGTCACGATAGTCAATGTCAAACAAACGGATTTGGGTGACAGCGTGGGCGGGAGTAGGTAACCCTGTGATTGCAAGTAGGAGGGCGATCGCTCCCATCAGCAACATTCGTTTGCCCCAGGCCATCAGCGCGGCGAAATCGATCGGAAAAATTTGCATAGTTTGTGTGTGGTGATGTCAGTGCTGCTGCTTTCATTCTTGCGTTAAATGACGTAACCGTATAGCCACTCGCGTTGAGATCCGAATCGATCTTGGGCCACAATAGCGAAACACTGGATTGCAGGAAGACGATCGCCGTGGGGAGTGCTGAGTTTGATGCTGGATGGGAATCTGCCCTCAACGCTGCATTTGAAGAATGTGAAGCGCTGGGATATGGGCTAACGGTTGAACAGCAAGCAATTCTGCGAGAGGCGATCGCCCGATCTCCCACTTCCCCGCCTACTGAGACAACTGCGAATCCACTCGATGTTCTGACGCCTGAGCAACGCCAAGCCTTCTTGCAGTATGTTGACGAGCAAGATCGTCAACACCGCCCTTGGAAAGCCCAACTTCTGAATGATTGGCTACAGGGAACGGCCTCGGGCGATGTGCAATTTATTCGAGATGACTTTGGCTTAGCCTGGGTGGAGCAGATCGTGCCGGAGCACTTAGCCCAGTATCGCGAGTCGGATCAGCTGCAAGTGGGCGATCGCATCGAAGTCGCCAGCAACCTTTGGGAATGGACACAAGAGGATGGCCCTTGCCCCCGTGAATGGTTTCCCTGCATTGTCATTAATCTGACCGAACCCGAGGCACAGGCCGATAACACAACGATTGCCAGCTGCATCGTGCGGTTTGATAACGGGATGGAGTACGAGATCCAGGGAATTTATGACTGGAATCGCTACAACTGGCGATGGCTGGGAACCAAGTGAGTCATCATAGTAGAACGCAACGGCGCGAAGGACGGGTTTCTCGCCCTGCGATTTTTGGGAAACGTCGTATCATCAGAATAAGTTCTTTGTAAAGAGTTGTGACGTCGCAGTTTGTTCTGTTGTTTATACATATCAGAACGACGGATGGACATACCACCGACGTCCTCCCAAATCTAAAATCCAAGTTTCAATATCCCTATGACTTCTTCTGCGATCGCTCCCGCTCCCCTCACCCGCCACTCCTGGCAATGGCGAGGACATACCATTTGCTACACCGTCCAGGGCACTGGAACACCTGTGATGCTGCTGCATGGGTTTGGTGCATCTATTGGGCATTGGCGCAAAAACATTCCTGATCTGGCCGAGGCTGGATATCAGGTGTATGCGATCGACTTACTGGGCTTCGGAGCTTCGGATAAGCCTGCGATCGCCTATTCCTTGGAACTATGGGAGGAGTTGTTAGTCGAGTTTTGGCAGGAGAAGATTCAGCAACCAACCGTCTGGGTGGGTAATTCCATTGGAGCGCTACTGGTCTTGATGCTGCTGGCTCATCACCCAGAATTGGGACGAGCAGGAGCCTTACTCAATGCCGCTGGTGGACTTAACCATCGCCCCGAAGAACTGAATTTGCCCCTCCGCGTGATCATGGGCACCTTCGCCAAAGTCGTGAACTCGCCTACATTAGAGCCGTTTCTGTTTAACCGAGTAAGGCAAAAGTCTCGCATTCGCGGCACGCTGAAGCAGGTTTATTGTGATAACGCCGCCGTTACCGATGAGCTAGTGGATTTGCTCTACGAACCCTCCTGCGACCCTGGCGCGCAAAAGGTCTTCGCCGCCATCCTTGCCGCACCTCCCGGACCGCACCCCACCGAACTCCTGCCCAAGGTTACCCAACCCCTGCGCGTCATTTGGGGTGCTGCCGATCCCTGGACGCCAATCTCTGGCTCCAAACCCTACCAAGAACTCGCCACCGCTGAACCCGATCGCGTCCAATTCACCGCCCTGCCCAAAACAGGACATTGTCCCCACGACGAACGCCCCGATGAGGTCAACGCTCTGCTGCTGGACTGGTTGGCAGAGGTTTAAGGGCATTTTGCATTCTGATTTTTTCTTAATCCCTTGCCATGCCGCTACCAACTGTCATTCTTCCTGGCTACCTTGCAGGTGCGCCCCCCTACCGCGAGATGGAGGATGCACTCCAGGGCATGGACATACCCGTGGTGACGGTTCCCTTGCGGCGACGGGATTGGTTGCCGACCCTGGGTGGGCGATCGATCACGCCCATTTTGGAAAAGCTGGATGCAACGGTGCAGCAGGTGCGGCAGCAGCATGGGTGCGATCGCATCAACTTAGTCGGCCATTCTGCGGGTGGCTGGATTTCTCGAATTTACTTGGGAGAAGTCCCTTACACCATTCATCCCAGTGATAGCGATCGCACCGGACTCTGGAAAGCGCATCCCTCCATTGCCACGTTGGTGAGCTTGGGCACGCCTCACATTAGCCAGGAACGCTGGACCCGCCGCAATCTAGATTTTGTGAAAGACAACTACCCCGGCGCGTTCTATCCGAACGTGCGCTATGTCTGCGTTGCCGGGAAATCGGTTTATGGGAGCCGCTGGCGCAGTTGGTTTGCCTACAGCAGCTACGAGCAAACCTGTGGTGTGGGCGATCGCTGGGGCGATGGCATTACTCCCATCGAAGCTGCGTTGCTCGACGGAGCCGAGAACCAGATCCTTGACCATGTCTACCATTCCCCTCGCCCAGGTCAGTTTTGGTATGGGTCAGAATCTGTCGTTAAACAATGGGCGGTTTGCCTGGCGTGATGCAAATGCCTTGATGAACAAGCGGAAAATCAATGCCCTGGAGTCGCCAGGTTGCGGAATCGGGTGAACTGTGGCTCGAACAGTAGCTTGACCGTACCCACGGGGCCATTCCGGTGCTTGGCAACGATGATTTCTGCGACGCCGCGATCAGGGGTGTCGGGATTATAGTACTCGTCCCGATACAGCATGATGATCAAGTCCGCATCTTGCTCGATCGAGCCCGACTCCCGCAAATCGCTCATCATAGGGCGTTTGTTGGTGCGCGACTCAACTCCCCGGCTGAGCTGGGATAGGGCGATGACCGGGACATTGAGTTCCCGTGACATGGCCTTCAATCCACGGGTCATGCGAGATAGCTCTTGAACCCGGTTCTCGCTGCCGCTCCCATCCATCAACTGCAGGTAGTCAATTATCACCAGCCCGAGGGAGCCACCCTGCTCGGCTTGGAGCCGCCGCACCTTTGATCGCATCTCCGTTACCGAAATATTTGGCGTGTCGTCCATGAAGATGGGCATTTGCGATAGCGAACTGATGGCATGACCCAGGGGTTCCCACTCGTTCTGGCTGATACGACCCGATCGCATCCGTCCGCTCTCAATCTGTGCTTCGCTGGACAGCAGACGGTAGACCAACTGCTCCTTCGACATTTCTAAACTAAAGACAGCGACAGGTTGCTTATGGAAGGCAGCAATGTTGCGAGCAATGTTGAGACAAAAGGCCGTTTTTCCCATAGACGGCCGAGCGGCGGCGATGATTAGGTCGGAGCGCTGAAAGCCCTGGGTCATTGCGTCCAGGTCATAAAAGCCGCAGGATACCCCTGGCAGCGTCATTCCAGCAAAGCGTTCTTCAATGTCGGAGAAGGTGGTGGTCAGGATATCGGAGGTGGCAATCAGACTTTGGTTGGGGCGGGACTGGGTAATGCTAAACATGCGTTGTTCCGCTTGGTCTAGCACTTGTTCCAGGGGGGTGGCGGTTTCGTGGGCAAGATAGCTGATTTCGGTGCCCACCTGAATCATTTTGCGGCGCAGAAACTTATCGACCACCAACTGGGCGTACTGGTCGATATTGACGGCGCTCACGGTGCGATCGACTAATTGAGCAATGCGGTTCTGCCCTCCAACTTTATCGAGCACACCCTGGTCATGCAGTTCCGTAGAGATACTCATCAGGTCGGTGGGACGCCCCTGACTGTATAGCTTGACAGCGGTACGATAGATTTCCTGGTGCGCGCTAATGTAAAACGCTTCAGGCCGGAGCAGCTCCGCAACCCGCCCAATTGCCTCTGGGTCAATTAAAATTCCACCTAAAATTGCCTCCTCCGCATCAATATTTTGGGGTGGAAGGAGATCGCTATATGCCTGAAAATTTAGTTCTTGAACCATATCTCCCTAACCGATACCCAGAGAACTCAGCGAAACCTGACATTTGAACCTGATCTGGAGCTCGAAACGATTTAGCACGAAACAAGAATTGAAAAAAATAGGGACGTTTACTTATACCCAGAGCAATTTACATCGACTGATACAGGACGTTGCACAGACAGACTGCATCTCAGAGTAGCATCTTCTTTCTAGATGTAGGCGTATCAGCGAAGTTTAGAATTATGTAACGCTAGATATAGTTTATCTGCTTATACATATGGGGCGGGGAGGATTGAGTCCCCTGCGGGGAGCGCAGAGATGGGGGCGATCGCGTTGCTCGTCGCCCAAAGTGTGGAAGGAACCTTGAAAACGCCAGCAACCAGATGGTCTTTATCAATGCAAAGTGTCTTAATGGGCATGAAAAAGCTCTCTGCAACTATCATCACAGAGAACACATGAACTAGTCCAGGAAAACTTAAAAAATGAAAAGCTTAAGCTAAGGCGTTAGCGCTCAGCTCTATCCCACTGATTACAACGCTCTGAACAATTCTGATGCTCCTGTGCATACAGGAGCATCAGAATTCTCAAGCAGCGTTAAGCTTCATCATCAGCATCAGCGACGACATTGATCGTGACGGTTACTGAAACATCAGGATGCAGCTTGATCGACACGGAGTATTCGCCCGTTTTTCGGACATCGGGAACGGTAATGCCTCGGCGATCCAGCTCCAAAGATGTCTTTTCTTGGATCAACTCGGCTACTTCGCGATCGGTCACGGTACCAAAAATTGCCTCGGCTTCGCCCACCTGCTTGGAAAGGGTCAGCGTTCCCATTTTCTCCAGAGTTGCCTTCTGAACCTCGGCTTCTTTCTTCAGTTCTAGCAAGCGCTGGCGCTCTTCTTCTCGCCGCCGCTCAACCTGCTTCAAGACACCCGGTGTCACTGGAACCGCAACCCCTTTGGGTAGCAAATAGTTGCGAGCATAGCCTGGTGCGACTTCTACCAAATCACCTGACCTGCCCAGCTTGTAGACATCTTGGTTGAGAACTAACTGAATGCGCTTTGCCATGAATCTGCCCTATCTTGCCCTAATACTTTGCCCGAATTTTTATCCGAAAATGACGTGAACCTGACCCATTTGCGACAGGCAAACGAACGTCCAGCAGGTGTGGTGCTGGATTCAGTCTGCAAATCGTTTGCCCGAGCCAAAGACTCCTGAGCCAGATGTTCCTGAGTCAGACCGATTTATCATCATACTAAATTACCGAAGCATGGGCAATGTCTGTGCAACGTGGCTCATGGCTTTACCTATGCCCGATATTTGGCTTGAAACTCTTCGGTAATCTGTTTCAGTTGCGGATCGAGGCGAGTTAGGACTTCCTGGGCGATCGCCTCTGGTACCTTGCCATAGAACGCTTCTGCAATTCCCCCTGTGATGCAGGTCAGGGTATCGGTATCGCCACCTAGAGACACGGCATTGCGGATAGCATCTTCAAAATCCGTAGATTCCAGGAACGCAATCATCGCTTCTGGTACCGTCCCCTGACAGGATTCGTTGAACTGATAGGTGGGGCGCATGGTGTCGAGAGAACGGTTAAGGTCATAGCCGAAAGTGGCTTCGATGTAAGTTTTGAGGTCGATTTTGGAGGTTTCTGTGCGGCAGAGAAACACAGCGGCAGCGGTTGCCTGTGCCCCTTTGATTCCCTCGGGATGGTTGTGGGTAACGACCGCCGTGCGCTCGGCTTCTTTCAGGACGGTTTCCAAATCTGCAAAGGCAAACCCAATCGGACTGACCCGCATTGCCGCTCCATTCCCCCAACTGTTGTAGGGCTCCGATCGTGCTGACGCTGCCCATTGAGCAAATCGGGCGCCATAACCTCCACTGGGATTGGGATAACGCCGATAGTAGCGTTTGAATGCCGTTCCATAATCTCCCCCGTGCAACAGCACCTCCGCAACGGCAACGCTCAAAATCGTATCGTCGGTAAAGGTGGTATCTTCTCGAAATAGGGGAAAGCCTTTGGTTCGCTGATTAGCAAATTCATAGACCGAACCAATCACATCCCCTGCGATCGCGCCTAACATGGCAGTCGTTCTCCAGCGATCCTCAACTAAATAAGACAAATACAAGCACGTCGGTGAATGCAGTTCAGTTGATCAATAGCAATTCAGAAACACCCAGCGGGTAAGTGGTTACTTTCGCGATGGACGGCTAGCGAGATGCCGCTCCAGCCATTTTTGTCCCCACTTTTAGAAGGCGATAATCGAGATTTAACGGAAATAACCAGATTTTTTGTAACGTTTCATGTCTACGCGTTTGGAGCGGAGGCCAAGACGTTGCGTGTGTTTAACGTGGGTAATTCCAGTTGTTAGACGACCGCAGCTATGCCGACTCGTGTCTTCAGTACGTCATCCTATCGCCTTGAGTGGCACGGACGATCCGGGCTGGCTCCCCTCACCCCCCGCCCGATTGGGTCACATCTGTTGTTTTCTGACTACGCCACCCGAGTGCCAGCGCCACTAGAAGGGATGGCAATAAAATCATCCCCAAAACAAGCGGTAGGGTGGGCGACCATGTCAGGCGTGATGCGCCGTAGCGGATCCCTACCGAGAGGACAATCGAAATCACCATGACTTTTGTGAGTATCCTCAGCACTTCCATGGCCAATGGCTTCCTAGTGGGGGTCTTGGTTGGGAGCCAGTCGTGAATGGGGGAACTGAGTTTGCGGGCGCATGGGGCGATCGCGCGAACCCTAGCTCCTGTTGGGGATTCTAAGACAGAACTCACTGGCTTTTTTACTGTAGCAAACGGAGAGAGTGTAGTAGTTCATTCTTACAGAGATGGATGGCGCTAAGTGCTGAGGGAAAGGCCAGTTAATTTTTCTGAAAGTGCAGATCCGCGATTTTCAACATTTGTGAACCACAGCCACCAAAGAAAAGGCACCCCAATGAGGTGCCTTTTTGCTACATCCACAAACGATAGCGGTGCGTTGGTGCGTCGACCGTCTGTTCGCCTAGCGAACCCATGCACCGCGATATTTCATCGGGGGCTTTTCAGATTGTGTCGTCAGCCGATTGATGCGGTGTGCCCGCAGCACAGCGCCACGATATTTGCCAATCACTTCACCTTCAGAAAACTCGATTCCGGTATTCGGCGCGTTGTAAGCGGCACCACGATAATGTAATTCCATGACAACCTCCCTAAGCAAAATAGAAATGAGGAATGATTCGGGGCGGTGCTGAGTGAGTGTATGAGCTGGAACGAAGTTCCGTTCATACCTCTCTCAATTCGTACCTGCGTTCAGCTATGTCTGATTCGGGAATGCAGGTAAAATGTGAGATGAATGAATGACGCTGACTCTAGCGGAGATCTGGGAACCTGGCGATTGATGCGAGGCGAAAGCAGGCAAGGTAAGGGTGCTTACGACTACCCGACAGCTCTGGGCACGTTACCTTAATCATTGACAGGCCGATCGCCTGACCGACACTTGCCCTTTAGGAAAAACCGCAGATAAAGCTGCAAAGGTCAAAATAGCTTCTGTATTCAATGATACGGTTTCAAAGGTTTCTGTCAAATTAATTTCTGTGAAGTTGGGACGATGGTGTTCGGGATAGAGCGATCGCCCGTCTGTAGCGGCCTCTTCATCTCCAAGGTCGCCAAGGCTTTAGGCCAAAGAGTTAGGGCTCGTCCGTCCATAGATTTGCCTGCTTACACTTTGCTCGTTTCAGTCTTGCCCGTTCACATTGCGCAACCGTTCATAGCGCAAGGCATGATGAGGTAAACCAAATGGGGCAAGCCAATGGGTTTGTAGGGTAAACCAATGGATTGCGGTATGAATGTTCATCATTTGCCTGCGTGAATCGCTAGGATGGAGGTTGGCTCTAAACTGGAAACCCTTTCTCTAAAGCTCATTTGCGCTCAGTTCTCTATCGGATAGTTTCCTTTGGTTATGTCCTCTTCCCAGACTGAAATAGACTTGATGCGCGATCGCCTCATCGAAACGTATCACGCCCTTTCTCAGTTGGATCAATGCATTATTCAGCTCTTCTCGGTTGCCTACGAGCCGATGCGGTTGGCAGTTTTTCCCATTGCCTTTCAGCGAACCGGCATTCGCGATAAGCGCGGCAAGCCGATCAATGCCAGCAAACTGATCGAACGGGTTTCCGAACTTTTGGAGGCCGGTTTGTTGGTGCCAGCCGATAGCCGCGACCCTTGCTGCAATCCTTTGATGGTGGAGTATGCGACCCGCGATGCTGTGCAGGCGCGGCGCTTTGAAGTGCTAGCCAATGCGGTGCAAGATATTCTGCCGATCCATTCCTATGGCAAAAACGGGCCTTACTATTTCACCAACCAAGAACAACTGATTCGCCAGATTCGGATTAGCTTTTATCGGCAGAATATGCGCCTAGTGGAGCGCTATTACGAAAGCTATTTGCATAACGCCAACTACGTCAGTCGGCGATCGCTCCTGCCCCTCAGCGAAATTCTCCTGCGCATTTGCAGCAACCCCTTCGATGCTGGCTGGTTTAAGACGCTGCCCCCTGCAATGTATGAGACCTCGCTTCAGGCGATCCTTGAGGCATCGATGTGGCATCTGAAGTCGGCAGATGAGGCATTTGCATTATTGCAGGAAGAAATGACGAAGCCCGAACGGCGGCGATCGCCCCTACTGAAAGTTGCCTTGGTCGAGCAACACCTGTTGCGGGGCAACTGGCCAGCGGCGCAGACGGCGTTACAGCAAGCGGAAGGCTTGGAAGCCTACCAGCGGGAAGCCTTGCAAGGGATGCTGGCGTTTGTGCTGGGCGACGAGGAACGGGCGATCGCTCATTTCACCGCGGCCCATCGCACCCATCGCAAGCTCCACAAAATGAAAACGGTTATCCTGGATGGTCTGGGAGATGTGTTTTATATCCTGACCTTTTTGAAAGCAGGCACGCCGGAGCAGTTGCAGTTGGCCCTGCAGCAGTCCCGTGTTAATGCCCAGTACAAAAACAGGTTGCAGGACAGTGCCCTAACGCTCAACCAGTTCATTGCGATGCAGATGGGCGATATGTCCTATCGGGAAACGATTCGCAAAGCCCCCATCGAGCGCTACACCGATGGGCATAGTATTCAAACGCTCGTCAAGTCGTTGGTTCTCTTTTGGACGAATCGTGAGGAAGCCAAAAAGCGCCTGCCTCGACTGCTCGACCCGTTGTACGAGGCGGCGGCGGCAGCGGGCTATCACTGGCTGGCGCTGGAGGCAGCTCAAATTCTGAGCATTCTCAAGCCCAGAAGTGCATTTAAGGACAAGATAGAGGCCCTGCGACCGGAAGATTATGGTGGTTCCCTGGCGCATTTGGTGCCCTACCGCGAAACCTGGGAGCTCTCGCTGCAGGCGCTGACCCAATTGCGCTACGAACCGCCTGTCGTGAAGGGGACGACCGAAAAGCGCTTGGTCTGGTTTGTTGCCTATGATTCCAGTCGACTTTATACTTTTACGCCTCGGGAGCAAAAAATTAACAGCCAGGGAAGCTGGAGTCGGGGTCGCCCGATCGCCCTCAAGCGGCTGCGCAACGATGTCGATCTGGACTACCTGACGCCCCAGGATCAGAAGATCACGACCTACCTGACGGCTGACTATACCGGCGGCTACTACTGGAAAAAAGGGGCGATCGCTGCCCTCATTGGTCATCCCCTGGTGTTTTGGGAAGAGGCTCCCTCGGTGCGGGTGGATGTCGTGAAAGGGGAGCCTGAATTGCGGGTACAGCGGGATGCAGAGAGCGATCGCCTGATTCTGCAGCTATTCCCTGACATCTCGAACCTCGATGCCGATGAACCGATTGTGCTGGATAAGGAAACCCCGACCCGACTGAGGGTGGTTGAGGTGTCTGACGACCATCGCCACATTGCCCAAATCATTGGGTATCAGAATCGGCTGGAGGTTCCCCTTGCTGCTGAGGAACAGGTACTGGCAGCCATCAATGCCGTGTCTGGCATTGTGACGGTGCAATCGGATGTGGGTGGCGGGGCGACGGATGCCGAAGAAGTTCCTGCCGACAGTATTCCCCATGTGCATCTGCTACCCGCTGGTGATGGGCTCAAGGTAGCACTTCGGGTGCGCCCCTTTGGCGCAGGTGGCCCGTACATCCGGCCGGGACAGGGCGGCAGCACCATGATTGCTGAGATTGATGGCAAGCGCCTACAAACCACCCGCAACCTAGCCGAGGAAAATGAACGGGCTAACGAGCTGGTGGCCGACTGCCCAACCCTCACCCGCAATGAGGAAGAGGGCGGCGAATGGTTGCTTCCCGACCCCGAAGATTGTCTGGAGTTGTTGACGGAGCTGCACGCGATTGGAGTGGGGGATGCGGAGAGCGAGGAGAAGCGAGCCATTTTGGAATGGCCGGAAGGGGAGAAGATGCGGGTCAATTCCACTATCGGGGCTAGCCAGTTCAAGCTCAGTATCCGGCAGCAGAAGGATTGGTTTGAAGCCAGCGGTGAGGTGCAATTGCCTGACGGCCAGGTAATGGCGATGCAGCAGTTGATGGAATTGCTGCAAAACAGCCCCGGTCGCTTTTTGAAAGTGGGTGAAGGGCAGTTCCTCGCGCTGACGGAAACCTTTCGTAAGCGGCTGGACGAATTTCGTCGCTTTTCGGATGTGCAGGGCGATCGCGCCCGGTTCCACCCCCTAGCTGCGGTAACCTTGCAGGACTTTGCGGAGGAAGTGGGGCATCTCAAAACAGACAAGCATTGGAAAGCCCACACCAAGCGCCTGAAGGAGATGGCGGAAATTAATCCCCAGATGCCCTCGACGTTGCAAGCGGAACTGCGGGATTATCAGATTGACGGGTTCAAATGGCTGGCGCGGTTGGCCCATTGGGGCGTCGGAGCTTGCCTTGCCGATGACATGGGTCTGGGCAAAACGCTGCAAGCGCTGGCGATTATCCTGACCCGTGCTCCCCAGGGCCCCACGCTCGTTGTGGCGCCCACCTCGGTCGGTATGAACTGGTTGACGGAAGCCGAGCGGTTTGCGCCCACCCTCAAACCGATGCAGTTTGGCAGTGGCGATCGCCAAAAAGTGCTCGACGACCTCCAGCCCTTTGATGTGCTGGTGTGCAGCTACGGCTTGCTCCAGCAGGAAGAGGTGGCCGATATGCTCGCGAAGGTGCAGTGGGAAACCATTGTGCTGGATGAAGCCCAGGCTATTAAGAATATGGGAACGAAGCGATCGCAAGCTGCCATGAATCTTCAAGGAGGCTTCAAGATCATTACCACCGGCACCCCCATCGAAAACCATTTGGGGGAATTGTGGAACCTGTTTCGCTTCATCAATCCTGGTTTGCTCGGCTCGCTAGAAAAGTTCAACGAGCGCTTTGCGACGCCCATCGAGCGCTACCAGGACAAAGACGCGCGCCACCAATTGAAGAAACTGATCCAACCCTTTATCCTGCGCCGCACCAAGAGTCAGGTGTTATCGGAGCTGCCCTCGCGCACGGAAATCTTGCTGCATGTAGAACTGAGCTCTGAAGAGATGGCGTTCTACGAAGCCCTGCGGCGGGAGGCTATGAATCGTCTGGCTGAAAGTACGGCTCAGGCCGGAGCCAAGCATCTGCAAGTTTTGGCCGAAATTATGAAGCTGCGCCGCGCGTGCTGCAATCCCCGCCTGGTCATGTCCAATGCCCCTGTCAGTAGCTCCAAACTGGATCTGTTTGGGGATGTGTTGGAAGAACTCCTCTCCAATCACCACAAAGCCTTGGTGTTCAGCCAATTTGTCGATCACCTGCATATTCTGCGGGATTACCTGGAGGATCAGGAGATTCCCTACCAATACCTGGACGGTAGCACCCCGGCGAAGGAGCGGAAGAAGCGAGTGGATGCGTTTCAGGCGGGAGAAGGTGATGTTTTCTTGATTAGCCTCAAGGCGGGCGGAACGGGGCTGAACCTCACCGCCGCTGATTACGTGATTCACATGGATCCCTGGTGGAATCCAGCGGTGGAAGATCAGGCAAGCGATCGCGCCCACCGCATTGGACAGAAACGCCCCGTCACCATCTACCGCTTGGTGGCTAAGGGCACTATTGAAGACAAGATTGTAGATCTGCACACCCACAAGCGCGATCTTGCCGATAGCCTGCTTGAAGGGACAGAAATGAGCGGCAAGATGTCTACCGACGAACTCCTTACCCTCATCAGCAAAGGCTAAGAAACTCATTCCAGATCTGTTTCCGTCCCCTTGCAGCGCGTGGATGTAAAAAAGTTTGGGTTTGCGGAAAAGGGGAGGCCGACTATCGCACTACACGCCCCATGTAGTCGCCCCAAAGCTCTGCTGCTTGGGAACTACCGCCGCCTGTGGGGGCATTGTCGTCGTTGCCGAACCAAATCCCTGTTGTCAGATCGCGACTGGGAATATAGCCCACAAACCACAGATCCCGATTGTCATTATTGGTGCCCGTCTTCCCCGCTTCCCCGAGGCCAAGGGAAGCAGCTCTTCCGGTGCCGCCCCGGACGACGCCCTGCAGCATATCGGTCATGGTTTCGGCGATATCGGGGTCGAGCACGGGGCGTGCTGGGTTGCCCTGTTGCGCTACATCGTAGATGACGCGGCAAGTTTGGAGATCATCGGGGTTGGCGCAATCGCTACTGTCGAGGATACGACGGATGGTGTGAGGCGGATTGAAAACCCCCTCATTATCCAGCACGGAGTAAGCTCCCGTCAGATCTAGTAAGGTGACTTCGCTCTGCCCCAACGCTAGACCGGGAACTGGATTGAGGTCGGTGGAGATGCCCATACGACGGGCAACAGCGGCGGTGTCTTGCAAGCCTGCTTCCCGCGCCACCCGCAGGGCAATCACGTTTTCGGAGAGCGCCAGCCCGGTGAACATATTGACGCTGCCTGCCCCGGTACGCTCGCAGCCCCGAAACTCTTGCCCTTCCCATGCCATGCCATTGCAGGAGAATTCCGCGTAGGGCGAAACCCCCGATTCTAGTGCAGCAATGTATTCAAAGATTTTGAAGGTTGAGCCGGGTTGCCGAATTGCTTGACTGGCGCGGTTAAATTGGCTGTCCAAAAAATCTCGACCGCCGACCAAGGCCAGCACTTCCCCCGTCGCAGAGTCGATGGTTACCATCGCTCCCTGCTCAAACCCAGAGGCGTAGCCTGTGGTTTCAATCGTCGTACGGAGCGAGTCTTCCGCCAGTTCCTGGTAGCGAGGATTGAGGGTACTTTCGACAACGAAGTTCCCTTCCTGCGCCAGTTGCGTTCCCAGCAACTCCTCCAGCTCATTGAATACCTGGCCGTAGAAGTAGGGCGCAATGCTACTGCGGAGTTCTTCGATCGCCTCTGGGTTGATGTCGATGCGCGATCGCCGCGCCCGCGATGCCTCCTCCGCACTCACCATCCCCTGGCTGACCATGCGGTTGATGACGCGATCGCGCAACTCCACCGCCGTGTCGTAGTCCTGAATTGGATTAAAGGTATTGGGCGCAGGCAAGATGCCCACCAGCGTTGCCGCTTCCGACAGGGTCAGATCACTGGCCGATTTGCCGAAGTAGAACCGAGCAGCATCTTCAAACCCATAGTTGCCATACCCCAAGTACACCCGGTTGAGGTAGGTCAACATCAAAAAGTCTTTGCTGTAGTAGGTCTCCAGCTTCAGCGCCACTACAGCTTCCCGCAGTTTGCGTCCCGCTGAGTCTTCGGTTCCTACATACTCGCGATAGATGTTGCGGGCGAGCTGTTGGCTGATGGTGCTGCCCCCTTCCAATAATTGACCACCACGAATATTGGTTACCAATGCTCTCAGGATACCAATGGGGTCAACTCCCAGGTGCCAGTGGTAGCGGCTATCTTCTGAAGCGATGACGGCATTGGGCAGATAGTCCGAGAACTCGGATAGTTCCCTTAGCTCGATATGGGCGCGATTGCGCTGGGGATTGAGAATGGTTTCTTCGTCGCGCGCATAGACGACGACGGGGCCTTGAACCGATTGGGGCAGCGGGCGCACCGCAAACCTTGTCCACTGGGTTCCGACCCACAGCGCCGTCAATGCTGTTATGCCAGTGAAGCCATACAAGCCATACTTGGCGACCTTCATGTAGGTAGGTGGCGGATCATGGTACTCGATGCGCACGGCATCGGCCAGATCTGGTGGGCCCAGGGTCAGCACATCCCCATGTTGGAGCAATAGTTTGGGAAGGCGACGCTTGCCCCGATAAATTCCGTTGGTGGAGTTCTCATCCCGCAGCACAAAGGGCGATCGCGGCTTTCGGCTATCCCGCGCCACAGACAAATGCAACTGGCTGACGACAGGATTGCGCACCACAATGTCGCACTTGCTCGAACTGCGTCCCAATAGGTAGCGATCGCCCAACAGAGGATAGACCTCTTTCTTACCAGTGACCGTGTCTTCGACCCATAGCTCCGGTACCCGGCTATTGGGCTTGACCTTTAACTGCGAAAAATTGACCCGTACAGCCTCGACTGCTTGAGTGAGCGTGCCAAGCAGTGTTTTACCCGATTTTGGTGGCTGTGTGGGAGGTTGGGGCAATGCCATGCTTCAACTCACGGAGATGTACAAGCGTTTAGAGGGTGGGTTCGTCAGGCGGCTAGATACACGCTCTTAATTACAGCGGGAGCGATCGCCATTTCGGATAGCGCTCAGATTTTGTCATCTCGTCCACTTATGCTAACTTCTGCATCCCCGATTTCGGAGATTTGCCCGACCGCGTCAACCTGCGTTACTAGGAGCGATAAGGGGAAAAGGCGAATTCGTTGCTCTTATCCTAGTGGATCCCTTTCTATTCGGCCGCAGCCCTCATGCCCTTTACCTCGGGCAATCGGAATTGGAGCATGGCTGCAAAAACAAGGCAGCCTTCAGAAGGTTGCAAGCTCGATGTTAGGAAAATGAATCTTTTTTGAAAAAATGAATATCCTTTGAATAGTTCGATTACATCTCTTTACAAACTGGAGCATTTCCACACCCAAAATCCCTTGAAAAATCTGAATACAGTCGATATAGTGTGACCTCTAGGATCTGACCACTATATCTGACAGATCCTTCAAGGTTTGTTGTCTTGTTGCCACCGTTTCACCCCAGAGAGTATCCGTATGGTTCAGAACATCGAGCGTCCCAGTCAAACGAGCCCATTTCCCCAATCTGCCCCTGCGGCCAACCCTGTTTTCTTCCGCACCTACAGTCGTTTGGGCGAGGTGGTTGATGATCGCCGTGAGACCTGGGACGATGTTTGCGATCGCACCCTGCGCGGGATTGCTGAGTTGGGCAAGCTCACCAACGACGAAGTCACCCTCCTCAGCCGCATGCAGCGGAATCTCTATAGTTTGCCTTCCGGGCGTTGGTTGTGGGTTGGCGGCACCACTTGGGCCAACAAGCCCGAAAACTTCTCAGGCGCCTACAACTGCACCAGTACCAATGTCATGGACTGGCGTGCCTTTGGGCTGATGATGGACTTGGCTATGATGGGCTGTGGTACTGGAGCCGTACTAGAGCCAAAATATATTGATCAACTACCTGTGATCCGTAATGCTGTGCAGGTCAAGGTGGTTGGGGATGTGGGCACGATTGCTAAGGGCGATCGCCAGGAAGAAACCACGGTCGAAGTTGTAGGCAATATCGTTCGACTACGGGTGGGTGATAGCCGCCAGGGCTGGGTTGCGTCCTACCAGACGGTACTGGAACTCTCGTCGGATGAGCGCTTTTCAGGAACCGTGCAACTAGAGGTTGATCTGGGATCGGTACGTCCGGCTGGGGAGCGTCTGCAAGGGTTCGGTGGTGTGGCCAACCCCATTCGTCTACCCAACTTGTACGAGCGCTGTGCCCGGATCCTCAAGAAGGCGATCGGACGCCAGTTAAATTCGGTGGAATGCTGCTTGCTGATTGACGAAGCTGCTGCTTGCGTGGTTGCAGGAAATATCCGTCGCAGCGCTGGGATGCGTCAGTTTGACAACGAAGATGCACTGGCTGCCACCGCCAAAGATAATCTCTGGCAGCAGGATGAGAATGGCAACTGGCGCATTGATCCCGAGCGAGATGCCCTACGAATGGCTAACCACACCCGTGTTTTCCACCGCAAACCGACCCAGGAAGAATGCACCGACGCCGTGCGCAAGCAATACTACTCTGGCGAAGGCGCGATTCAGTGGGCGGGCGAAGCCGAGCGTCGGGCGCAGGGCGCAGGGCGTTATGGCCTCAACCCTTGCGGTGAAATTCTTGGGCAAAACTTCCACTGCAATCTGGCGGAAGTCCATCTCAACCAAATCGATCCCAACGATTTGCAAACCCAAGAAATGGCGTTTAAAGCTGGAGCGTTATCAGTGGCGGCTTTGCTGAACCATCGGTTTGCAGAACCGCGCTACCATGAGTCGCGGATGGAGGATCCCATTGTGGGCGTTTCCTTCACCGGGTTGTTTGACTTCTTTGTGAATGCCTTTGGAACGGAATGGCTGCGCTGGTGGGCAGAAGGCCGCCCCGACACGATGAAGGGGGTGGAGTTTAAGGCGAAAGAGCAGGAATACCTGAGCCGCTGGAACACCATTGTCCATGAAACGGTGTGGGACTATTGCGATCGCCACGGCCTCAAGCGCCCCAACCGTTGCACTACCGTTCAGCCTGCCGGAACCAAGTCACTGCTGAGTGGAGCCAGCCCTGGTTGGCACCCACCCAAAGCCCAGCGCTTCATTCGCCGTATCACCTTCCGCAAGAACGATGCGATCGCCCTGGCTTGCATGGATTATGGCTATACCATCGTGCCGTCTCAATCGGACAAAGACGATGAGGGTAATTTGCTGAACGACCCATTTGATCCGCGCTGCACGGAGTGGTTAGTCGAAATTCCCGTAGAGGTGCCCTGGGCCAATCTGCCGGGCGCTGATGCGATCGCCATCGAAAAATTCTCTGCTTTAGCCCAGTTTGACTTTTATATGCAGGTGCAACGGTATTACACTGCACACAACACCAGTGCCACCATTGAGCTATACGAAGAGGAAATTGAGCCACTAGCCGAGGCGATTTATGAGGCGATCGCCCAGGATAAGGGCTACATCAGCGCGGCCTTACTCGCCCGCTTCAATGCCCCCTTCCCTCGGCTTCCCTTCGAGAAAATTGACAAAGCAACCTACGATCGCCTGAGTGCCGAAGTCAAGCAGCGGCAACGCATGAGCGATTTCTACGAGGCGCTTACCCGCTACGATACGGGCGAAATCTTCGAGGCGGGGCCCTCTGGTTGCGACAGTGACAAGTGCCTGTTCCCTGAAGCCAAGTAGTCAGATGCGCCGACGCGCGGAACAGGTGCAGTCGATACAGCGTTAGTCCTCACTAACAAGAAACGGTGTCTTCCCTTCAGCATTTACTGGAGGGATTTCTTTTGGTTGCCAAAGCATCAACATAGACTGGTTGTTACTGCCGTAGCAATCGCTTCACTGTTTTCAGCAACTCAGTTGGGTGGAAAGGCTTGGTGATGTAAGCATCGGCCCCTTGCTTCATGCCCCAGTAGCGATCAAACTCTTCGCTCTTAGTGGAGCAAATCATCACAGGGATTGTCTTGGTAGCTGGCTCATTCTTGATCCAGCGACAAAGCTCATACCCATTCATTTCCGGCATAATGAGGTCAGTAATGACCAAGTCGGGGGTGTGATGCAGAATCTTGGTTTTAGCCTCGACACCATTGGCTGCTTCGACGACAGCGATGTCAATCCCTTCGAGCACCTCAGTGATCATTTGCCTCAGCGTTTGGCTGTCATCAACGATTAAAACTTTAGTCATGTCCCCTCATCTCTCAGTGATGCTGGTGGCTGGATAAACGCTGGGCTGAGCCAATGCAAATGGTTGTCGCTCTGCATATTGCACCTGAGCGAGAAGCAAGCATTCGATGATGGCAAAGAGAAGATTCCACGCTTCCTCATTATTCCAAAAAGGCTCATCTCAGTTTGAGTATTCCCTCAACTTTAGAATTGTCAGACAGGGTTGGCTAACTTTTTCTCATGCGGTTGGTCTGCCCATGAGGTTGAGTTGAGGGTGAAGGCGGGTCGCTGGATGTTCTGGATTTTTCTGAGTGTAGCCCCATCTTTGCTGAATTCACAGCTGAATTAAACTGACAATTTTCTG
Organism: Cyanobacteria bacterium J06638_20; assembly: GCA_039819245.1. Taxonomy (GTDB): domain Bacteria; phylum Cyanobacteriota; class Cyanobacteriia; order Elainellales; family Elainellaceae; genus Vacuolonema. The sequence goes on from JBCBSJ010000003.1 coordinate 88,393, forward strand.
AATGGTTTCTCTTTAACGTCTCATCATTCGCTATCGAACCCTAGTTTTCATTTTCCCTGAAGGTGGGCGGCTGTCCGGATAGTGAAATGATACTTTTTACATGAAGTGATCAATCCAAGACTTAATGCAGAACTTGTACAAGTCTGTTGAATTTCTTCAATCATGTGAGTGCGATCGCCACACCTGCACCAAAATGCGCAAGCCTTCCCTCAGATAGCGAGATAAGGATGACATGAGACAACCAAAAGTCTCCCACAGGAGGATGGTAGGCAGCGGATTTACCTGTCGAGTTGAGACTCGCGTTGGAAAAGCCTTCTGATTACTTGGGAAAGCATCCATTCGATGGCATGATTATCAGAGTGGGGAAATCACGTATTCCCCAAGCTGGGCACTCACTTCTTCCCAACAGTCTCTTACCTTGGGGCAGGTTTGAGGTGCCACCTTAACGTTGCTGTGTCAAACCATGTAAAACGTTTTTGTGATTCTTGTATTCATCTGAAGTTTTTTGAGGAAGGAGAACCGATTCCGTGCTTAAGAGATCTGTCTGGTTGATTGCGATCGCCGTGCTGATGGTCGTTCAACTAATAGCCCAACCCGCGATCGCCCTCGAAGTGGAAGAAGGGCTCCGCACTGTGACCCTAAATGCCGAGGGTGAGTCTTATATCCTTTCCCTGGAAGAGGTAGCTTTAGGCAAGCGGCAATTTAACTACGCCTGTGGGCAGTGCCACGTGGGCGGTGGGACTAAGACTGACCCCAACATTGGGCTAGAGCCCGAAACCCTTGCACTAGCGACCCCTCCCCGCAACAATATCGAAGCGCTGGTGGACTATATGAATAACCCCACGACCTACGATGGTCTGGAGGAAATCTCCGAGCGCCACCCCAGCACCAAGAGCACCGACATCTATCCCAAGATGCGGAACTTGACGCAGGATGACTTGAAGGTGATCGCCGGACATATCCTGATGCAGCCAAAAGTTCTGGGCGAAAAGTGGGGCGGCGGCAAGATCTATAACTAGGGAATGGTGCTGAGACAGCCCGCTCTATATTCCGAAAGCTTGAACAAGACCCTGGTTCCCTAAGCGGAAGCAGGGTTTTTTAGAGACTAAAAATCGGATAATCAAACCTCTGAAAATCTTGCTGCTAGGGGCGATCGCCCTCTGCTTTTAATTCTATTGATGCCTATTTAGCTCAGCAGGATTGTTCCAACACACAAAAATCCTGCTCAGGATAGAGTTATCTATTGCCTTTCGGGCTCAGGATTCCGATAAAATGTGGATTGGGTTCAAAGAGTTTTAAACATTCCGAGGTAACCATGAAATTGATTGCTCGTGTTTCGCGGAGTTTAAGCCTGACCCTGCTGACGGTGACATTGGTCATTGTTAGTTTCGTCGCAGTTGTTTCCCCTGCTGCTGCCGAAACCTTCACCGTCAAAATGGGTTCTGACAGTGGCTTACTCGTTTTTGATCCGGCCAATGTTACCGTTCACGCGGGTGACACGGTTCACTGGGTCAACAACAAGCTCCCTCCCCATAACATTGCCTTCGATGGCAACCAAATTCCTGCTGAAGCAAAAGGCATGGTGGACTCCCTTTCCCACAAGGGTTTGATGTTCTCTCCAGGTGAGTCCTACGATGTCACCTTCACCAGCGATATGCCCACAGGCACCTACAGCTACTACTGCGAACCTCACCGGGGTGCAGGTATGGTCGGCAAGATCACATTTGAAGGTTAATACAATCGCTGGATACAACTCAGAGGGGCGATCGAATGGATTCAGTTTCCATCGCGGTTGTCTCTCAAACCGTTGGGCGAAGTAGTCAAAGCAACTAAGCATCTGAAACGCAGATTTTAGGCTTTGATGTAACTTCGTCCTTTTTCATGGCAGGGTGATGAAAGAATAGGAGTGGGCTGTCAGACACAGCTATTCTTTCATCACCCTGCCAAACTAGTTCAAGGGAAGGAAAGTAGTGCATTGCCCGTGCAGCCGCATCTAGCCTGAATCTTGATCTCGCCTCCTTCCGTTGATGCTTACTCCTTTAGCCCTCCAACTGCATCCAAGGACAATCCTGTGGTTCCTATTCGCGACAATAACCCCATCAACATCACGCCCTATGTGACCTACACGTTGATCGCGATCAATGTCTTGGTCTTCTTACATGAACTCACACTGTCTCCCCCAGAGCTTGAGCAGTTTTTCCAGACTTGGGCTATTGTCCCTCGCCAGCTCACGGCAGATTTTTTCAGTGGTGGAGCGTTGCGCAGTGCGCCGTTTCCAGAGTGGGTGACCCTCATTAGCTCCCAGTTTCTGCATGGAGGTTTTGCTCACGTTGCAGGCAACATGCTCTATCTCTGGATTTTTGGTAATAATGTCGAAGACAAGCTGGGGCACGGGAAATTTTTGGCCTTTTACCTGTTGTGTGGGGCGTTGGCGGGTTTGACACAGTGGTTTTTCTCCACGGGCTCGGTGATTCCATCCCTGGGGGCGAGTGGAGCGATCGCCGGCGTAATGGGCGCTTATATTCTGCGCTTCCCCCGCGCTTCAATTCTGACGTTGGTGCCTCTGGGTATTATTCTTTTCCCCTTTCGCATTCCAGCCGTATTTTTCCTAGGCTTTTGGTTTGTGATGCAGGCACTCTATGGCATTGCGAGTTTAGGCGTATCGACATCTGTAGGAATGGAGTCGGGGGGGATTGCCTACTGGGCCCATGCGGGAGGCTTTGTCTTCGGGGCATTGCTTGGTCCATTGTTTGGGTTGTTTAGCGATCGCCGATCCTGAGCCAATTAGTTGAGTCCTGACGACGAAATTAATGGTGCCAATTTTCTGTCGAAAAGCCCTTGCGAGGGTGAAGCTTGACACAGTAACATAGAAGACTGTGTTTATTTGAAATCGGGTGAAGCTCATGCCCAAGCTGAAGACGCGCCGAGCGGCAGCAAAGCGGTTTCGTAAGACTGGAACCGGGAAAATTATGCGCCGCAAAGCGTACAAGAACCACTTGTTGCAACACAAGTCTTCCGCCCGCAAGCGGAAGCTATCGCAGCCAGCCGGTCTTCATGACGGGGACGCTGAAAACGTTGAGCTGATGCTCCCCTATCTCTAGGGAGAGGCTTCCAGCGGCTGCATTGGCTGCTCCGTCGAACGCATCATTTAAGTTATTCAAGAAGGGAAGTGGATCATGGCACGGGTTAAGCGGGGCAACGTCGCACGCAAACGCCGCAAGAAAATTCTGAAGCTAGCGAAAGGGTTTCGAGGATCGCACTCGAAGCTGTTCCGTACGGCAAACCAGCAGGTGATGAAAGCGCTGCGGAATGCCTATCGCGATCGCCGCAAGCGGAAGCGGGATTTCCGTCGCTTGTGGATTGCTCGCATCAATGCAGCAGCGCGTCAAAATGGCACTAGCTACAGCCAGCTGATCGGAAATATGAAGAAAGCCGACATCCAGATCAACCGCAAGATGCTGGCGCAAATGGCTGTGCTCGATCCGGCAGGCTTCAGCAAAGTGGTTGAAACGGCTGGTCAAGCCAAAGGTTAGAGGGATGCGACGATCGCTCCAGCGATGCAGTGCGATCGCCCTGCTAAGTTTGGGGTGTTGGTGCTTGTCGCCTATTCCGCTTCGCCAAGCAATTCATGCCCATGCCGCAAACCTAGAAACGGTTCGGCAGCGTGGGCATCTTATTGTGGCTGTGAAAGATAATTCTCGACCGCTGGGGTTTCGGGATGATGCTGGGAATCTTGTCGGGCTGGAAATTGACATTGCTCGACGCCTCGCCGCAGAAATTTTAGGCGATGAAACGGCGGTTGTGTTTGAGCCGGTTTCCAACCGCGATCGCCTACCGATGCTGACAGCGGGCGAGGTGGATATGGTGGTGGCGCGGCTGACGTTGACCGACGCGCGATCGCGACTGGTTAGTTTCAGCCAGCCTTATTACCTAGACGGCACCACCTTTGTGACCCGCAACCCTGCCATCCAATCCACCCAAAACTTGCGGGGTCGGCGGGTGGCCGTGCTAGAAGGGTCGGATACCATTGCTGTGGTGCGATCGCGCCTGTCGCGGGCGCAATTGGTTGGAGTTACCTCCTATGCTACTGCTTTGGAGGCGCTGGAGCAGGGCAGCGTGGATGCTTTTGCGGCGGATGCCAGCGTGCTGACAGGCTGGGTGCAAGCGTACCCCTCCTACCGCATGTTGCCGGCATTGTGGGCTGGCGAAGGGCTGGCGATCGCTCTGCCGCGCGGGCTGGAGCATCAGGACTTACGCGAGGCTGTCAATGCCGCCTTACAGCGTTGGCAGGAAGATGGATGGCTCGACGAACGCATCCGCTACTGGGGTCTACCAGCGCCCATCACGTTTGCCGACTCACCCTAAAACACTTGAGAATTGCATCAACTCCGGTTAACCAGCCGTAAGATCTAAATATCATTTGCGCCCGCTGTAGTGCAGCGGGCGCAAATGATATTTGAGTTCTTCAGCCGGATTTGATATTAGAAAGGTTTCCCTATTGGGTATTCCAACGTTGGAAATTCACTTTCATCGAACTCCTCATCCTCTCCCACATAGGGGGGGGTCCAGGAAAACTCCTCTGGCAAAATTGCAGCCATTAAGTTGGCTCCATCCAGATTGGCTGATTCCAGATGCGTTCCCCGGAGAATAGCCGCCCATAAATCTGCGGCCTTGAAGGACACACCTCGGATATCGGCGCCAGTCAAGTTGGCCTGAGATAAAAAGGCTGATTCAAAATTGACTGCTTCTAGATTGGCATCTTGTAAGTTGGCGCGATTGAGATTCGCACCGCATAGGTTGGCTCCTTGCAGATTCGCACCCTTCAGGTTTACGCCATCGAGATCCGCCAAGCTCAGGTCGGCCTGTTGCAAGTTTGCATGGGCAAAATTCACCTGACGCAAATCGGCGCTGCGCAAGTCGGCGCTGCGCAAGTCGGCATCCTTCAGATTTGCCTGTACCAACTCGGCTCCTTTGAGATCGGTTTGGTCGAGTTTCGCCCGTACCAGCTTGGCATTTGTTAAGCGCGATCGCCGCAAGAATGCATGGGACAAAACCGCATCCGTCAGATTGGCATCGCTGAGATCGGCACAGTGCAAGTCCGCATACTTTAGCTCTGCGGCTTCCATATGGGAGTTTTGCAGATCCGCACGGCTAAGTTTGGCACGGGATAGGTTGGCTTGGGTGAAATCCGCTTTCGTTAAAAGCGCTTTACGCAGATTGGCCTGAGCCAAGTTCGCTTTGCTGAAAACCGCGCCCAATAAATTAATGTCAGACAGATCGGCTCCGCTAAAATCCGGCTTGATGCTTTGTCGAATCAAATGGGTCTGTCGCCATTCGTTCCAGTGATCAACTCCTTTCCGGAGGATAGAGAGCATTTCTTCGCTAGCCATAGTTGTGTTCAGTAATCCAAGATAAATGTTCAAATTTGCGGGGAATCTCTTCACACACCACTAACCCAGATGCAGGTCAGTGAGTCTAGGATTTGGACGAAGGGAGCAACGCACCGTTGTTGGGGGAAAGGAGGGTATCCTGGAGATTGGCATTGTCCAGGATGGCATGGTTGAGAATGGCGTCAGTGAGAATTGCCTCACGCAGGTCAGCATCTTCGAGAACGCAGTGACTCAAATTGCAACCCGTTAGGTTTGCTTGACGCAGGTCGGCAGCAACGAGCCGCGCGCCACGCAAATCTGCACCACTCAGGTTCGCTTGGGTCAGATTTGCGCGGCTGAGGTCGGCCATACTCAGGTTTGTTTGCCGCAGGTTGGCGGCTTTCAGGGTGGCTTCGATCAAAGTGGCTCCCTCCAACATCCCTTCGCTGAGATCCGCCTGGGTCAGATTTGTGCCTGTGAGGATGGCTTGGGTCAGATTACAGAGACGAGCGATCGCTCCATCCAAATCCGCATTGCGCAGAATGGCCTGACGGAGCTTGGCTTCTATCAGCACGGCGCCCCGCAGGTTGACCTGGGTCAGGTTGGCTGCGTTGAAATTTGCCGCATTCAAAAAAGCATTCTGTAGGTTGGCATTGTGGAGTTTGGCTTGCTCGACAGTGGCTCCGACCAGAATGCTGTCGCTCAGGTTGGCACCAGACAGATCGGCCTCACTCAAGTTGGCTCCGCTCAGATCCACGCGATGTAAATCTGCCCGTCGCAAACGCTGCCCAGCTAACGCTATGCCTTCTAAATTGGGCGGTGTCCCTTCACGCTGGCGCCACGCGTTCCAACGTTTGACCCCATCCTGCAGCAAGACCGCAGAGGCACGATGGGGACTACGGATAATTTGGGTTGTCATAAGCTCAAGCTGCACAGGTCAACGAAGTCGAGCCACAATTTCTTCACTTCGGGGGAATAGTTCTCAAAATAAATCTCGTGGAACCAATGGTAGAGTCGCTCATCATGGGTCTTCAGATGGCGATTAATCCGCGCCATGACGTGAGCCACGAGGAATTGGTTTTTCTGTGTGTCCAGACGATTGGACCAGTAGCTCACTTTCTCAGAATTTTTTGTTTGGATGATGCGAATTAACTTCAGGCTCAAGGCGTCTATGCTAGGGGTCGACATAGTTGAGTCAAGACGAGTACGTGGAGGTGTTATTCCACTCTTCGAACGATCCTCTTATATTCCCGGATGGACTACCAGGGCAGCCTAAGCTTTTCAAAAGAACTTCATAGTGGAGCTTAGAGAGTTCAGCCGATGTTCATGAAAAGCAGGAAAGGTGCTGAAGTGTAGAGGACAAACGGAGTCCTCACCCTAACGAATACCGCAGCTTGAGCCAAACGCTCGAAACGGTTGTTTGAAGCCGTTCCGCTCTCTATAAAGTCTGTCTACATGGACTCGATTAACCCGCGACCGCGGGTTTAGCTCGTATATCAGAGTGGTTTCAACCGCCACAGCTCAAATTTGAGCTGTCAGCTGCATCCGTTACGCAAGATTAGCTCCTAGGGTCGGGTGCTGCTTCCGTCTCACTTGAGGCAGGCTGGTCAGGGACAGGAGAAGCAGGATTGAGTAATGGATAGTTGGCAACATCGTCCAGATTGACTGACGTCAGCAACTCTATCCAGGCATTTCGAAGCGTGCTGTCATTTGGGTTCTCCTGCCATAGAGTAGCCAGGGCTTCTAGAGTGTCATACCAATGCCCTGCCGTTGCATAAAGCTCGGGATGCAACGCTGGATCGGCCTGATCCAACACCGCCGTGAGTCCATCGCTCGGTTCGACGCGCTCCACCCATCCTTCGGCAAAGACATTGCTCGATCGATCCTCAAGACTGCATAATATCTCGACAGTCCATCGGTAGGTGGTGTCTGTTTCTAGGGTAAAGTCATCAGCTAGGTTCACAGGTATGTAGCCTGGGCTTGTCGTTTGCGGCAGTGGGATGAGCTGGCTGTGGATAATCGTCTCGAAACTATCTGCGTCCTGTTCAAAGATGAGGAGCTCTCCAAACGTGGGCTCTTTATCCATATCAGGAAGGAAAATATAGAACGTCGGTTGATCATCGACGGTTGTCTCAACCCGCAGTCGGCCAAAATTTGTTGACAGATCAATCGGTACTAGGGCAACGGGAGACAGCGCTTCCGTCTGATCATCAAAGCAAGCGTTGCCCCGTGAGAAGCCGCCTGCTCGTCCCCGTGATGGGCGCACGTTGTCAACGTTGAAGTTGAGTTGCTGTGCGATTTGCATCTCAATGATGTTTAGTTCACCTGGGATGGGGACGATCGCGCCGTCGAGTTGCCCAGCAGGTGGCTCGATCGGGTTGAGGCGATCGCCGCTGTAGCCCATAGCTGGAGCTAGAATCCAGGGAGCTAGACCCGCCACTAAACCAAAGGAAACACTGAGGGAATGGCGTATGGATTTGCAGAACCAAATAGGAAAGTAACGCATAAGGTATGGATGAAAGCTTTGTATAACGGTTGCGTTTGGTTGGGAGACGTTAATGAATCGTTATTCTCCGTAAGGGTAGCCCAAAAAAACGTGATGCCCTGTGGATGGGTGCTCAGTTTATAGATACCCAGCTTGTGGATGTTTCGCTCGTGGATGCCCGATTCATGGAGGCGATCGCTGTGGGGATAAACGATGGCAATGGCTTTACTACTGGTTGGTTGGGCGATCGCCCTGACCTGCAACGCCTCAATATAGTTTGTAGATATGCCCTACGGGATTCACAGCCAGTACAGCGTTTGCTGCCACTCTGTGCCGTTTAAGTTGCCCTAGTCGCCTGGGTTTAACATTTTGTTGTATAAACATCCATATTCTGGCATTGCCTGATAGGAAGCAGCAACTATCTATGGGCTAGAGTGATTCTAAGTCGATGGGTATCCATCACTTCGGTTTGGGCTGTTGTTAGGCATGGGTGCGTCTGGCGATGCTCAGAGCTGTAAACTTTCAGCCAGTGAGGCTTGATGCGTTACCTTAGCGCTGACGTCGCCGACGAAGAATAGAGATCGCTCAGACCTGGGCTGCGGTAAACTCTCGCTTCAGTGAATTATGCCATTACCTTTGAAACAATTCTGGCAGCGTCTGACCCAAGGAAATTCTTCGGAACAGCCTTCATCGACCACACCGCCTGCCCAGTGGAGAATGATCGCCGCTGTGGTGGTATCCATGGGGGTGATCCTCACAACTGGGGTGGGAGCCGTGCGGTGGCTGGGGTGGCTGCAATCGGCTGAGCTAGACGCCTATGACCATCTCATGCGTCGCCGGCCCCAAGCGCCTACGGATGAGCGCTTCCTGGTGATTGGCATCGATGAATTAGATATCCAAACCCGACAGGAGTTTCCCATTCGAGATGACACCCTGACAGAATTGCTGACGAGCCTTCTGGAGCATGAACCCCTCGCCATTGGCTTAGATATTGCCCGGGATGTGCCCCAAGGAAGCGGTCGCGAGCAGTTGGAAAATGTGATTGCTGAAAGCGATCGCATCATTGCGGCTTGTCTGATGAGTGGGCAAGACAACCCTGGTATTTCCCCTGCCCCTGGCACGCCACCAGAGCGGGTGGCCTTCGCCGACCTCCCTAAAGACCCCGATGGCACCATCCGTCGCCATATCCTGGTGTCCTCGCCGGGGGAATCGCTGGTGCCACTGCCGAGCTTGCATCAATGCAACCAGGTCGATCCAAATAACCAGCTGGTTTCCTTGGGGTTTTCCATGGCCCTCGTTTACTTGCAAGAGCAAGGCATTGCTCCGAGTCAGGCAGAATCCGGCGACATTCTGTTAGGCGACACGCGCTTACCCCGGTTGGGCTCATCTGTTGTGGGCTATCGAAGAACCGGCGCCACGGACTATCAGCTGCTATTGAACTATCGTTCGGCGGAAGACGCAGTGCGCGTGGTCAGCCTCACCGATGTGCTGAATCAGAGCCTTGATCCGGCCTGGATTGAAGGCAAAGTGGTGCTCATCGGTTATACTTCGCCGATCGCCAATGATGTGTTTGCCACCCCGTTTAGCGGAGCGGGACGGGATGCCACATTTATGTCAGGGGTTGTGCTCCATGCCCAGGGAGCCAGCCAACTGATCAATGCAGCGATGGGCGATCGCCCCCTGATGCGTTATTCACCCAAGGGGCTAGAGATGCTCTTTATTTTCGCCGCAGCGCTGGTCGGTGGAAGTTTGACCTATACCAATCGCAAAGTATGGGTCTTCATCCTGCTCCAAGCCGGAGCCTTTATGGGACTGTATGGATTATGCTACATCGCGTTTACCCAGAGTGTGTGGTTGCCGCTAGTGCCAGGGGCGATCGCTCTGGTCGGCACAGGCATGGGTGTTGCACTGCTAGACCGAGCTGATAAGGGCGGCTATACTCAGGCCATCTATGAACAGGTGAAGGAACAGGTGCAAGGAATCGTTAAACCCCAGATCGAGATTGACGAAGATAAGCGCAAACGCCAGGTTGAAGAGATTACCGAATCGGGCTATTTCCAAGACTTGATGGCGCGGGCAAAGACCATCCGTGAAGAACGGAAACGGGCTTTAGACAATCCACTAGACGGTACCTCCTCTGCCTCGGACAAGTCTGCCGCAGACGAGGAATAATCGCATCATGGCACCCCTCATCCGGTATCGTTTGGTTCGCGTCCTTTTGATTTCCTCCCCTGCAATGGTTCAAATCTAGAATTTAACCCGATACACTGAGCCTGTAGTGCAACCGGAGAGAATGAACGTGTTGGACGAACAAGCTAAAAAAACGATCTTGCGAAAAATTCCCCATGGCCTCTACATTTGTGGCGTGACTGATGGGAATGAAGAGGTCAATGGGTTTACGGCCAGTTGGGTCATGCAAGCTTCCTTTCAGCCACCCTTGGTTGTTAACTGCGTAAATACCTCCTCGATCTCCCACAGCATGATCAAGGCCTCCAATGTCTTTGCGCTCAGTGTTCTAGAAGCTGGCCAAAAAGACCTGGCACAAAAATTCTTTAAACCAATGCGACGCGTCGGCAATAAGTTTGAAGATGTTCCCTTTTATCTAGGGGAAACGGGTTGTCCCATCATTTCCGATACTTTGGGTTTTGTGGAATGCCGAGTGATTGGCTCCGTGGAAAAGGGAGACCATACTGTCTTTGTCGGTGAGGTGATTGCTGCTGGCGTTCACCGTGATGGTGCTCCGCTCTTGCTGGAGACGACAGGCTGGAATTACGGCGGATAATCTCTGATGTTGTGAGTGTTATGGCTCACAACATCAGCAAAATACGTCAGTTTCCCTCAATGTCGCTCAACCGACCACTGATAGCCAACTAGAATAGAGCCATTGATGACGACCGAAACTTGCAGCGATAAATTGGCAACGTAAAATCGAGCATGGCTGACATCGAGCATGGCTGACATCGAGCATGGCTGACTTTGATGCCATTCATCCAAACCCGTAGATTATTGACTCGATCTTTGCAAAACAATGGGAAACGATGGCTTTGTAACGGGGCTAAAGCTCTGTTTAATTTTCTTTTTGACCTTTTACCTACTCCAATATCCGGTATTTTTCTCCCTGATCTTGGGGCTAGCGGCAGGGTTAGCTGGGAATGTGATTGCTTCGGCACTTTATACTCTGAAACTCCCTAAAAAGTTGCTTCCACCTCCGAAACCCGAGGGCGCACCAACCGAGCGCAGACGGTTTGGTTTGAGCGTGCAGGCCAATCAGTGGGCTTGGATTCCCTGGTTTGGTCGAAATGGCAACCGTGGGTCAAAGTCGCGCCGCTAAACCTCGCAGGACTCGCATCTTTTGTGGAGATACAAAATCCGAGAATGCGTTTTTTTAGAAGAAGCTTACTTCCCCAGTCATCAAGGCGCATTGTCGGTAGTGTGATCCGTATTGCGACTCCATTATCGAAGCATCCACTCAGAGTGTTGCGAGGTTTGCATAAATCCCCCTGTAGTAGACAGTGCAATTCTGGGAACAATTACGGATGTGTTCCGACTGAAACTCCCGTAGAAGTTGGACGAAGGGTCTTACCCCCTAAGCGTTGAGCCTTGACATCAGCGTGTTTGGTTTTTCTGGTGCGCGTCTACCATGCTTCCGACTATTATTCCTGAGTCGTCAATTCGATATTTTTGCTTTTATTTCGAGGGGGAACTCTGTGATGGAGCCTGCTATCAGAATCGGCTCTATCGGCTGGTCACAACGCTAGAGGTTGGCGATCGCACGGGCGTACGTGAAGTCTGTGAGCAACTACACCAACGTCAACAACCTTGCATTATTACAACCTCTAGGCGGCATTACAAAGTCTGGGCCGATATTTGCTCATCAGCGTTGGCGCGATCGCTCGTGACAGCACCCTTCGACTACTCTGAGGCGGAGTAGCACTGCCTTACGTGCTGAGCGTAGGATCGATCAATTGTTGTAGGACTTAAGCATTTGCCACGAAGAACCTAAGAATTTTGATAATTTTTGGGGCGCAGAGTGCCCCAAAAATTATCAAAATTCTTAAGTCCTGTGTTGAAAACTTTGTGCAGCGGGGATTCCAAAAATTGATTGGGTTCGATGCGGTTGACGATTTTTAGAGCAGCAGATCCGATTCCCGTGCTGCTCGGCTTTGGGTGGGATCCCCCCACTGGTGGAGCCAGCGCATCACCTCATCGGGGATGAAGGTACGCATCCGAGCCGCAGAGTCGATACAGGTGTGGCGCGTCAGGGCACGAGCCGCAGTGGCTTCCTGCACATCATCCGTACTATCCCCCACACTTTCGACAACGCAGGCTTCGTAAGACACTTCAAAATCGCTGTCCTTGGTCTCGCGCGGGGTGAGGTAAATGCGCACGCGATCGCCACAAAACAAAGGCCGCGTAAAGTCGATGCTGCTATGGGTGACTGGAATCGCAACTTTGGGATAGCAAAAGAACCGATTCAGATTAATCCCCGCTTCGGCCAGCGAGGCTTCGTAGGCTTCGTGGCACATGGAAAGGATATTGGCAAAGTACACGACCCCAGCGGCATCGGTGTCCTGAAAGCGGACGGTACGTTCATAGATAAAAGGCATACGGGCGATCGCTCAACGTCAACACAGCAAACACTTCTATTCTGACCAGAAGATCTCCTCTTGCGCCATTGAGTTTGTTTAACCTGCGTATGGGTTTGGAAAGGCGACGGTTGAATCTGCCTTTCTATTAACTTCAGACGCACTCCTATCCTATGCCGCATCGTTTTCAGCTCATTTCCCAGTAGGCTAAAGGGATAGATCTGGGACTTTATGGCCTACATCGATGCTGCACCAACGGCTAATTCTCACCTGATTGTACGAAGTTGAAACATTTTGGGTGGGTTATGTAGCTTCTATCAAATAAAAACGCCAATCAAAAACGGCGGCTGATGAGTTTGGAGGAGCGATCGAATTCTCTCCAACCCATTCACGCAAATCGCCTACACATTGCGCTGAACACGTCTCGTTTCCCCTCAATTGCGCCTGACCTTGGAACCATCTAGTTTGAGTTAGCTACCTTGTCTCCATCTACCTCGCCTCTTCCGCATCCTTTTGTTCGCTTGCTGGCCTACGGTCGCTCCTATCGACGTCAGTTTTGGCAAGCGACTACCTGCTCGATCCTGAACAAGCTGTTTGACTTGGCTCCTCCGCTGTTGATTGGGGTGGCTGTTGATGTTGTGGTGCAGCAGCAGGATTCCTGGCTCACAAACTTTGGCTTGGTGTCGGTGCGGAGTCAGTTGTTGGTCATTGTCCTCGCCAGCCTGGTGATTTGGAGCTTTGAGTCGCTCTTTGAATATGCCTACGCGCGGCTGTGGCGTAACCTAGCGCAACAGATTCAGCATGACCTGCGACTCGATGCCTATGCCCACATTCAAGAGCTGGAGCTGGAGTATTTCGAGAGCAACAGCACCGGACGAATGATGTCTATCTTGAATGACGACATCAATCAACTGGAGCGCTTTCTGGATTTTGGGGCGAATGAGGTCTTGCAGGTGGCGGCAACGGTGGTGATCATCGGTGCCATCTTTTTCTATCTGACGCCGGGGGTGGCTGCACTGGCCATGTTGCCCATGCCGTTTATCCTATGGGGAGCGGTGACGTTTCAGAAATGGCTGGCTCCCCGCTATGCGGATGTGCGAGAAAAGGCCAGTTTACTCAACAGTCGCCTGTCCAACAACCTCAGCGGTATCACGACCATCAAGAGCTTCACGACGGAAGCCTACGAAATCGAGCGGATTCGCCGGGAAAGTGATGCCTATAGCCGCAGCAACCAGCGGGCGATCGCCCTCAGTGCTGCCTTTACCCCGCTAATCCGCATCCTGATTTTGCTGGGCTTTTCAGCAACGTTATTCTTCGGTGGTTTAGCGGCTGTGAATGGGACAATCTCGGTCGGCAACTACAGTGTGCTGGTGTATCTGGTGCAGCGGTTGCTGTGGCCCCTGACACGGCTGGGCGAAACCCTGGATCAGTACCAACGAGCAATGGCATCGACCCGCCGAGTGATGAATTTGCTGAATACCCCGATCGCCATCCACCCCGGCCGCACTCCCCTGCCAACCAATACCGTGCAGGGCGACATCTGGTTCCGGGATGTGACCTTTTCCTATCGCGATCGCGCGCCCGTTGTCGAACATCTGAATCTGCATATCCCCGAAGGCAAGACCACGGCCATTGTCGGTTCAACAGGTTCCGGCAAGAGCACCCTAGTAAAGCTCCTGCTGCGGTTGTACGAACCCCAGGTTGGTGAAATCTCATTGGATGGTACCGATATTCGTGAGGTTCAACTGCGCGATTTGCGGCGGGCGATCGGGCTGGTGAGCCAGGATGTATTTCTTTTCCACGGTACGGTCTGGGAGAACATCACCTACGGCACCCCAGATGCCACATTCCGCGAGGTGGTCGAAGCGGCGAAAATTGCCGAAGCCCATGAATTTATCGAGCAACTGCCCGATGGCTACGACACGATTGTGGGTGAGCGGGGACAAAAGCTCTCCGGTGGGCAACGCCAACGACTGGCGATCGCCCGTGCCGTCCTCAAAAATCCCCCCATCCTCATCCTCGACGAAGCTACCTCCGCTGTAGACAACGAAACCGAAGCCGCCATCCAGCATTCCCTAGAACGCATCACCCAAAACCGAACAACCGTGGCGATCGCCCACCGCCTTTCCACTATCCGCAATGCCCACTGCATCTATGTCATGGAGCAAGGCAAACTCGTCGAACGCGGCACCCACGAGCAACTGGTAGAACAAAATGGTATCTACGCGGCTCTATGGCGTGTGCAAATGGGAATGCGATCGGGTGAGCAGCGTCATGAGTGAAGGGCAGACTCAAACAAAAACTGAACAACAACCTTAGTAGTTCAATTGGAGCGTGATTATACTAAAGCCATCTGTCGACTTAATTCAGCCATATAAATTAAAAACTATCTACTTAATCATTAATCATCTATACAGGGTGATCGATTAGGTAGTTTTTAATTTAACCTCAAACAACCCTTCTTAATAATGATTGTGAGGCTCAAATGGATCCAATCAGTATCCTTGGTATTCTAATTAGTCTTGGAATAGCGGCATGGCAAACAAAAAAAGCTAATGATACGGAATCAAAGTTATTTAAAATCCTGAAATCTCTTCCTTCTCAACTTACGGAAAATATATCTAGCACCTTTCAAACAGCTAACTTAACCTCAGATGATCTAAGCTTTCAGGAGTCTGAAGAATTGACAGATTCTGCAATAATTGAAAGTAGAGAGCCTTTATCGCAAGCAATTTACAGGGATCTTGATGGAGATGGCAGAGAGGAGCTGATTGTTCAATTTCCTTTCGGATTACATGGTGTTGCAATGCAAGTCTATGGTCTGAGTAATTTTGAGTTTAGATTGATCGCTCAGTTGACTACAGATGCACCAGTTTTCTTTGAGTTTGAAGATGTTAACAATGATGGTCGTATAGAGATCAAGTCGATCGAAACTAATGTATCGAGTGGACTGCCATATGTTATGGGATTGCGTGATGAGGTATGGTACCAACTTGAAAGTAGTAACTTTGTTGAAGTGAAACGTGTAGAACCAACTCCTCAAGAAATCAAGGAAGTAATAGAAACCAGGTAAGCACTTCTGAATGATCTGAACGCGCATAGTTTTTCATACTACTGAATCTAAGATAGGTGGCCATAATTAAACCTGCTCTCAGTAATTTAGGCTTGAGGAACGAAGTCCGACATATACATAGACTTGGAGCCGAATTCCCTCTCGTTGATGACCATGGAGGCTTCATCAGCTCTGCTGAGTATCTAGCAAGTTGAGTTTTGTTGGGAAAGCAATAGTTTCTCGATGAAAACGAGTAACTTCATAACAGAGTTGCTCTGTCAGGCGGCTTCCCAGTCATCTCGGAATTGAAAGGCAACCCATCATGCAAAACCCAGGTTTGATTCTAGCCATTGGTTTAGCGTTGGTTCATGCGTTTATCTCGAAGCTGGATATCTCTAAACTGATCCCTGAGCATCGATGGATGTCCTTTGCGGGTGGTGTTTCTCTTGGGTATGTGTTTCTGGAGATCTTTCCAGAACTCAGCCATGCTCAAGAAGAGTTAGAGCACTCGGCAATGCCCTTTGTGGCCTACTTGGAGAATCATGTTTACCTGCTGGCGCTTTTGGGGCTGCTCGTGTTTTATGGGCTAGATTTTCTAGCGCTTACCTCTCGACGATGGAATCGTGAAACCAACAATGATGACAGTACGGGAATCGCTATTTTTTGGATCCACATCGCCGCCTTTGCTGGTTTGAATGGCGTTTTTGGGTACCTGCTTCAAGACTTGGCCGATCACACCGTGCTGCGGTGCATTTTGTTCTTTGTGGCGGTGGCCTTGCACTTTTTCATCATGGATCACAACTTGCGAGAGCATCACAAAATGCCTTACGACCAGTATGGGCGGTGGATTTTGACGGCAGCGATTATGGTGGGGGCGATCGCCGGTCAAGCCATCCACCTGAATGAAGCGGCGGTGTCCATCATCTGGGCATTTCTCGCTGGGAGTGTCATCCTCAATATCTTGAAGCGGGAATTACCAGATGAACAAAAAAGCTGTTTCAAGTCTTTCCTTGGCGGAGCCGCTCTCTACACCACTCTGATTTTGTTGCTTTAGGCAGAATGCGAAGGCAGACACTATGCAAGCGAACCAATCATCCACTCGAATGTCAGACCAACTGGCTCAAATTACCGATCGCCAATGTCAGATGGCTCCAGCAACCTACAGTGATTTGAAAGCGCTGTTTCTCAATTGCACGCTCAACCGGATTGTGCCTCAGCAAAGTGTGGGATAGGTTGCTAAGTCCCAGCATGTCCAAGGCTGCTGGGTGAGTCCAGCCCGTTGTGCCGCCGTGTTCCTGAATCGAGAGTGTCGCCAAATCCAGTTGAACTAACGGATGACTAGCCGCAAGGTGACGGCGCTCTGCTGCCAGCGTGGGTCAAAAGCGATCCGAGAACGTGAAGAGCTGGTTGCGAGTGATCAAAGCGATTTAGGTCAGAGCCAACCGTTATTCGGATGGATGAATGTGCGTTTGCATAAGGAGCAATCACAAAGCTCTCGTCACATTTAACTTCAATCGAGCGCTCCGCTCCAGAAATCAGGAGCTTTGTGATTGCACGGCGAAGTCGTGTGAAGTCTTCAGCGGTTCCCTCAATATCCAGTTCATTTTCACTTGAACGAATCCGCAACATAGTTTTAGCTCTTTGCTACCTAACTCTTACACTCACCGGACTTAGATAACCTCTGTTCAAAACGCAAGATTTCAAAGCTCCGATGCATTTTGGGTGTTATACATCGTTTGAGGCAAGCGCCTTGCGAAACACAATCTTGTCAACTCCAGCATCATAAAAGTCACGGATTCGAGCCTCGTTCTCGAAACCATTGTCGGCATAAAACTTCCGCACATAAGCGAAATCGTCCGTACCAGCGGTCTCCACCAAGAGAATTCGTTCACTCCTATCCATGAGCCACTGTTGGACGTGACTCAAGATAGCCTTTCCGCGGCCTTGCCGTTGCTGGGCAGGATGAACCGCTATCCAGTACAGGTTCCAAGTACCATATGTCATCTTTTCAGGAGCCAGATAGGCCACCCCAACTGGCCCCGTGCCATCGTCATCTGCGAACCAAACATCCTCCTCTTGGGGCGACCTCAGCATATCCGAGAGTAGATCGGTTTGATCTGGTTCGAACAAACCGGAGGCAGTCGCCAAGGCAATCAAAGCATCGTGGTCGGGTTTAACAGTAGGTCTGATCATCGGTGGGTTAACACTCGCAGCAATAAGTGGTTTGGTTAGCCAACAACGTACAAATGAGCCGTGCTTTGACGCAACATTCTAAATCTGGTGTTCTTCCGCCCAATTCTTGAGTGATTCTAGAAAGCCCAAAGCTGTTTTGCCAAAATCGGTGATTTCGTAGACGACCGCAATGGGGCGATCGCTCACGACCTCACGGGTCACGAGACCAGCCTCTTCCATCTCGCGGAGGCGCTGCGTCACCATCTTTTTGCTAGCGCCTCCCAGTTGGCGCGCCAAATCATTAAAGCGCACCGGCCCATCTTTAAGATGCCAGAGAATCGACCCTTTCCACTTTCCGCCCAAAATCCTCATGCCGCGCTCAATGGGGCAAGGTTCTAGACAAGGTTCTAGAGCCTGCTTGCGGCCTTTGTCGTCGGTAGCAATGTCTAAAGAGATGCTCATGCGATAGGTGGTTACTAAAAGTAAACTAGTTGACTCTGGTTACCAGTCTGATTATCTTAAGTCACGGCGGCGGCAACTGTCACCCCTAGCCCAGCTAGTCTGCTTGTTGCTGCGCCTACCTTTCAGCTATTGGGTCATTGCTAGCCAGGAAATCCCTATGTCTAACCCCGATATCCATCTCTACACGGCCTCCACGATGAATGGCTGGAAGCCTATCATTTTTCTCGAAGAGGCTGAAGTCGAATACGAGCTCACCTATATCGACTTTGGGAAAAAAGAGCAAAAATCGGACTGGTATATGAAGCTCAATCCCAATGGTCGCATTCCGACAATCGTCGATCGCAGCAATGATGATTTTGTCGTCTTCGAGTCTGGAGCCATTCTTTGGTACCTGGCCGAGAAGTACCAAAAGTTTCTTCCTACTGGTGAAAAGGCTCGGTCTGAAGCACTGCAATGGCTGATGTTTCAGATGAGTGGCATTGGCCCAATGATGGGACAGGCCATGTTCTTTCAGCGCATTGCAGCCCCTAAGGGTAATGAAGATCCCTATGCGATCGATCGCTATGTGACCGAGTCTCGACGACTGTTAGAGGTGCTCGATAAGCAGCTTGCGGGTAAAGCGTATTTGCTGGGGGATGACTTCACCATTGTGGATATTGCGACATATCCCTGGGCACGGTCTTATCCCTGGGCCAAGGTCTCGATAGAGGGTTTGGACAACTTAAAAGCCTGGTTTAATCGCATTGATGCCCGCCCCGCGACCCAAAAGGCTGTCACCATTCCCAAACCGTTTCCAGCTTTCTTTGGCAAAGGCGATGAAGCTAAGTCTGTGGCCGAAAATGCGGCTCGCTTTTAGGGCTAGATTCTTGTCTTGATGCAATTTTGGAGATCTTCACATGACGTTAGCGACCGATTTACAAACTCAGCAAGCCAACTTTCGCAGCCGTTTGCCTCAGGATACGCAGACCGTGATGCAGCAGGCCACTACCAACTTGGAGGCATCCGGCATCTTAGAGCAAACCCTCAAAGTAGGCGATACGATTCCCGAAGTCGCGCTGCCGAATGCCACCGGACAAACAGTGAATATTGGTGAGTTGCTGGCGCAAGGCCCTGTGGTCATTACCTTTTATCGTGGTGGATGGTGCCCCTACTGCAACTTAGAACTCAAGGCGTTGCAAAATGCCCTCGCCAGCATCCAAGAGACTGGAGCCACCCTAGTTGCGATTTCCCCAGAAACGCCTGACAACTCCCTGACCACGCAAGAGAAGAATGAGTTGGTGTTTCCCGTTTTAAGTGATGTGGATAACCAGGTGGCTCGGCAATTTGGCCTGGTGTTTCAGCTGCCAACATCCTTGCGCCCCATTTACGAAGGGTTTGGCATCGATTTAGCCGCCTACAACGGCAATGACCATTTTGAATTACCGATTCCCGCAACCTATGTAGTGCAGTCCAACGGCGAAATCATTTATGCCTTTGCCGATGTTGATTACACAAAACGAGCAGAACCCAGTGAGGTCGTGAACGCCTTAAAAGGGCTGAGATCAGCGTAGCGAGATCACTATCTACCCATCAATTGAATGGCACTGAAATGGGCAAAAATCAACGTCGCAGATGGTTCAAGACCGGCTCCAAAGACCACGCTATAAGCTTTGCTCTGCCTTAGAAAGGGCTACTGCCCACCAACCTGAATTCAGTGCCATTGATCTATCAATGAACACTAAGCAATGACCCCTAAGGGACATTTCAACCATGCCAAACATCTTCATCATCAATGCCCACGAAGAGTATCCCTTTTCCCCTGGTAAGCTCAATGCTGCTCTCGTCGAAAAAGCCCAAACTAATTTGGTCGCGAAGGGCTATGACATCAAACTCACGACGATGAAAGATGAGTATGATGTTGACCAAGAGCTTGCAAAGCATCAATGGGCAGACACGATTATTATCCAAACACCCGTGAATTGGATGGAAGTGCCCTGGAGCTTTAAGCGCTACATGGACTACATCTACTCTGCTGGCATGGACGGTCGACTCTGCAATGGCGATGGCAGAACTCGCGAAGCTCCTCGTGAAGGCTACGGCACTGGCGGCACATTATCGAATAAAAAATACATGCTATCCCTGACCTTAAACGCTCCCAAAGAAGCATTTGATGATCCGAAGCAGTGGTTCTTTGAAGGGAAAAGCGTGGATGATTTGTTCTGGCCTATACACCTCAACCTTAAGTTTTTTGGCATGGAAGCCATAGAAACCTTTGCATGTTTTGATGTGATGAAGAATCCTGATATTGAGAACGACTTTATTCGGTTTCAACATCATCTTGATAAGCACTTCCAAGCTTTATAGAGAAGCCATCTCTGAAACCCTACCCAAAACGTATCAAGACAATTTGGAGGAAATTGAGGTTAAGTCGATGAACAAGGCCGTACTGAAAGTTGATATTGTTTCTGATATCGTCTGTCCTTGGTGCATTATCGGATATAAACGGCTCGAAAAAGCCATGCAGATGCTTGAGAATGTTGTGACGTTTGATCTACATTGGCATCCTTTTGAGTTGAATCCGACAATGCCAGAGGGCGGGGAAAATCTGCGCCAGCATCTAGCCGAGAAGTACGGCACGACCTTGGAGGGGAGTATTGCAGCACGCAAGCGTCTCACCGACATGGGGGCAGAGCTAGGATTCACGTTCAACTACTATGACGAGATGCGTATGTACAATACGTTCAAAGCGCATCAGTTGTTACATTGGGCCAAGAAATACGACAGGCAAACGCTGAATGTATTGGTAACCCAAGGGATGGTTCACCTTTTGGCTGGCAATGTTGAACCCGCATGGAGGTTTCATGATGACTTTTCTCGAAGGTGAGGGGCTTTTTAGATAACGAGGGACTCTCTTGCCAGCAAGCCAGGTTATTGAGTTGCTGGATTAATGTTCTGGTTGAGGCGGAAAAAGTTGTCCGGATCATATCTTTGCTTGATCCTTAGAAGCCGTTGGAAGTTGTCGCCAAAGGTTGTCTTGACCATCTGGTCGGCATCTTCCATAAAGCCAGGGAAGTTGAGATAGATGCCAGGCGCGGCAAAGGGCGCGAATCCTTCAACACAGTCACGTACCCAGGCAATGTTGCGATCGCTCTCATTGGCATCATCCCAGTTCGCCTCAATCCCAATCATGAAAGGCGCTTCTCGGGGAGCTAGAGGACTTTCATCCGCGCCGACTCGGTTCATTGCACCACCCATCGTCCAGATATCGATCGTGGAATGGTGAGAGGGAGCCTGCCGATTTAAGGCAATCAGCGTATCAATAGTGTCATCGGTCAATTCCTTCAGGTAAACGGACTTCCAGTAGTAGTTGCGGCCCTTGGGATAGTCCGCATCCAAGAACTTTTGCACTTCGGTGTAGGGCATGCGATCGCTAAAATCCACAATAGGCGTTCCCAGCTCCCGTAGGGGTTGGAGCACCATTTCTCCATCGGCAGCAGAGCCAACATAGCAAGCGGCGATGGCAAAGAAAGGCTGATGCCACCACGCTTCAGGGAAGGCTTCATCCGCAGGAACGGTTCCTGTGAAGGAGAGCATCCCCACTTCCTCTGGCTCACTCTGGGCAAACTTACGATACTTTTGCAGGATTTCCTTGTCATCGGGATACATCACAAAGCAAAACATCACCTCTGGCCCTAGGGGATGCAACGTAAACTCAAAGGCTGTGACCACACCGAAGTTTCCACCACCGCCCCGTAGCGCCCAGAACAGATCGGCGTTTTCCGTTTGACTCGCCCGCAGCCAGTTGCCGTCCGCTGTCACCAGTTCGACCGAAACAAGATTGTCGCAAGTCATGCCCCACTTCCGACGCAGCCAGCCGACACCCCCACTGAGCGTTAACCCGGCAATACCCGTTTCGGACACAACGCCCGTTGGTACGACCAGTCCAAACGCTTGGGTTTCTCGGTCAATATCGCCGAGCTGCGCCCCCGCCTCAACCCGAGCTATTTTAGCAACGGGATCCACATGAACCGCTCGCATGTGCGAGAGATCCACCACAAAACCGCCATCATAGCTGGCAAGGCCCGCAACATTATGGGCACCGCCTCGGACCGCGACTAAAAGGTTGAGGTCGCGAGCAAAGCGCACCGCATTCATCACATCGGCAACCCCTGCACATTGGGCGATCGCCGCTGGGCGTTTATCAAACATGCCATTCCAGAGGCGACGTGCCTCATCGTAATTGGCGTCTCCAGGCTGAACTAGAGCGCCCCTCATCTGAGTCGCCAATGCCGTTAAGTCGGCGATCGCAACAGCCGTCTGGCCACCTTTCAAATGAGCCATTGTTACGGTTTCCATCGTCTTGGCCTCCGATACATAAAGTGAATTAGTGATGGTTGAAAGAATAAAATCAGCACTATTGGCAGCGATCGGGCTGAATCTCCTTATCCTCAAGCAATTAGAGTGGATAGATCATTCCATTCGCTTCTAGAATTCTTGGAGAAGGGTTCAGCATAAAGCGACCCCATTTCCTGCCCCGGAAACGAGCCTTGCCAGCCTAAAACCCACCGCTCCTGAGGACATGCCCAAGTCCTTCAGAAATCGAGGTTTCAACGACTGATGATTAAAACAAGAACAAACCTATGCTGGGAAAAATGATGGATCTCAGTGGCTAACCCATTGACCTAAAGACTCAGGCTGAGAAGCCACTTCAATCGTCAACTCCATCTCCCCATAGTGGTCGATGGAACCGACATGGACAATGACTCAAACACCGGAACACTTGACCAAAACGCCACACTCACACCTACCTGACTTGAATGGATATTCTGTCTGAGGTACTTCGCACCGTACGGTTTGTCAGTGCTCTCGATCTGAGAGCTGACTTCTCAGCCCCATGGACGGTTGAGACAGAATCCTGTTATGAGTTTGCTGAAGCGGGACAGTTGGGCTATAAACAGATTGTTCAGTTTCACATCATTGCTGACGGCCAATGCTGGGTGCAGACCACCCAAGGCATTCGTCAGGCGCTCTCACAGGGGGATATCATCATTTTTCCCCATGGGGATTCCCATATCCTGGGTGATAGCTTAGACCGCACACCGACTCCGATGACAGAGCTATTACCTGATCCGCCGTGGGAACCGCCGCCTTTCCTCGCCTATGGGGGAGGTGGAGACCTGACTCGCATGGTTTGTGGTTTCCTGGAATGCGAAGAACTCATCGCCCATCCATTTTTGAAAGCACTGCCAGCCTTTATGCATGTGCGCGCGTTCGCGAAGCCGACAGTACCTCTGCTAGAAGCTGGAGTACGGCACATCATTCAAGAAGCAGACGGCAGCAAACCCGGTAGCTTATGCTTACTCACTCGCCTTATTGAGGTGATGTTTATCGAAATCCTGCGTAGCCAACTGCAAGAGCAGGTCGCAGAGTCAGCGAGTAGTCTCGCGGCTTTAAGTGATCCAATCGTGGGTCAGGTTCTAGAACGATTCCATGAGGATCCTGCCTATCCCTGGACAGTTCCAGAGTTAGCTAGCCAGTTAAACCTATCGCGATCAGCACTGGCCCAGCGGTTCACTCAGTTGATCGGACATCCACCCATGAAGTATCTGATCACCTGGCGGCTACAACTGGCATCAATGCACCTGCAAAACACCGATGCTAGCGTTGCTAAGGTTGCCGCACAGGTTGGTTACGAATCAGAAGCAGCGTTTAACCGAGCGTTTAAGCGATACGTGGGCTTGCCACCCGGAACCTGGCGCAGTCGCAAGTCGGCTTAGGGACAAGAGTTTCTAACCCCCGCCAATACTGAAAATACTCCGCTGCCGTCAAGGTAGGAGAA
The DNA here is from genome assembly GCA_039819245.1 of Cyanobacteria bacterium J06638_20. GTDB lineage: Bacteria > Cyanobacteriota > Cyanobacteriia > Elainellales > Elainellaceae > Vacuolonema. Next base: position 112,337 of record JBCBSJ010000003.1, read on the forward strand.
GGCTGGCTAAACAAATCGAGCGGTAGATGGGCTTGACGTAATAAATCTTGGGGAGATACCCCCAGATCCTGCAGCAAGATTTGCCATCCTGAATCCAAAACAAATTTCTGACCTTCTGAGCTCATACTTTAAAGGCCCCCTCCTGTTCAAAGCCCAAACTGTGTCTTGATACCTGCTAGAAAGGCTTCATCATCTGCTACCTTCCGATTGGCGACAATTTCCTGAGCATCTGACCCAGCTGTGTACCTCAGTTTATGGGTACCATCAGTAGCAGCTTGATAGATGACTTCAGCTACAACAATCGGCTCTGAACCACTTGCTTCCAAAGACCCCATCGCTGCAAATAATTTACCCACTAATTCTTGGTACTCTGTAAGATTTTCATCATTATTGAAGTCGAAAGAACGACCACCGAAGTCGGTCCTAATCATCCCCGGCTCTACGATTTTCACCTTGACACCGATCGCTTCCATTTCAAAACTGAGTGCTTCAGATAGCCCCTCAACTGCAAATTTTGAACCATGATAAAGCGAGCCTAAGGGAAAGGTCATCTTCCCGCCAATAGAAGAGATGTTAATAATCATGCCGTCTCGATTGACACGAAAGTGAGGCAGAACGGCTTGGGTCATTTCTAGCAAACCAATCACATTTACATCGAATTGACGTCTGATTTTTTCGACGGGTGTTGCTTCCAGCAAACCGTAAGCTCCGTATCCTGCATTGTTCAATAGCACATCAATTTTGCCAAACCTGGCGATACCTGCTTCTACGGCAGTGGTAATACTGGCAGAATCTTGAACATCCAAGCGTGTCACCAAGACATTGTCGAGTTGAGTTAACTCTGTTTCCTTATCTGGCGATCGCATCGTAGCAATAACATTCCAACCTCTTTCCTGGAAGTATTTGGCCGTCACCTTGCCAATACCACTACTGGATCCAGTAATCAAAATTGTCTTACTCATGACTGTGTTCCTCCAGTACGACTCAGAAGTGAGGCCTAGATTGATGCCCCAATTCAGATTGATAAAAAATAGCATAGAGGGCATAAGCTCTCTGGCTAATCACATAAAGCGCCAAGTTTATTGCATTTCGCGCCAGTTTTGTAGATAGGCTCGAATGGCTTAGCTCTTGCAACGGATGTTTGAAGTATTCGTGTATACGCCCAGGCTTTAGGTAGCGTAGATGGCCAAAGTAGCTGAATCTAGGTTGCAAGACAACTATATATTCAGCGTCAGATCTGGTGGATAAAGTCCTCATCTCCGGATCTTATACACTTCAGATTCGTAAGCAGTGAAATCCGCAAAAATGCTGCGGAAATGCAGTGCGATATCGCCACACGGCATCGAGAACGTAATCGGGTCGAGCGTAGCCTCAATCGGTTCAAACAGCATCAGCGCATTGCCACATGCTATGAGAAACACGCGGTCAATGACTTGGCGATGCTAACGATAGCAGCGATTATGATCTGGCTTTAGTCCTTGAGCCCTGAAGCTGACGCACTGTGCGGTGGTTTAAGCGGGGGTATGCGGCGGGCTTTGAAGCACGACCTAGTCCGCTCCTTTGGTAAAGAATTGCAGCAAAATCGTCTGTCGGGTGTTCTACCTGCAGGTTGTCTGTGAACTCTAAAGAAACAGCCTGGTCAATACTCACACTTCAGTAATGCGATGAGGCAGGACAAGGCTACAGGGCAATAACATCTGCTAACCGAAGACATTGAGCCAAATTACCTGCATATCAAGGATTGAACACTGTGGCGGTTTTACAGAAGCGGCAGGTGCCTATTGGCATCAAAATTTTTGGTATTGCTACCAGCATGTTAGGGTTGCTGCTCATTGTGGTGTATGTTTCCTCTAATCGACTGCGACGTGTGAGCGAAGAAATTGAATCGCTGGTGGATTACACCATCCCGATTACAAATGCTGTTGCCAAAGTCGATGTTCATGCATTAGAGCAGGAAGTTCTATTCGAGCGAATTCTCAAGCATTACGAAATTGAACCCGTTGATCGCGATCGCATCCTGGCTGAAATTACCGAGTTTGAGGAGCGCAATCAAGAGGTTCAAGCAGAATTACTCGCGGCTGAAGGCATGCTAGATGAGGCCAGTATATTCATTGCGGACCATACTCAACGCCAAGACCTAGCGCATTTATTAGCTCAGCTCATGGCTGTGGAAGATGCCCATCAAGACTTTCACGATCATGCTGTGGATGTACTAGGGTTGCTGGAAACCGGTCAATTTGCTGAAGCTCATCGATTAGAAGAGGAGTTAGCCGCAGAGGAAGAAGCATTTAATCGCAGCATTGAAGATATTTTGCTAGAGCTAGGGGCCTTTACCGTTGCAGCAGCCCAAAGTGCTCAACAACACCAGCAAATTGTGCAGCAGCTCAGCGTGGCGATCGCCATGATTGCCACCGTGCTTGGAGGCGCTTGTGCGTGGGTCGTGACCTTCGGGTTGGTGCGTCCAGTGCAGCAATTGAGCCAGAGCATGCAAGCCGTGCAGCAAGGCAACTTCAATACGTTGATAACGCCATCAAGTCGAGATGAAGTTGCAACGCTCACGACAGCGTTTAACCACATGGTGAAGGAGCTAAAATCCAAAGCCACACTCGAAGAGACATTTGGCAAATACGTTGATCCGCGCGTGGTCAAGCAGTTATTAACGCCTGCAGAAGACACCACCACGAAGGGCGATCGCCAAGTGATGACGGTTTTCTTTGCGGATGTCGAGGGCTTTAGTGAACACTCAAGAACCCTGTCACCCGATGATTTGGTTACCGTAACCAATGATTATCTAACCTTGATGTCTCGTCCCGTTTCTAATCAGTTTGGGGTCATCGATAAGTTTATTGACACCTTGGTGATGGGGTTTTGGGGGCCACCATTTGCGGATGCTGATGAGCACGCAAATCTTGCCTGTGAGACAGCCCTTGAACAACAGGCACAACTCTCAAGAATTCAGCAACTGCTGCAATCTCAAGTGTCTTCCAGTCCCTCTCCATCACCATTATCCCTACGGGTAGGGATTGCAACGGGCTCCTTGGTTGTTGGGAATATGGGCTCAGCAACAGCAAAGTCCTATACCGTCATGGGTGACACAGTCAACATTGCCTCGCGGCTGAAGGGAGTCACCAAGCAATATGGGGTAGCGATCGCCCTGACAGAAGATACGCAAGCCATGCTCAGCGATCGCTATGCAACCCGAGAACTCGACTGGATCAAGGTCATCGGTAAAGAAGAACCTGTCAGAGTTTATGAACTGCTCGGGCATGAATTGACCTTGGATGGGATTGCTCGTTACCAACAGCGTGAGTTCGCCAAAGGATTAGCGGCCTACCGAAACCAGCAATGGGGTGAAGCCCATACCCATTTTTCTGCCTGCATCACGAGCAATCGCCCCGATCCACCAGCACAGCTCTATCTCCAACGGATTGAAACCTTTCGGAATCATCCCCCACCATCCAATTGGGATGGCGTTTGGCAGATGACCCAGAAATAGGATTCATCACGGCATCTTTCTTTATCCATATTTGATCAATCTTGCCCAAGAGGCATTATGAAGCGATTTACGATTTCTATCGGTGTCAAAATATTTGGGATTGCCAGCAGTATGTTGGCCTTACTCCTTGGGGTTACTTATATTAACCATCGCAATATTGCTCTCGTTAACAACGAGTTGTTTGATCTCGCCAACTATCTAACAACATTGACCGAAAGCGTTGCTGTCATTAACATTCACGCCCTCGAACAAGAAATTCACTACGAACGGGCGGTGCGATTGTTGGAAACAGAGCCGGTTGATCTTGCCCTAGTGGAGGCGGAACTAGCTAAGTTTGAAGAACGCGGCACATTAGTGGATGAAGAACTGGAAGCGGCGATCGCCCTCGCTGAAATCGCTGTGCAGAATGCGACGCGAGCCGAAGATGTCGTTGAGTTTGCTCGTATCCGTCCATTACTAGAGGTACTAGAAACAGATCACCAGAACTTTCATGATCAAAGTGTAGAAGTCTTTGCCCTGTTACAAGCCGGAGAACGAGACGACGCAGAGATTCTTGACCAACAACTGGAAAAATTTGAAGACAATTTTGACCATCGTATTCAGAGCGTTTTGTTCGAATTAGGCGAGTTTACCGCCGCATCGGCTCGCTCTGCTCAGCAACATGAGCAGGAAGCCCTACGCGTCAGTTGGATTTTAGCTGCGATCGCAACAGGACTCGGACTCACCTTTTCCTCAGCCGTGACCCTTGGGCTCGTGCGCCCCATTCGACGATTAGTGAAGAGCACAGAGGCTGTTGAGCAAGGCGATTTAGATATTCGTGCTCCGATCTCATCCCACGATGAAATTGGTCTGCTCTCCCAATCCTTTAATGCGATGGTCACGGACATTCAAGCCAAGGAGCATCTCAAAGAAACCTTTGGACAATATGTTGATCCTCGTATTATCAAGCAGCTATTGGATCAATCCGGTGAGGCGATCGCGACGCACCAAGAAGAAATGACGGTGTTTGTTTCAGATATTGCAGGCTTTAGCACGATGAGTGAACTGCTGACGCCTCAAGGCTTAGTTGCCCTGATTAATCAATATCTAACCTTGGCGTCAGAACCAATTTTGGCTCACAATGGTGTTCTCGATAAGTTTATTGGTGATGCCGTGACGGCCTTTTGGGGCCCTCCCTTTGTCAGCGAAACAGACCATGCCAAACTGGCTTGTTATGCTGCTCTAGAACAACTGTCGCAACTCGTCAAGCTACGACGTTTATTACCTGACATCATGGGTATTCGAAAAGGCTTACCTGAAATTCACATTCGGATTGGTTTAGCCACAGGAGAACTCGTTGCAGGGAATATTGGCTCAAAACATGCCAAGTCCTACACTATTTTGGGGCAACCTATGCAGGTTGCTGAATATTTAGAGTCTGCTAGCAAACGCTATGGCACGACGATATTGCTCTCTGCAACGACTCGCAAAGCGGCTGCAGATGTCATTGAAACTCGGACAATCGATCGCCTCCTCTTACCAGGGCAAACTGAACCCAGCATGATTCATGAGCTCTTAGACACAGCTGGCAATTTAACCGAGCAACAAGCAACCTTACGCGATCGCTTCGAAGGGGGTTTAGAGCACTACTGGCATCAGCAATGGGAGCTAGCATACCAACACTTTACTGACTGTGTGGCGACCGCCCCTCATGATAAGCCGAGTCGTCTCTATCTAGAACGGATCACTTATTTACAGCAGCATCCTCCAGGTAAAGACTGGGATGGGCTGTGGCAACCCAAAGTCCTAACAAATACTATGTAAGGGATTAGCAAGAAAATAAAAATCCAGAGAGGGGGGCTGCAAGCTCAGCCCCCCTCTCTGGATTTTGGAGATTTTATTTTTACGCAAGTCCCTAAGTTTTGGCAATAGCGTTTGATTAAGAACCCATCAATTCATTGCTAACCTGAGTCTTGAGCCTAGGCGATCGCTTGGTTAATAGGTTCAATGATATAAAGTTAATTCTGGTTAACATTTAAAGTCACCCGGTCGCGACGAGAGATTCTCCATTGTCAAAACACCCGACTTCGCGACTCGGGTGCATTTTCTTATGATCTCGTTTCTCCGATTGTGTTTTCAAATAGCAGATCGGGCAGTAGCGAATCGGGTTGCCACAAGCCATCTCTTTTTCTGACGTATTGCTTGCAAAGTGACACAATCTTCTCTTCTTCACCTAAACGAATCCTCTGTCTCGTCAGTTCGCTGATACGTCCATACACAGATTGCGTGAAGCCAGTTGATGAAATAAACAGCCCACCATCAGTCGCGTCACGGGCATTAACAGAGACAAAATCAGAAACGTGTCTGTCGCCGGGTTGGCTGCTACTTCGCCAGTGCTTTACCTCAATGTAATACGTCTTTTCCTCTTTTGCGATTGTGCAGTTCACAATGATGTCCTTGCCACCGTCTTTGGCAGGCGGAGTCAAGTTCACACTGAAGCCTAATTCAGCGAGTGCCCTTGAAAGCAAGCGTTCAAGATCGCGCCATTCAATCTCCATGAGTACGTTGGGATTCTCGGCTATCAGCTCACAAAGCCGGTCCGACAAGGCATGGACAGCAATCGCAACATCAGTAAGTGCTTCATCAGTTGTTTCCTCGTCTTCAAAAAGTCCTGTTCTGACCGCCTCTCTCAGTTCCTGAATTCCTGTGCCATCGGCGGCACTCGTTTTGCGTGTTACTGTAAACCCGAACATTTCGCCAAATCGGTCAAAGTTCTCATGAACGGGTGACGTATCACATTTGCTGGCGATCAAGATTTTTGTGACATCGCGAGACTCCTCGCAAGCATCAAGTATCGGCCTCCATCGATTGAGACAATCAAGTGAGCTAGCGATCGCCAATACCCCAATGTTCCAATCACTTACTACAGATAGCCTCAAGCGACTAGAAGGTGAGCTTGCAGGGATCAACGAGCATTAGGAATGTTATGGGCGATCGTTACCGCTGAATTCGGCAACTCATTACTCGCGCACCATCACTAAGGGAATCAAAAACAAGATACAAGCAAAGAAAAACAATAAACTGCCCAAGAGGCTTAAGATATCTCCCACTCTGATACTTGCTGCTACAAAGCAGCTCGCCGATAGGATGAATAAAGCCCATCCCCAAAGCTGAAACTTCACTTCGATCTTCTGAGCGCGATTACGATGCTGTGACATTTACAGATAATCCCAACAACTGCTCATATCATTCCATAAACGTTGGCATCTCACTCATCTCTGTGGCACTTCTATCTTGATACCACCTCCTCATGTGAAGAGTCTGTAAACAGCCGCCCAACAAGCCTCAGCTAACTACTGAGTTGCGCTTCTCAACTTAGACTAGGGCGGTGAGCGATCGCACTGGAATTACTCTAATGCTCAATACCACGAAAATATCAAGGCATTAGAATAAGCGAAGTCATCAATTACAGTAAGTCCGTTGGGGCAGCGTTTCATCTAACACAAAAGGATTTTCATTCCCTTGGTCAGTACTAAAAATTTTGTGACTGCGCTCAATTTCACCTGCATCAGCTGGATCAGCCTCTACCCATGCGCATAGAGTTGTTTGCTGAGCGTTGAAGAAATCATCTGCACGATTTGGATAGATTGTTTGGAAATAAAACATGGCTCGAGCAATGTCACCCTTCTTGCTTTCTCGAGGCTCGAATGCACCGCGATCACCTTCGCTGTACAAATCAATGACCTGAGGAGCTGGCTTGACAAACTCTTCCTCATCATCGAGGTACCAGGAATCTGTTTGATTGTCAGGAATATCTGCAAAGGGGTAATTCCCGCGATCGCCATTCACTTCCACTCTGGCTGGGAAAAGATGGTGCATGTCGCTTTTTGCAGCACCGGTTGCTCCTTTGCTTTGAGGCCAAACATGTTCAGCATTGATCCCTGCAGCCGTCGCATCTGATCTAGGTCGGCGTGAGTTTCGAGAAATGCGCGCGCGATAGCCAGTATAGATACCCTCAACGATGCCAGCCTCATTATCAATTTGTGAGTAAAGCAGATCACGCGCTTTGCGGTAGCCAACAGCATCAAGCGGAGAGTACATGATCTTGAGTTGCCGCAGCAATTGATCACCGCTTTGCCCAGGAAAAATAACACGACCGGGTTCAACGATAGGCGGAGGTTGGACGATATCATCATCTGGAACTGTTCCAGAATCAGGGGGTGACCCGTCAGGTTCAGTCGTCAGCACCTTGCCGATGTAGCGTTCAACGATCCAACCCTCTCTGCTATCAGATAGTTGAATGTTGATCCAGCGCTTTTGATCATCGAAGCCAATCACCGTAGCCTTTGCCCTATCAGGCGCACGACCGAATAAACTGGGCTGGGGCAACTCGTGCAGAGGAACGCCCAAGGAGCTTCTAGCTTTTAACTCAACCTGTTGACCGAACTCAATCTCTAACGCCAAAGCTGGCACGATGAAGATAAATAGGCCTAAAAAGACCGCACAAACAGACGCGCGAATTACTGTAGCAATATGGTTCCGCATGGTGTTCACGATGTAATACTTGAACGTGGCGCTGACACAAGACTCACGGCAGTGGCGATCGCATCCAGATAGTGGATGGGTCGGACGGTGTATTGCAGGTTTTGCACCCAGCCGGGTGTGCTGAGGCCGCGTGGCCAATTAACAATAGCAACCGTGGCGAGGAAATTAATACACTTTACTGCGACCACTCTAGCCTTACGCATTGAGATTAGGACAAATCATTTTTTGAAAGCCACCGCTGTAGGGCTGTCAAACAATGATTGGATTTTACCGAAGCGCATAGCACTTATAGACTTTTCAGCGATCGCCCATACCCTAACGGCTCTGGTCAGTGGTTGCACAATTCACCTCTCGCCAAGAGTCGTTGGCTACTTCTTCCCGCTCAGAAGTTTAGCTTCACGCATCCGCCTTAACAAACCCGAACGGCTCGAATAATCGGATTGCATTTGTCGAATTCTAGACTGGAAAATCGCTGAATTACCCTCTAAATCCGCTAAATCCCGCAAGTCAATCAGATGTTGGATTGCCTGCTCATAGGGCTGCGCCTGCTTGCGAGCGATCAGATCTTTGATTGTTTCCCAAATCTGCGCTTGCTGAGGCTTTAAGGATTCTAAATACCGATGGCGTTTGGCTTTGGCTGCAGCTTTCTCTTTTGCCTGACGCTCCGAACGTTGTGTTTCAGCGAGGGCGCTTAACTCTGAAAAGTGTCGCCGATCAACATCAGATATAGAGGGGAGTTCAGGGGCTTGAGCAAACTTCTGACGTAAACGTGCCTGGAGCTGACTTGCGATCGCCGAGTCGCCTGTAACAATTTCTACGAGCAGTTTTGTTTTCTCTTTGTCCGAGAGTGCATTAACCCAATCTTTGAAAGGTTCTTTGAGTTCTTTTTGCGTTTGACTGACCTGTGCTGCCACTGCAATTAAATCCGGATCCAGTTCTAACCAGTCAACAAATGATTGGAGTGGAGCATTGAGTTTTTGCAAATTGGGTGGAACGGGGGGTTCTTGTACATCATCCTCCAAGTAGTCAGAAACCGCTGCTGCCTGCAGCCAGGCTAGATATAGAACCCGATAATCTCCTTGAAGAATGGCCTGTCGTAACGGCATCAACGCACTCAGCCAATTATTGTTCTCCTCGATCCACCCACCGCCTTCCTCTTCATGAATCTCAATATTGAGGGTTACATACTTTGCTGTTGTAGAAACCTCAATGATGTTGTCAAGACAGTAAGACTCCAGTTCAGGGATATTGACCGCTGACTTTGGAAAACGAAACGCCAATTGATAGCTGCCCCAATTCGCCATGTAAAGCATGGCGTCAAAACATTTCTCCAGAACTGACAACGGACTCCCACGGAAATCTGCATAGCTATAGGTAAAAACAGCTCTCGTGGCAGTCGGTCTTACCCGACTCGATAAACTTTGCACATAGTCCTGCTCAGCTTTGGTCAGTGAGCGATCAATCGCCTGAAATTCATAATATTGGTATTCCATCGAGTGGCAGAGTCATTCATCAACTACAGCTTCATAACCTTGATTTTACCCTGCTGAATAGCTGAACCTCGGCTGAGGCTATCTCATAGATACCACAGCTTTCAACTGCTCTCAGGATTGCTGGCTAATGGCTTTCATCATTAGTACGAGAGCATCTTTCGGACGAAGCACGCGCCTACCACTGCGCGCTTTCTGATGACATTGATAGGAATAGTAGAAGCGCTTCAGCTCGCTTAATCTAACGACCGACGCATCATGCATAGCGGCATCGTCGGCAATACAATCTCCTTTTCCACCTCGAAGCCCTCACGTAGGTAAAACCCAAAGGCTGGAGTTTGCTTGGCAGTTTCGAGCACCACAGATGCATAACCCCGTTCGCGGGCAAAATCGAAAAGGTGGTGCAGCATCGTACGGCCCAAGCCCTGACCCTGGTAGTCGCTGCGTGTGCCCAACAGCATCAGCTCCAGTAGTGGCTCACCACCGTCGCGTCGCTTCTCAGACATCACGCGCGCCATCATGCGGCACTGCCGCCAGCCGATGACTCTCAACATACGCCACAGGAACAATGCCAAGGTTAAGCCACCTGGCTCGTAACCGTCGGTGAATACGAAGGCCACACACGCCAATTCACCATCGCGTGAGATACCAAATAGTGTCGCATCAGGTGCACTAGCAAACGCATCGAGAGCCGCGGTGCCCATCAAATGTGACCGTCGACCCGCCGGATCAGATGGCAACGTTGGATAGTCTCGGAACGCGTTCGCCAGTACATCAATGGCCTCACTGCGCTGTGTTTTGCCCAGTATTTCGATTCGGTCAATGTGCCTGCCCATAAGCGATAGTCTCCTGAGTAACAGCTTCGTTAGGGGCGGTAAACGCTTTTGTGGAAGGACTTTAACACCTAATTGATGACAGCCCCTAGACACCTCTCGATCTTAACCAACCAACCTGATGATGTGTTCTGCTACAACCCCACTGTTAGAGTGATTGATCACACA
>JBCBSJ010000004.1:0-80915 GCA_039819245.1 Cyanobacteria bacterium J06638_20
GAAACCGCGACGGTCGACGTGGTGGTCAATCCGGTAGTGGATATCGACGACGATGACGCCATCACCAATGAAGATGTCCCCGTCAAAATCTCGGTCCTCGACAACGATGACTTTGAAGACCCGAATGCGGAGATCACAGAGGTCACCGATGGGACCAATGGCACCGTCACCATCAACCCCGATGGCACGGTCACTTACACCCCCAACGATGACTTCAACGGCACCGATACCTTCACCTACACTGTGACCTCTGGTGGGGTAGAGGAAACCGCGACGGTCGACGTGGTGGTCAATCCTGATGACGATATCACCAACAACGAAGTCACCACTGACGAAGACACTGATGTCACTATTCCGGTGCTCGACTCCTTCGAAGACCCCGATGCCGAGGTTACTGGCAAAACGGATGGTGCAAATGGCACAGTAACCATCAACCCGGATGGTACGGTGACCTATACCCCCAATCCGGACTTCAACGGAACTGATACCTTTACCTACACCGTGACCTCTGGTGGCGTGCCTGAAACGATTACTGTTGAGGTCGAGGTCACCCCTGACATTGACATTGCCGATGACAATGCCACCACCGACGAGGATGTCCCCGTCAAGATCTCGGTCCTCGACAACGACGACTTTGAAGACCCCGATGCCGAAATCACAGAGGTCACCGATGGGGCCAATGGGACAGTAACCATCAACCCCGATGGCACCGTCACTTACACCCCCAACCCCGATTTCAACGGCACGGATACGTTCGAATACACCGTCACCTCTGGTGGGGTAGAGGAAACCGCGACGGTCGAAGTGTTGGTCAACCCGGATGGCGATATCACCAGTAATGAAGTCGCCACTGACGAAGATAGTGATGTCACCATTCCTGTGCTCGACTCCTTCGAAGACCCCGATGCTGAGGTTACTGGAACAACCGATGGTGAAAATGGGACGGTGACCATCAACCCGGATGGGACGGTGACCTACACCCCCAACCCTGACTTCAACGGCACCGATACCTTTACCTATACTGTGACATCTGGTGGCGTTCCCGAAACGATTACCGTCGAGGTCGAGGTCTCTCCTGACATTGACATTGCCGATGACAGCAGCAGTACCAAGGAAGATACCCCCGTCAAAATCTCGGTGCTCGATAACGACGAATTTGAAGGCACCGATGCCGAAATCACAGGGGTCACCAACGGTACCAACGGTACGGTCACAATTAACCCTGACGGCACCGTCACCTATACTCCTAACCCTGATTTCAGCGGCACCGATACCTTTACCTACACCGTAACGTCCGGTGGGGTAACCGAAACGGCCACCGTTGAGGTCACAGTGGATGCTGTGCCTGATCCAACCGACGATAGCTTCAGAATCAGGGAAGATGCGCCGCTGCGTGGTAGTGTAACCGACACCGATGAAGGCGATGGCCCCGCAACCTACGCCTTAGTCGGAAGGCCTAAGAACGGGGAGATTGTCTTCAACCCGGATGGCACGTTCACTTACACCCCTAACCCCGACTTTAATGGCACCGAAGAGTTTACTTACACAATTACCGATGCCAACGGGGACGCGAAAACGGCAACAGCTCGGATTGTCGTTACTCCAGTCAGTGATGTCAGAAATGACAACGCAACGGTTAAAAACTCATCCCGAGTTCCGACGCCTGTCACAATCTCAGCTCTAGACAACGATACCTTTGAAGGTGATGGGGCCACTATTACCAGCACTACGCAGGGCAATAACGGTGCGGTCGTCATCAACAGAGATGGCACGGTCACCTATACCCCTGACCTCGGTTTCTCAGGAACCGATCGTTTTACCTACACCATTACCTCTGGCGGTGTCACTGAAACTGCCACGATCATCGTCAACGTTACGCCTGCAGGCCCAACCCCAGGGCTCGGCTCTTCCGGTGGAGATATCGTTGTCGGAACCAATGGTGACGATATCCTCAATGGCTTCAGCGATGTCGACATCTTGCGTGGGCTTGGCGGCAACGACCTGATTAATGGTGGCAGTAGCGAAGACACTATGCGAGGTGATAGCGGCAACGATGTTCTCAATGGCGGTAGCGGCAACGATGATATGCGCGGAGGATCAGGCAACGATATCCTCAATGGCGGTAGCGGCAACGATTTTATGACTGGTGGTAACGGACGGGATGTTCTCAGTGGCGGTACAGGTAATGATCGTCTCTACGGAAATGCTGCGCGCGACATCTTAAATGGTGGCGGTGGACGCGATCGCCTCCAAGGCGGTGCGGGCCGCGACACCTTGCGAGGAGGCCGTGGTAATGATCTGCTAGTTGGCGGGTTTGGTCGCGATGTTCTTACTGGTGGGCAGGGACGAGACCAGTTCATTTACACCTCTGTTCGAGATTTTGGAGATATGATTACTGACTTTGAAATTGTCAAAGATCGGATCAATTTCAAGCAAATCCAACAGGTTCAATCGATGGGCGACCTCCGGTTTAATCAAAGAGGCACCGACACCGTCGTTAGAGCTGACCTCAATGGCACCTTTAGGGTTGTAGCCGTACTCGAAGATGTCAATGTCAATACAATGGCTCCACGGCATTTCATTTTCTGATCACCTTCCTATGCAGAAGAGATGTTGTCAGTAAACCTGAATTCATTCAAACCACTACCACATCTCTCCTGATCTTCATCTTTCGTAATATTTTCTCGCGCGTGAAAGCATCAGAAATCATCGCCCTTTCCCTACATTCTTCTTAGGGAAAGGGCATTGCTTTTTAAGCGATCGCCCAATTCAGAAGGAGCATAAAAAAATTAGTTGTTGCACCTAACCCAAAGATGGGAACACTCTATCTAGAAAATAGAATACTTACTTACAGTTGAGCTTCACTCCTGTTTGACTGACAAAAATTTAAGTTGTGGCGATTGAAACCGCCGCTAAACAAGCGAAACCCACCATCACTAGTTGATAAGAATTCTCATGGGCGAACTTTGTTGATATAGATGCGGCTTCAACTGCCAGTTTTGATTTTTGTCAATTCATCAGGCTTCACTCCTGTCTCGAATATCACCTGGAATTTTCTAATGGAATGTCCCAGGTAGTATCGAAGTGCACGTCAAATGAAGGTTTGGAGCCATAGTCCAATCCAGCCAAGAAGCAATCAGAAATATATTTTGTCTGTTTCTTCACCCCTTCGATCCGTTGAATCATTTACCCATATACACCGTCATGAATTTCAGGGATTCTCTGCTGCTAGCTGGTCTCTTCGTTTCCGTTTCAGCGTCTGCTCCAGCCATTGCCCAACCGTTAGAAATCACTCCCATTGATTCAGATACTGCCCCATCGACAACTGCCCAAGCTGCCACTGAAGCCTCGGCCATTGACTTAACCATTCCAATTCGAATTGGGATTGATTATTCAACCTCAGATGCTGAGTATGAGGGAGTTATTCAACTCGAAGGGTTTATTCCGTTAGACCAAGATCCAGGCGAGACTATTACTTTTTTAGTGCCTAGGGTTCTGTTAGACAATGATGGTAATTTTGGCGGTAGCTTATTGTTGGGTCATCGTCGCTACTCTTCATCGCGCGATCGCATTTTAGGAGGATATGTAGGGTTGGATAGCCGAGAAACCGGCAACAACACCTTCTATCAATTGGGGCTAGGCTTAGAGAGCCTGGGAGATCCTTGGGATTTTCGCATAAATGCCTACATTCCATTAGGGGACACCCGCCAATTGGCCGATGAACGAAGTTTTGATAGTGGCTTTGATTTATCAACTGGGTTTGAAGGCAATTTACTCCTGCTCGGAAGTCGCCGAGAGCAACGCATTACCCGCATCTATGAAGCCTCTCTGTTTGGACTTGATGCCGAAGCTGGGGTTGAGTTGGCCGACTGGGATGACGGCAACGGCGACCTCCGTGGCTTTGGGGGTCTATATTTCTATGATGGGGAAGGAGTAGATAGCACCCTCGGCTGGCGGCTGCGCCTAGAAGCTCGCCTCAACCAAAACCTGCGGTTAGGCGTAGCCGTGCAGGATGATGATATCTTTGGCAGTAATGTGGTTTTGTCTGCCGGGTTGACATGGCCACGGGTGCGCCCCAGAGGCCCCATCACTGAGGTTGAAGAAGTGCCTGCCCGCCTTGGTGAACCTATTGTCCGCCTCCCAACCATCCCAATTGATAGCCAGCGAGAATCAGAGACCATTGTGGATGAAGTGATCGAACCTCTGCAGAATCCCGAGGAAGAGCAGCCTTATCGATTTGTCCATGTGACCTTGGGACGACAAGCCCAGGGGGATGGCACCTTCGAAAATCCGTTTGGCACCATTCAAGAAGCCTTAGACGACACAATTTCTGATGGCAACAATATTGTGTATGTCGATGCAGGCAGTAATCCCGATATCCCTGCCTTCATCATTCCTGAGCGCGTGCGTGTTTTATCTCAAGGGCCAACCCAGCTCATTGCGGGTTTACCATTCCCTGGCTTCCCAGATGACCCATCGCGTCTCCCCTTTTCACCTGAAATCAATTACTTCGATGGTATTTTGGTTGAGCTGCCCCTTTCTGGGGATGGGAACTTCCCGCAGATTCAGGATGCTGGAGCTACTGATCTGGTGATCATGGGCGATCGCACCATTCTCTCAGGCTTTAGAATTACTGACGCTCCCGGGAATGCCGTCACTGGTGATTCAGTCGCCAATATCGAAATTCGTGACAACACTATTACTAACGCTGGTGAACGTGGCATCTCTCTCACCAATGTGACAGATAGCGTCATTCTGTTTGACAACCAGATCCTCGGAACAGGGGGAGGAGCGGGCTCAGGGCAAGGAATTTTGATTCAAAACGACGCTAGTGGCGAGATTGAAGCCACGATTCGTCGCCAGCAAATCGAAGACACTCGGGTTGGTATTGAAGTCTCAGTCACAGGAAATGTTCTCCAAGGCATTAACCCGGAGCAAATTGTTAATATTTCGGACACCAACCTCCTCAATAGCCGTGACCAAGGTCTTTTGGGACTTGCCGATAACGCTGGCAATCAACAAATCTTCTTTCGAGGAGGCGATATTCTCAACAGCGGTGCAGAAGGGGTGTTCGCTAGTGTTACCAACATCAGCTCACAAGAGCTAACTTTAGAAAACAGCACCATCAGCAATAGTGGCAGTGATGGAATTCGGCTGCAGTCTGGCATCTTGGATGGGTTCTTGACTGCAGCCCAAGAAACCTTTATCCGTGGAAATCAGATTCTAGACAACGCCGGAGATGGCATTTCCATTGTAAGTAACGAAGTCGCGGCTCAAGAGTTTGCTATCGACAACAATCAAATTCGTAGAAATGGGGGCGCGGGTATTCGAGGTGTTGCTAACGATGAAAGCTTCCAAGAATACGTGACCGACATTGCCAACAACTCGGCAGGTATCAGCAACAACCAAATTACGGGTAATGGTGATCAGGCCATCACTCTAACGATCAACGACGAGGCCACAGTAATTACTGATATTCAAGACAATACTGTGTCTGATAATGACACAGGTGGGGCACCAGAAGTCGAAGTCATATCTACTAGTGAGGACAGTGATGTATGCGTTGTACTCAACAACAACAGTGCAACCGATTTCCGACTCGATAACAACAGTGCTGGTGTATCGGGTCTCTTTGAAGTTGGCGATTTGGATACTATCACCTCTCGAAACATCGGCACTGTTTCCTTACAGCCTGATATCACTACCTTTACAAATAAGCCAGACGTCCCATCTTGCTTTAGAGATTAAGGAGCTACACCAAGGATGACAGCAGATCAATAATATTGGGCTTAAACTACTGATACTAGGATTTTCAACCCTTCGTATTTAAATTCGTAGATAATGCTTTTCCATTTCAGTCGGCAAATGCTTGATGACGATGCCATTTGACCGGATTGCTACCTGGTAGTTTTTCCGATCGCTGTCGTTGCGCTCTTTCCTGAAGTCTGCGTAGAATTCTGCGAACTCGAACCCGAATGTGATGAGCCGCAAGGCGATTTCTTTAACCATCCCTATACTCTCTCTCCTTGAACTCGGTGCTTTTGGCTAAGAATTGACGTACCTCTGAAACCTGTCGATATAGCTCTTTCATCTCCTTCTCATACTGAGAGTTTGAGCGCTCAAACTCATAGAAAAAACGCTTCCTTGCATGTTCGACCTGTTCCTTGACGCCAACCTTTAGGGTTAACATCTCTTCTTTAAGGTCTTGGATTTGTGCTTTCAGTAAATCATCTCGCCCTCGACTCTCTGTGATTCTATTTTCAAGGGATGAGAATCGACCTGAAATTTTTCCATAAAAGCCGACAGCGGCTCCCACAATTCCTAGTAGTGCCCCTCCAAAGGACAGTAGAGCGGGGTAATCCACGATTAATCAATCCTCAATATTGAGACGGTGAACTGACTGAGATTTAGGGAACTTCCACTCGTTTGCAGGGTTTCAAACGTTAGATATTCATTGCTTTGGAAAGAGAACAATTCTGTTAGTGAGAGTCCTACGGCGGGAGCATCTTGTCTCACAAACTTTTGTGCTGTCCCATTAACTAATACTCGTAGCTGTCTATAGCCATTATTATTCGGCGCATATTGGCAATAGACAGATACGAAGTAGATGCCGTTTTGAGGGATTTTGAGCCTGTTCGTTGGGCTATTGAAAAAAGCGGTGTTCTCTATCTCAGCGGAGAAGTTTAACGTCACATCGTTGTTGTGAGCAATTGCCACCCCTCTGGCTCCTATCCTGCAATAGGCGGGATTTGTCGATAGCTGCTCATTTGTGGGCAATTGCCGAAGCTGGCCATTGAGCAGAATGATGGGCAACCTCATAACTGAATGGGAACGGTGATGGTGATTTCCAAGGTTTCAGCGCTAACGGCCTTGCCAATCTGAAGCACGTACTCGCCCTGGGTAACGGGTGCGGTGCGGGTGAGCTGGCCAGCGGCGGCGGCAGATAGGAAGTAGGTCGAGCCAGCGACTAAACCGCCACTTTCCCCGGTGATAGAGTCCCACTGGGCTGTGGTAGCTGTGAGCGTTCCGTCTGTCTGCACAATTCCATTTGCGGCGGCTGGAATGTTTGGGTCTCTGACCAGGACAATTGCATTCACGGTTGCCCCGGCATTTGCCCTGGCCAGTTGAAAGGCATTATCTCCACTGATGTAGACGGGGGAACCGATGGGGGCGGCGGTGGCTCCGTCGTTTGTGAGTGCAATTACATCGACTTCTGATGACGCGGCGTCTACAGTGTCCCCTGGGGGAAGCTGACGGATGGCACCACCAATGATGACTAAAGGTTTTCTGGCTGGCATATCACAAACCTATAGGGGGTTGGATGTTCAAAAACATCTGCGTTGGGGTGAGGGCTTGCCCGATGCGGACTAGAAAATCTCCCGTGGTGAGCGGGGGGTTAGTAGCGAGGCGAAAGGGCACCACATCTGAAAGGAAGTAGATTGCGCCGGGGGTGAGTCCTGCGCTTTGACCTGTGAGGGCATTCCATTGGGCTGTGGTTGCGGATAGGATGCCAAAGTTGATGATCAGACCGCTAGCCCCTGGTGCAATTTGCTCAGCGCCAATCAGCCCGATGACTCTGGAGGTTCCGACTGTGTTGGCTCTAGCAGGTTGAAAGCCTCCAGCGCCAGCGCCAGTGCCAGGGCAAACGGGAGTACACCGGGCCAAGTTGGTCGCTGATTCGTTCACTAAATCAGCTCCTATCCCTGTCACGATGGCATCGAGGGTGTCCCCCTCTGGGAGTTGATATTGATCGAAACCAACCAAGACAAGCAGCTTACGCAAGGCCATGCAGGTATACCTCGATTCGTAGTTCTTCAATCCAATACGGAACCTCAAAGCCAATCTGGAAGCTGGATTGTGCCCACTGAGGAACGGCAATGAGTCGGGCTCCCCGATTGATGGGGCAAGGAAGCCGTTCTGAGATAGCGGGAGCGGGAAGGGTGGCTAGGGTGCTGTCGATTCGTGCCCAGCACCCTAGCCACCAGGTCGATCGCACACTGATCGAAAAGCAATCGACGGCAATGGCATCGCCACTCAAACTGAAATCGCCGTCAGCATAGGGATAGGAAAAGGGGGGGATGGGCACATAACCAAGCGGATTGCCTGCCAAGGTTTGCACTTGAAACTGTTATGAAAACAGTTGTGACTAGTTCTCTCCCAAAACCATCACTAAATCAGCAGGGATTCCCCGTCCTCCCACAGTTCAAATGCCGTATCGGCTTCTAAGCCTGTCTCTTAGAGGGCTTCTGCAAAGTCTTCAGGGGATAAGCGATTTTGTACGAAATCACGCTATGCATCGGGTCGTAAAAAGCGAGTGGAGCCAGAGCCAATCAACTGGACGAACGAATGGAACCAGTTCCAGCGAAAGCGCGCCGTCGAGCGAATCTGCTTTGCCATTGCCGATGCCCTCAACCGCGAGGAATGGCCATCGGGCATCACCCAACGGTTTGACTATCTCGCCTCCCAGGGCATTAGCGGGGAGACTCTCTACAAACATGCCGACCTATGGCATCCCGAGCATATCGGGGGGTTTTCCACAGGCGATGCGCGGTTAGCGAAGGGGCTGGACTCGGATCGCCCTTTGGGGGCGACCGAGCCAGAAAAGGCGGGAAACTTATTGCCCAACCAGGCCGTAAACCCTACTCAAAGCAAGGAACAAGAGCCGTTCTGGGCTGCTTTCATTGACGATCCAGGGTGTAATCCATTGCTGGAAGCGGGGTTTAGCCATTTAGACAGCGGTGGAGAGGGTGATAACAGTGCTTGACCAGGATTGCACAGACGCTCTGGCTCTCATTTCCGCCTACAAAGACTTCCTCTCCGCTTCCGGCAATGACATTACCCCCCGCTTAATCACCTGGGGTCTGAAGGTGATCGCTCGGGAGAAGGGCGGCACAGGTTATGTGCGCCGCAACTGGGAGGAACTGAGCCAAGAGGAACGCTGGCGACGGGTGCGGGCTTTTCTATCGGGCAAGGCGCTGAATGTGTTGGCGGGGCATTTGGAAAAGGAGTATGGGCAACCCGCCGAACAGTTGAGTCTGTTGGGGGAAAGCCCTGGGCAGAGAACGGGGCATTGACCCGCGAATGGTGTGGATGAGGGTGTGTGAAACGTGGCGCGAACCGCTCGAAAAATTAGTGTGAGGCGGTTGAGTGACTTGTGGGATGCCTATTGCCAGTTTCGTTCAGGTCAGGTTGCACCATCAACCTATCAGCGCGATTACCAGAAAATCACCCGGCGACTGGCAAAGATGCGTCAAGCTGCCTATCACCTTGATTCCTCATTGGAGATTCGTGACTGGTTACTTCAGACCTACAGCGTCGAGACCGCCCGTAGAACCCTACAACAGTTTTCAGCGTGCCTACGATGGGCAGAGGAGAGTGATATGGTAGCCGCCAACCCGTTTCGAGGCTTGCAACGACATCTACGGCCAAAGCGCCCGAGTGAGAAGGCGTGGGCTGCATTCACTGCAACCGAGCGTGATGTGATCATTCTGGCATTTGAGAGAGAGCATCCCTTCTATGCACCGTGGGTCAAGTTCCTGTTTTGGACAGGCGCACGGCCTGAAGAAGCAGCGGCCCTGACATGGGGGGATGTGTCGCCAAGCTTGAGCGAAGTTCTGATTAACAAGGCTCTGCCAGTGGACATGAAGGAAGTCCAGTCAACCAAAAACTACAGGGCGACTCGGTTCCCCTGTAATCATCGGTTGCAACGGTTGTTGCAAGAAATCCAGCCCATACCCGCTGTTCACGACGCCTATCTATTCCCAGGCCGTGACGGGGGCCGCATCAACTATCACAATTTTCAGACGCGACAATGGCGACCCTTGGTGAAGCAACTGGAGAGTGACGGGCAAATCGCATTCTACCTATCACAGTATGCTTGCCGTCATACCTGGATTACTCTCGCGCTGCAACATCTGAGCACGGCTGATGTGAGCTATTTGGCTAGGGTGTCTCCCAAGGTGCTGTATGAACACTATGCCGATCGGAGTCGATCGATTGTCATTCCCGAGTTCTAAAGTGAAAAGCTGCTGTGCAGCTTTTCACTTTAGGTCAATGGCGCAAAGACTTAGCAGACATATGACTCAGCCGTTCTGCATATAGACTCATTGTAGGCTCACTGAGTCCACCCAGAGCTATGTGATAGTAGCCATACTTGCACGTAATTTCCCGCATCGCCTCTTAAGAATATCCAACTCTCTAGTCCCATCGTCTTAGTCGAGCATTCTCAACAATTTGGCGGGCTTCTTCGAAGGATAGGGAGACATTCTCCTCAAAAGACTTTTCCACGAGTACCGTGGGGAGAATGGCGCAGTCGCGATCGGGATTAATGTCTTGAGTAGAGTTGGGTAAAGCGACATTACAAAGGTAAGGCTGGTTCTGATGCTCTAACTGTTCAATCGTCATCGCTAGAACACCACGCAAGTCTGTTGCTAAGAGAATAGCTTTTCGCAGATTGACGCTCCCTAGGTATGCCCCTTGCAGATTGGCCCCCCCTAGGTATGTCTCTTGCAGATTGGCAGAACCCAGGTCTGCCCTTTGCAGATTGGCCTCCCTCAGGTCTGCCCCTTGCAGATTGGCCCCCCCTAGGTCTGCCCCTCGCAGATTGACGCTCCCTAGGTATACCCCTTGCAGATTGGTTCCCGCCAGACCTGCCTCTTGCAGATTGGCAGAACCCAGGTCTGCCCCTTGCAGATTGACTCCCCACAAGTTTGCCCCTTGCAGATTGGCAGAACCCAGGTCTGCCCCTTGCAGATTGGCCCCTTCCAGGTAGGCCTCTTGCAGATGGACGTACCACAGTTTTGCCCCTTGCAGATTAACTTCCCTTAGGTCTGCTTCTTGCAAATTGGCGTCCTTCAGGTATGCCCCTTGCAGATTGGCAGAACCCAGGTCTGCCCCTTGCAGATTGGCCTCCTCCAGGTTTGCCCCTTGCAGATTGACTTTCCACAGGTTTGCCCCTTGCAGATTGGCCCCTTCCAGGTTTGCCCCTTGCAGATTGACTCCCCACAGGTTTGCCTCTTGCAGATTTAGTCTCTGCCCTGGGAACTGAAAATGCTGTAGCTGCCCAGATTTCGATAGAAATCTAATTAACTCTATTTGTCTAGCTTTATCGAGATCATTCAAGGCGGCCAGTGTCCTAGCTTCAGCGATCGCAGCGACCCTTTCCTTTTCTGGATTAGGTTGTGCTATTAGCAAGGGGGAGAAATTCGACAGTTGGAGTTGTGTCGCATATTTCCAGGCATTACAGAGAAATAGGTCTGTCATGTCATCCAGGTAGTCTTTCAGTGCTGCCTGGCGATCGCGATCTTTATCTCGACTCTTGAAGTAGCCATCGGCAATGAAACCACCGATCAATAAAAGGATCGGGACGACGAGTAATTCCATCCACTCCCAAGCCGTCTTCCCCAAGAATATACATTCATCCAGATCGGCAGAATTTACACATTCCATCGCATACTGTCTTTGAAACACAAAAGCAGCAGCAATCGTGACTAGCAAAGGGGGAAGGGCTCCTAACAACCAATACTTCCAGGTACTCCAGGAATGCCACCAGGCCTGGATTTTTCCGGGCAATTGCTTAATGTCCCATGACTTACTCATGGCGATCGCCAACCGATAGTGATGAGCTAAATATATTCCACAAACATTTGTGCGCAATACCTTGAAGGGCGATCGCCAGATCTCTCCACAGGTAAAAGAGCCGGGTGTGTTGATTATTTGCGAAAAAGAGCAATGTGAGGGATCGACTAATACTGGATCGTTGGGATGAGGCGGGACAAGCTTGAACGTATTGGGATACAAGCCTTACAGCCTATTGCGAAGGATTCGCGAGATCGTTTCAAAACTGGATCGCACCGCCTAACGTGATCTGTGACAGTTTGCTTCAAAAAAGATGGTCGAGTGTTCCGCTTCAAAACTGGATTGTCACATAGTGTCAAAACGAGATCTAGGTTTGATGTGGAACACTCGTTAGTTTTTGCCGTTGCTATTTCGAGGTGGTCTCGTTGAGGTGGTCGACGGCTTCTTGGAGGTCGGTGGTGGCTTCGCGGGTGTCTGGTGTGGCGGTGGTGCTGGTGGTGAAGGTGTTGTAGACCAGGAAGCCTGTGAAGACAAGTGCGATGGCACCGATTACGTATTGCAGTGGTTTAGACATATGCTTAACTGCTTGTGGGTTTAACGAGGGCAGTCCCCTTACGTTTAGGGTGCCCACCTTGATGATGGGCTAACAGCAATATCTACAGGTGAGACCGAGTGTTTCCGACTTAGTCTTGACACCTTTGCAGCCGCCGATAGAAATCTTT
Source organism: Cyanobacteria bacterium J06638_20 (assembly GCA_039819245.1). Classification (GTDB taxonomy): domain Bacteria; phylum Cyanobacteriota; class Cyanobacteriia; order Elainellales; family Elainellaceae; genus Vacuolonema. The sequence goes on from JBCBSJ010000004.1 coordinate 12,300, forward strand.
GTTGCAGTGGTTGCAATGCCAAGGTAGATGACTGGTAAAAGTCATAACCTACTGCAAACCCCTGAAATCTCGTTGAGAGGTGTCAGGGGTTTGTAGTAGGAACAATTTAACTAGTCTAGTGTGTCTCAGTATTCCGTTGTGCGTGTAGATCTCACGGATCTTCCCACTTCACAAAATCTTAAGATTTTGTCTTTTCTCCCCCATGTATCCGGTCAAAGCTTCCTCAGACTCAAGCAAATAAAGGGATACAGGTTTTTCAGATGTAATCTTTGGATCCTGCGTGGAATCGTTTTGCAGTTCTTGGGTTGACTTTTTTGGCAAGCCACCCTTGTTGTAACTAGGTATCCTACTGTATTTTATAAAGGTCAATTAGCAGCAAGGGTTCAACCCCTACTGCTAGCGGATAGATTAGGTGAGCTGGGAAGCTAAGCACTATATAGGTCTTGCCGGACTTTATGCTCAACTTCCCTTTCACCTTGTCCAATGGGGCGCAAGCCAAACGGTTAGGCAGGTTCTTTGCACGGATCCTCTAGTCGGTTCGACTCCGACGCGCCCCTCAACCCACCCTTTTGCAAGGAAGATTGATGTACGTGAATAATGCACCAAACTTGAGGATTTTGCATCCTCTAGATTCTACGGGGGCAAAGAGTATGCCTCAAGACGATGATTCAGTTTATGTCGACGAGCGAAGTTTAGACCCTTTCGGGGCAAAGGTTTGGGAGGTCGTCGCCCAGATCCTTGACAGTCAAGACCGTGTAACCATCAAAGAAGTCACAGACGCTTTTGAAGCCAAAGGCTTACAAGCTAGTGAATCTGTAGTGAGAGAGCGAATTGCTGAGCTAACTGAAGGTGGATATTTGAGTTGTCTCCCTGGAGCTGGGCGCAGGCCATCGTACTACTACTTTTCTGACAGATATGAATCAACTGATGATTATCCAGTTCGACAAGTTGAGTACGCCACTCCAGATGATGCTGATGCGTTGAGTTGCTTGCTGTCTGTTGAGTCCGAAATGGTATCAGAAATTACCGTTTTGCGCGAGGAGTTGCGATCAAGAGAAGAGGCACTGGAGGAACTCCAAGAAGATATTGAGGCTTTACGGAGATCTGTTCGAGTGAAGATGCGTCTTGCGCGATCTGAAGAAGAAGGGGGCAAGTAACATGAGACTATCTAAGAAGGACGACAAGGAAAACAACTTGCCACGAGTTACACACGGAGCCCCTGACAACCCCCTCGTTATTGGAGATATCGAGATTCCTTGCTATGTCTTAAACACCAGGCAGCGGGTTTTTACTCGTAAAGGAATGATTGAATCCCTCGACATGAAGAGGGGGGGCCACGTTCAGAAGGGGAGCGACCGTTTAGCACGTTTTGTCGATGGAAATCGGCTGAAACCCTTTATTTCTAAGGAATTAAGGGGGGCGATCAGTGATCCAATTTTATTTCAACTTTCTCCCTCAGGGCAGATCAATTATGGGTACGAAGCAACCTTGTTAATAGAGATATGCAAGGCTGTTTTGCAAGCTCGTGCAGCAAATGTTTTGCAAAAGCAACAACTTCATGTAGCCCAAAGGTGTGAACAGCTTATCATGGGGGTCGCCAGTGTTGGCATTATTGCCTTAGTAGATGAAGTCACAGGTTATCAGCAAGATCGAGATGCCTATGCATTGCGGCGGATCTTAGATCATTACATCACTCCAGAGCTTAGACCTTGGGCGAAGACCTTCGAGGATGAATACTACGAACACATCTTCCGCCTTAAAGGCTGGATCTATACTCCAGGAAGCACAAACAGACCTCAAATTGTAGGAAAGTTAACAAACAACATTGTTTACAAAAGACTTCCTTCTGGGGTTCTAGAAGAGCTGCAACGGCTGAATCCTATTAATGCCAATGGGAGGCGTGACAACAAACATCACCAGTATCTAGAAACTTTTGGGAAGACACATCTTAGATCTCATCTCAATGCTGTTACAGCATTAATGAGAATCTCCCCAACCTGGGATAAGTTTGAATTTCTGCTTGATCAGGCTCTCCCCAAAAGCGATGCGACTCCAAATATTCCAGGATTGGAAATTGACTTTTAGCCCTTGCTCAATTCCTTGTACATCAAGCGCTTCCCTGTGATACCTGCCAAAGCTACTCTGGTTAGCTGTTGGTCTAGGCTCAATGCTTCTGTCTTTATTGGCGTTTGGCTTAGAGGTTGTGTTCTAACAATTAATGGCTAGGACTCCGTCACCCAAGCCCCGGTATTTGCCGGGGCTTTTGTCAGTTTATGGTTTACTGCATGCAGTGGCATTATGCAGGGATGGCAACTGGAGCAGTGGCATCCATTGTGAAGATGGCTAGTTGTTGATGTTGTGGGTAGGGAATGACAACTGCTTTGCGTCTGCGACCACTAGTGGGGTGGTCATAGAAGTATTCACTGGCCTGCCCGGTTTGGATCGCTTTGGCATGGGCCTCCTTTACGGTCGATTGTATGGGCTCGGGGAGAAGCTCGGCAGCGCGTTGCCCCATCATCTGTTCGTAATTTTGAATGAGGTTAGCATTTTCGTCTGCATTGAAGTAGGCGAGATAGTGCCCCGTGTAATGAACGATGAAAAGTCCACATTTCAGGGCGGTGGCAACGGGTAGGAGATCAATTAGATGGTTTTGCATGGGTAGATGAGACTGAATCGTGTATTCGGTAATGGGTTCGGTATTGTGTCTGACCAAGATGATTTTGTCAGCACAAGTCATAGCCTCTAAGTGGGATATTGGCTCGGGAGAGCTGACAAGTCTACCGAGATCGCGATCGCCATTGGCGACTTTCGCAATGGCGTAGATAAGGTACTCTTCGCCTGGTTTTAAGGCTAGATGAACCGTGTTTGGGTCAAGGTCAAGGGCTTCATATATCCGATGAAGGACTTCTTGTGAAAATTGGGCTTCTTGTGGGATTTGAGAATCATACATAGTGGGTTACTTTAGTCTGCGACCGACCCAAACGACTCTGCCGTGAATTATTAGGGAACTGGAAACACAATCAAGGGCAAATTCGAGTGACTCGTAAGTATTGTTGTCGTAACTGACTTTGAGAGTAGAGCCTAAATTCTGTAGCCGCGCTACCTCGCAGTGTTTCTGACCAAAGGAGATTTGATAGATACCACCACTGATTCGCTGGGCATCTTTGTCAGTTTTGTCAACGTAGTAGAGATCCCCATCATTTAGGGTTGGGGCCATCTTGTCTCCATGTTGCGTAAATGCATCAGCGGTGCTCTCTAGCTCTGGGTTTTGAGCTAGGAATTTGTTCCGCCAGTCGTGGATCTCATCAACGATATCGTCCCATCTTTCGGAGCTATATAGTGCAGGCGTGGTTGCCGTGCGGTACTCGGGCGCGAAGCTTTGTAGTTTCGCTTCTAACTCTGCAAGGCTCTGCCCCGCCGCTCTTGCAATCCGTTCAAGATTGAATGTCTCTGGTGTGACAATGCCTCGCTCCCAAGTCTGAACGGCTCCGTAGGAAACGCCAATCAGCTTAGCAAACTTGCGCTGACTAAGCCCTCGTTGAGCCCGGTATTCCTTGAGATAGGCGGGCAGGTTTTGAAGGCGTGCCTCTGAATCCATCTTTGTCAAATTGACTAACACCTCGTCTAGTGTACTTGTCAACCCATCATAGTGACAAGTGAACACCCGTACTCCTAATAATCAAATTGATCATTGACAAATGGTTTAGGCTTTAATAGGCTCGTAATTGATTAGTCAGCTTGTGGGAGGGGGCTATGCACCCTGAAGACATTAAGGCAGAGCTGAGAAAACGACGGGTCACACAGGCGCGGATTGCGCGTGAACTCAAGGTTTCAAAGCAAGCCGTGTCTAACACGATTTTAGGAAGGACGCGCTCTGGCCGGATTGAGAAGTATATCGCGGAGCAGTTGGGACTGGAACTTTGGGATGTGTTCCCAAGGTTTTATCGACCTGTTCAGAAGACGGGTGCTTAGAGGGTGAGTTATGGCGTTCTACACGTTAAGCGAAGCGGCGAGGTCAATTAGTGTGACTGTCCAGGCGTTCAAAAAACGAAAGGAGATTTGCGACTTGGTGGCCGCTGCTGAGGATGGGCGTGTGAAGACAGGGCTAGTAAAGGTGAGAGGCCGTCCGTTTGTTGGTTATCCACTGGAGGCATTCCCAGTGGAGGTACGGATAGCGCTGGGAGATGAAAGCCTTGAAGGCTCTCAGGCTCTAGGGGAAAAGCTTGAAGGTAACAAAGAGAGACAGGAGCTTTGTGATGAATTGGACGGATTTTGTGGGGACAAACGATTTGGTGACATCTTTGACTCCCCACAGGGAGAAGCCAGCACCGACCGTGTCGGAGCAGATGGAGTGGCGGAAGCAAATGAAACCGCGTCCTCCACTGACGGAGAAGCAGCGGCTAGGGATATCAATGTCGCTGTTGCAGGAAAGCTGGGGGAACCTGCCGGTGGGGTTGAAGAGCGAACTGCGGGGAGCCTATCAAGTAATGAACCAGCGCCTAAGCCAAGAACTCGCACAACGCGATCGCGTGGACGGCTAACCCGTGAAGATAAGCGGGAAGCGAAACTGCTGATGCTTGATGTGTTTGCAGTGTTTGTGGAGCAGTGCAAAGCCAGTGGCAATACTGCGATGCAGTGTTGGGAAGAGTTTCGCTTGGCCTATGACCGAGGAGAGTTAGAGGTGCCGGAACTGGTAGCGCGAGCCTACCCCAAAAGTCCGGCTCCGAGCACTCTCAAGAGTTGGGAGAAGACTGCGAAGGCCAACCCATTGCAGTTAGTCGATGGGCGGGGTGGGGCGCGGCGATATGGACATGGTCGCATCCATGAAGATCCTGAGCTTGAATCGGCGATTCAAGGCGCAATTCGCTATCTAGGGGTGAATGCGACAGCACGACAGATCCTCAAACTGCCGCAGATTAAGCCTTTTAAGCTGGCGATCGGCACGGTGCAGCGCTACTTAACCTACCTGCAAACAGAGGATCGGGCACTGTGGCTGAAACTACAAAACCCACGGGCCTACAAAAACAGCTTGGCTGTGAAGTTTGGCAGTCGCAGCCGAGGGCTAGAGCCTAATGACCTGTGGGAATTAGACTTTACCCGCAACGACCTGATCCTTGACTTCAACGGAGAGAAGAAACGCTACTCCTACGGGGGAGTGATAGATGTCGCCACCCGCCGCGTCATCTTCCTACTGTCATCGGCCCCCAGGGGTGAGGCGAGTGTAGAGCTACTGATTCGAGCCCTGGAGTCTTGGGGGGTGCCCCGCGTCGTGCGCCCTGACAACGGTAAAGAGTTTATTAACCAACGTCTGCGAGCCTTCGCGAAGGCGGTGGACTTTGTACTTGACCCTCCGCCACCAGGGACACCAGAAGGTAAGCCCCATATTGAGCGGATATTCCGCACTGTGAACCATGACCTAATCCCACTGTTACCTTCCCATGTGGGAGCCAGCGTTTGTGAGCGGGTGGCAAAACGGGAAGCGCAAGGGGAGCTTAGTTTGCTCGATCTGGCGATGCCCTGGACGCAGTTTCAAGACTGGCTCGATCAATGGGCTACGGACTATGAACAGCGCACCCACAGTGGACTGGAATGTAGCCCGACCCACAAATATTCGCAGTTTTTGCAGCAGGGGTTTGCGACTCGCAAGCTGACCGCCACGGTGGATCAGCTACGCATTTTGGCACTGCCACGGGCGTTGAAGCGGGTAAGCGCCAACGGCATTCGCCACAACGGACGGCGATATGTTGCCACGGAGCTGGGCGAGGTCGTTGGGCAGAAGGTGTGGGTGCTCGAAGACAACGACCCTCGCAAGCTGTATGTGCTGGATAACGAACAGGAATCTGTCATTTGCACCGCGCAGTGGGAGGTTTCGATCTCCGATGAAGAGCTAGCGCGGATTGCGAAGGCAGCGAAAGCAGGGGCGCAGCGCATTCGCGAGGCGGGCGCGGCGGCAGGCCGTGCGGCTCGAAAGAGCGCAAAAGAGATAGCGGCAGATCCGCTGAAGCTGTTGGATGGCAAGTCAGCGACGGTGGCTCGGATTGGTGAGGCTGTCGAGGAGATGGAGGTGTCGTTGGCGCATCAACTCGGTGTCGCGGATGGCTCGGTCGTGGAGCTTGGGTCGAAGCGGGAGGATAGGACGATCGCCGACTACGATATCCCGACTGACTTTAAGCCAGCGGCAGATTTACTCGGCGACTGGGACGACTTGAAGACGCCAGAGGAGAAGGATGCGGCGCGATTGGAGACCCTAATTGCCCGCCGCCCTATCAAGCAATGGACAGTGGATGATTGGGAGTTTTTGAAATCAAAAAGCGGCACGGTCTTGGAGTTGATGGAGCTCCTAGACAACATGGTGCCGCAAGAAAAACGTGAATTGATTGAAAAAAGATTGGCCTGTTAGACCGAGGAAAACCCGATGAAATTGGCTCCTATCAAGAATGTTACGAAATTCTTAAGCACCTTGCAACAATTGGACGTAAGCGGCGATCGGATGGTGCTTTGCTATGGCCCTCCCGGTATGGGCAAGACCGTAACCGCAGCGGCGACCTATGCCCGAGAGAATGGCATCCTGTTGCGGATGTTGGCAGGGATGAGTCAGAAGGCACTACTCCGCAAGATCTTCAAGGAGTTTGGACAGACCGTAACTCACGGCACGAATGGGGAAGTGCTGGAGCAACTGATCGAGACGATGGCAGCGGCGGGGCGACCCCTTTATATCGACGAAGCGGATCGGTTGTTTGAGCGCAAGGCATTGTTTGAGACAGTGCGCGACATTCATGACGTCGCGGCCATCCCCGTCATTATGCTGGGTGCTTCCAGCTCGGCAGGGTTTGTTGGTGTTGATCGCCACATGAAGCGCTATCCGCAGATGGCTGACCGAGTATCGCATTGGGTCGAATTTGAGGGGGCAGATGGTGAGGATTTGCTAGCGCTGATTGAGCATTATGCGCCTCATCTGGCACTGGGAGACGATTTGCAAGAACGCATCCTGCGGGAAAGCGGCGGCAATATTCGACGGATCAAGGCCGCGATTAAGAAGTGCAGTGTGCTGGCAAAGCGGCGCAAGGTTGAGAACCTTGATCTGCGCGACTTTGGGAAAAATCCAACGATTTTGAAGGCGAGTTAAATCTCGCTAGTCCCCCTTAAAAAACGGGGACTGGGTTGCTGATTGGAGAGAGATAGAGGTTTTGGTGATGCCTGGAGTGAAGGGACAAAAGAAACGGCAACGCCAGGGTGCGACGGATGAACGGCGGCGGATGTGGTCAGTTATCCGGATGCTGCGGCGGTTTGACCTCAACGAGCTGGAGGAAGCCAGCGACTGTGCGTATCCCACGGTGCGGCGGTTTGTACGGCCTTTGATGCTGTCTGGCATCTTGGCGCTGGAGCATGAGGCTCGGGGTCATGAGGATCGCAACCGCTATCGGTTAGCAAAAGACTTGGGGCCAGAGCCGCCAATTGTGCGGAGCGACTATAGCGCGGTATTCGACGTAAACAGCCAAACGGAATTTGTGATCGAGGCCGGGGAAACGGCGCGGGATAGAGCCTGGGCATTGATGCGCGAAGGGGAAGCGTTTGAGCTACGCGACCTAGTGGAGTTGGGAGTGCAGAAGCACAACGGTTTGAAGTTTATTGGGGCGTTGATTGAGGCGGGGTATCTAACGCTGGTGCGGGCACGGAAGCCAGGGCCAGGTGGATATTCTGCGGCCTATCAGTTGATCCGTGACACGGGGGAGCGAACCCCGGTGGTGAAGCGGAGCGGAGCGGTCGAGGATCCGAATTTGTAAGAGACAGGAGAGAGTCATGCAGTTTTTACAGTCTGAGTTGTATTGGAGGAGCCTTGTTTCGCAGGGCGGGTTGAAGGACTTGGCGGAGCATTATCTTGTGCAGTTGCCTGATGCACGACCGGAGGGGCGAGCCGCGATCTGGGCAAAGGTGAATCAGATTGAATCTATTTTGCTGGAGCGCCGTGAAACATCAACCCTGACGCTATCGAGGGCGTTTGTGGCGGAGTTGGCTGCGTATCGCCAGGGCGCGGCATAGAGCCAGTCAAAAAATAGTTAGGAGAGACAGGATGTTGTTGCTTTTTGGATTGGGGCCGATTTGCGAGATTCCTCCAGAGCCAATTGTTGAGCAGGTGGTGGTGGTGGCAAGCCAAAGCCAAACCCCGCCTGTGTATGGGGGGCCAGGGAATACGCAGGGTTCCGGGACACGGTAGGAGAGGGAGCGGAGATGACGGATTTTGATGGACGGTTACCTGATGGCGATGTGGCCTTTCGAGTGCCCGCACCCATCGAAGTGTTGCCGCTGGAGCAGCAGATGTTGTTTCGGATGTTTGATAAAGCTCTGAGCGCCTATACCGACTTGGAGAAGGTGAAGGCACTGACCCGTGTGCAGTTTGTGAATTACCTGAGCTGTCAAGCGTTGGTTAATGTGCTGCAACAGCAAGTGATAGCGCTGCAACTGGAGCGTCGGGAGTTATTGGGAACGGCGATCGAGGACAAAGAGACGATCCAGTCGCTAGCCCGTCAGTCGATTGACCTGGCAGAGGAGCTGGATGATTTGCGATCGGATTGGTGAGGTTTTGAGGCTTTAGGGGTCGGGTGCCTCCAAGGCACCCGACCCCTGAGGAAGACGCGAGGGCTAGGGATGAACACCTCCAGGGCTAGGTTCTCCCCTATGCGGAACTGGCAAGTAAAAGAGGGGACTTGATAGCCACAACTGCGCTTCCCCTCCCGCATAAGTTGAGCGTCGGTGCTTTGGCATTGCTCTGCTAACGCTACGAAAAGACCTGAAAGAACCAGCAACTGAGGTTACGGATACGGTTACGTGCCGAGGGTGGTGATCCGGACGCCCCCTCACGCTTGAAACACCCTTTTTGAAATGAGAGACAGGACGATGGGACTACCGGAAACACCGTTGGACGTGGCGCTAGATTTTGCGTTGCAGACGGATCTGAATGAGGAGAGCCGCCAAGAGTTGGCGGGCTTTGTGAACTACCTGAATGAGCACCCGGAGCGGGCGCGGGCAGTGGCGATCGAGACGAAGATTGCGCTGCTCAAGGTGAAGGAGATGCATTCGCGGGCGCTGGGGGCGATCGAGTCGAGTGGTCTTGATTGGCTGGAACAGTGGCGCTTGAGGCAGGGAGAGGCGATCGCCCCTCCGGCTCCTACTATTGACGAAGCTAAAGCGGAGTCATCAGGGCCAGTCTTGCTTCCAAAGCCAAAGCCTCATCGTCCTCCTATCGCCCAGCCATGCCCTATGACGCGGGGTACCAATCTGCGTCCGACGAAACGGGGAGGGAAGTCGGTGTGAGCGGGATGGAGGCGTTGACAAAGCTATTGCATTGGCACACAATCCACGAGCTAGCAGAGGTAGTGGGGGTTTCCCCGGATACGGTGAATAGCTGGAAGCAAGGGCACACGAAGCCCCAAGCCTACGCACTTCGCCGCATCGGTTTGTTGGCTGCAGAGTGGCCGGATGTTACGTGGCGAGAGGTTTTGCGGGCATTAGTGGAGAAGTATCGACTGCGGCTGATAGCAGACTATCTCGGCACAAATTATCAAACGGTTTCTACGTGGAAGAACAAACGCGCTGACCCACAGCCATCAAACCGTCGCAGATTACTGGAACTTGCGAAGGAAATGGAATGTGACTTCTGAAACAACTATCGAGATCGATACGAGTACCGCTGTAGCTCGCCTGACCTATTGGTATTCCCTGTCCGAGGCGGCAGAAAAAGTGGGTGTTTCGCGGTCTTGCATCATCTCCTGGAAAAAGGGTCAGACCAAACCCAAAGGGTACGCACTGACGCGAGTGTTACACCTTATCAAGTCCTTCCCTGCACAAGGGTGGGAGCAAGCTTTGGACTGGCTTCTACGGCATTACGAAGGTAAGGCGATCGCAGATCAGCTAGATCTTGACTTTCGACAACTATCTCGCTGGGAGTGTCGCCAAAGAAACCCTTACCCAGCGAGCCGTCGCAAAATACTGGCACTGGCGCGGGGTTATGGCTACGAACTCTAAGCGTAGAAAGGCGACCATCGTGCGGCGGTGGAAGTCACCAGACGGCGGAGAGTTCGAGGCAAGGGTGCGTTTAAGCGATGCGGACTCGCTAGGGCGCGTGTTGCGAGAGATGGAGGCGGAGGTGAAACGCTTTCGCAGGGCAGCGAAAGATTCGATGGAAACGAGTGAATCAGGAGAGAGTAATGATCCAAGGTAAAGATAACCTTCAAGAAACAGAAAGCCAAGATACGCATGTACTAGCTTCCTCAATCGAAGATGAACGACTGGAGACGCTTAAGGTGCAAATTGCTGAGGGCGAGGAGCTTTTTCAGCAGTGTGAAGAGGCCATTCAGCAAGCAATTGGGCAGATCAACCAGGGCTTCTATGTTTTAGGAAAGGCATTGGGTTTAATCCAGGAGAATCGTTTTTATCGCAAAGAGTTTCAAATATTTGAGACTTACTGCGAGGCCAAATGGGGGATAAAACGGGCGAGAGCCTACCAACTGATCGCCGCGGCGAACGTCTACGACAATCTACTCAACAATTCCTCTGACGAAGGAATGTCTACCGCAGTAGACACTCTCTTGCCGGAGAATGAATATCAGATTCGCCCCTTGGTTAAGCTACCTCCTTCTGAGCAGGTAACCGTGTGGCGGCGGGTGCTTGACTCTCTGAACGAAGGGGAAAAGATAACACAGCAAGCAGTATTGCAGGCTCTAAGGGAAAACGAGGATCTAAAGCGCAAGGTGTTGGAGTCACTGAAGGGCGACCCGCAGGTTCGAGAGGCGGTGAGTGCTGCGACCCGTGCGGAGCGAGAGCAACGGAGGGCTGACCGAAGAGCGCAAGTACAGGAAGCGGCAGAGTTGCCGGACGCGAAGTATCGCGTTTTCTATGCCGATCCCCCTTGGAAGTATCGTGACAGCGGTGTGATTAATGATAATGACGGCTATGGGCGGGCGGAACGCCATTACCCCACCATGTCATTGGAAGCGATCTGCGAACTAGGGGAAAAGATCCGCGATCGCGCTATGCCGGATTCCGCATTGTTTTTGTGGGTTACAAGCCCGATATTGCCTGACGCATTCCAGGTCGTTGAATCATGGGGGTTTCAATACAAAGCATCCATTGTTTGGGACAAGGTTCGCCACAACCCAGGAAACTACACCTCAGTGCGCCATGAGTTTTTGTTGATTTGCGTTCGGGGTAGTTGCACCCCAGACGTGAAGGATCAGACAGATTCGGTTGTGACCATTGAGCGAAGCAAGGTTCACAGTCAAAAACCTGAGTATTTCCGAGAGCTGATCGAGACAATGTACCCCTACGGTCGTCGGCTGGAGCTGTTTGCGAGACAGGAGGTGGAGGGCTGGGATAGATGGGGCAATCAGTAGGCGACTATGCGGCCTACCGTCAGCGAATGTTGGAGGAGGGCCTGGAGTACCAAGACTTTGTACAGGATGTGTTGGGTCGTTATTTTGGCCTCAATTTTTCCACCTGGAGCAGCCAAGCTTATCAGCAAGCGCGGGGCGAAGGGAAAGCACAGATTGAGATCAAATACGATCGCATCTTCCGCTCAACCAGCCGCTTTTGGGTGGAAGTTTCGGAGAAACCTCCAAAGTCCGTCAGCTACATAGCAAGCGGAATTAATCGACCCTCAATGTTCTATGTCATGGGGGATTACAAGAGTATCTTCCTTTTCCCTACACGGTTTTTGCGGCGGTATAGAGACGCTTATTTAAGGCAGAAGAAGCCGTTTGTTGAGAACAGTACAAAGACTTCTCAGGGGTTCTTCCTGCCGATGGAGTCGGCGGAAAAGATTGCAGCGGCGCTGATCATCCGGGTGCCTGATGGATGGGAGCTAAATGAAAAATGGCAACGCCATCCAGGGCAGTTGGAGTTGTTGTTGCAGGAGGTGTGACCGTGGCAGAGAGGGATTTGAAGGCAGAGCGTTCCAGCGTTTGCGTGAAGGTTCCGCGCTTGCAGCGAGACTACTGGGCCAGCCGTGTGGGGCCATTAGCCGAGAGCCACTATGGCGATGTATGGGGAAACGGCCTATCGGATCGATGGACGTTTTGGGATGTTGCTTTTCCCGCGCAGGAGAAGGCCGAAGCATTTATCCAAGACTGTGAAAAGCAGGGATTGAGAACACTACTGGAGTATGTGGGCGATGAAAAAGTGGCGGATTCTGAAGCGTTTCTTTGGGATTGATCAGGTCTTTACCCAACGGGTTGCTGGGGGTGAACTGGTGATCGTGGTTCCTTTGGTGAACCTTTTGTGGTGGAGAGAGCAGCAGAAGGTGCGGGTGCTTGGGCGGTGGTGGTGGATGGAGGCGATCGAGGTGATCGAAGACGAAAAGCGACAGAACTGGTGTGAGGTAGCGCTGTCGATGGAAGAGCCGAGCGAAGTGGCATTTATGGGTGAGTCATTACTTCGCCGTTCCCAGGGGAAATAGTTCAAACAAAAGGAGAGAGTTATGAGTGAAGTAAAAACGCAAGTTCCGTCGTGGGCGCAGGCTCCGCAGCCTGTTTATCCGCAGTATCAGCAGAGCGCACGGCACTATCGGTTTGATGGTGAGTCGGGGCTGATTTTTGTAGGGACGGAGCATGTGTTTGGAGATCTGTGGGTGCAGCCCATCGCTTGCCGCTGGCAAGCGGGGGTTCGCTGGGGTCGTGAGTATCAGGAATGGTTTGACCTGGCCTTTGTCGATCAGGAGCACATCGTCGGCCAAATCAGCCTGAAGAAGGCCAGCGCGATCAATGTGCAGGATTACCTTATGCGGTTGGAAGGCGGGAAGATTTGTGAGGCTCCGGTGCTGAAGCAGGCGGTGTGGCTTCACTTAGTTCCAGAGGAGAAGCGCACAACCGACGACGATCCGTACTGGGTCATGGGAGTTGAGGAAAGCAATTTTGCGAGTGAGCAGCAGTTCCGCGATTTGCAGAAGTTTGTAGAGAGCGGGGTCTTTGAGTGGCATTTGCCGGGTGAGGTGTTTGACCGAGCGATGGTGGTGTGACGGGGCTAAGGGGACGGGTGCCTTGAAGGCACCCGTCCCCGGTGGGCGCTGAAGCTGAATGGAGAAAGCGGGACTGTCGGGTGTGCTAGCCGTCTATAGGCCGACTGGGTGGGTTCGATTCCCACAGCGCCTCTGTAGTGATTTAGAGGAACGTGACTTATGCCACAGAGTGAAATTGTTGGAATGTTTGTACCTCGATCGGGCTTAAAAGCGAGGATTCTTTTGTTAGATAATGACGGCACTTTGATTAAGCCTAAGTCTGGCGATGAATTTGTCCAGCACCCCGAAGACCAGGTGCTGATTGATGGAGCCGCTGAGTCGATCGCCCGCTACAGGTCTGAAGGTTGGTTGATGGGCATCGTGAGCAACCAGGGCGGCGTTGCTGCGGGTCATAAGACCCTTAGCGACTGCATTGATGAGATGTTTTTCGCCATGCGTCTCTGCGGGATTGAATATGCTCTCGCCGCTTATAGCGCTGAAGACAAAGGCTATGGTGAGGCGCTGTGGCTGGATCTGTCTGATGGTGGGCAGCAATGGAAGATCATCACCAATGCTCAGCGGTGTTTCAGGAAGCCAGCCACGGGCATGATTGACTATCTATGCCGTTATCTACTTTGCGCTTCTTCCTGGCGAGTGGTAGCGGATCAGGTGTTGATGGTGGGCGATCGTCCCGAGGACGCGCAGGCTGCCCAGGCTGCTGGCATTGAGTTCATGTGGGCTAGCGATTGGAGGGAGGTGAAACAGTGACAACCCCAACGGGGCAACGGAAACGTCTCCTATCGCTTATCCACATCGCAAAGAAGCAGTTGGGTTTAAGCGATGACGACTATCGAGACTTCCTGGAGGGGGTGACGGCGAAGCGCTCGGCGAAGGGAATGGATCTCTCAGAGTTGAATGCTGTGATTCAGGCGTTTGAGAAGAAGGGGTTCAAGGTAAAGGGTGAGGGGAGAAGGGTAAAGGGTAAAGGGAAGCTTTCGCCTAAGACCCGCGATAAGGCGAAGAAAACGCCAGTGGATAAGGTGCGAGCGCTGTGGATTCGGTGCTACCAGGCGGGGAAAGTGCGGGAGCGAGGGGATGATGCGTTGCAAAAGTTCTGCCGAACGGTAACGGGGGTGGAGCGAGTGGAGTGGTTAAAGCATCACCAGGCAAAGCAGTTGATTGAGATTTTGGAAACGCGGTTGCAGGGGGAGACAGAGGATGGAGGAGCCGGAAACACGGGATCTGAGTGACGCGATCGCCCGCATCCAAGTTGCTCTTACTTGTCTCAAAATCGAGTTTGACCATCCACGGGTACAGACCTGGCTAAACAGAGCAGGGCAACAATATGCCGAGCGACTAGCGGAAGAAGGGTTGCTATGTCTTTCGCCACCCCCCTACAAGCGATTGGCCGACGTCCCCAACCCATTGATTGTGCCGTTAGCGCGAGTGTTGTGGCGAGCGACCGATGAACAGAAGTGTCGAGTGGAAAAGGAAGCGGGATAAGTGAGTGAGTTTAGCGGTGCAGAGCTACAGAATGCGCGGTTTACTAATCCAGGGCATCCCTACCCTGCGCTATGTGTGGCGGGGCTGGGCCATTTGTGGGTAGGCCCACGTCGAACCGATTGGGATCCGGCATTTCTGGCAGCGGTGGGTCGACACCTCGGGAAGTACAACCTCCCAAAGGCTCGTGGCGATCAGTTGCGGTGTGTGTCATCCAAGCTGATGGATGCCAACTGGTTGTGGTTTGAAACGCTGGAGGAAGAGGGTAAGGCTCATGTGGAAGCGGCGAACAAAAGGCGTGAGGAGAGTGAGACGGCGGCGCGGACTCCTAAGGGGCCACCCCGATTACAGGAGATGAGCGAGGCGGAACGAAACGCCACATTGGAGCGGATTCAGGCAGCACGAAAGCTGGCGAAAAGGAGAGACAGCAGCGATGACCATTTTCAGGGAACTGACCCAGCTGATCGGTGAAGAACGCCTGGGTGCGCTGTGTGCGCTAAGAGGTGGGGGAGAGGTCTACATCCCCGAGGTGCCCAACGCCTGGATGCAAGAAATCTTGGGTGAAGATCTGGCACGGCGACTTTGCACGGCTCACCCAGGCGAGCGGTTATATATCCCAAAGGGCGCAGAGCGCAATCCATCGCTACTACGGCGGCGGGTAGCAGCCGAAGCCCAAGAGGCTAGGGACATAGCGATCCGGCAAGCGCGGGCGAGTGGAGTAACAGTGCGGGATCTTTGCAGACGATTTGACCTGAGTCGTACTCGGGTTTACCAGATCCTCAAGGAGGATGCCCCGTGAGATAGCGGGCTGCTTGACACTTAAAAACCCCTCAATAAATTAGTACATTTGTCTTGTCACAGAGCCTGGGCAGGCCATTGGATAAACCTCCTTTTGACGATCTACAGGTTGTGTCGAACCCAGGCTCGACGCAACCTGTTTCATATTTCTTGGCGCAACAACAATCGTTGGAGATTCCTACCAGCGCGGTGGTGTCAGTGAGCGTCGCGTTTGTGGGAGCGCTTTTGATTGGGACGACAAAGTTTTTTATTGACCAGGCGTTGCGGCGCTGGGTCGACAAGATCGATGCTCTCAACAGTGCTGTCGCTCGACTCGACACAGCGGTTGAGGCAGCTCCGAGCCACAAAGAGTTCCAACATTTTGAACAGCGCCTGAGCAACTTGGGTGGTGCGCTGCAAGCCAACCAGGATCACTATCGCGAAGTTCAGAACGAGATTCTGCAAATCCGTAAAGCCCTGTCTAGCAACTATTTGCAGCGTGAGGACTGGGTCAAATCAGTGGCGGTTACTGAAGCGAAGCTGGACGCACTTCATCGGCGACTGGATGAGATGAGCTTGATGTTGGTGCGGGCACTCAGAACCAAGGAGGAAAGCGAGTGATTCACGGTGGGACTGAGTTGGTGAATCAGAGTAAGCGCGAGGCACGCTGGGCGTTTTGCTTGGCGCTGTTTCATGCGGGAGAACCGGGGCTGTCGTTCGCGAGTTTTCTCACGATCGCCCGTGATATGCGCTGGCAGTTTAGCGACCAACAGGTCGAGGAGCTGTTGCGTTATTTGGAAGAGGCTGGCTACTGCACCATAGACGAGCACAGCACGCCGATGGGGAATGGCTTATGGGCTACTCGCACCAATGGCCTAGTTGACCTCGTGGAATATAACGCTGATTGCCCACCCGCGATCGCCCGCCCTGACAAGAAGTGGTGGTAGGAGCGGCCCCGACATGACGCCATCTACTTACGCCCAACTGCCAGCCGAGATCCAGTCCCAAGTGGACGCGATTATCCGTGAGCACAAGTTTCAGAACTTTGTGGAGATGACCCAGGCCGTAAACGGGCTACTGGAGTCAGCGGGGGTGGAGCTGCGGTTTAGCAAGAGCGCCTTGCATCGGGTCGCCCAGGATCTCAAAGAAGTGTTGGAGCAGATCAAGTACAGCCACCAGGCGGCGCAATATCTTACCGAGGCGTTCCCAGATGGCGATCGGGTGGTCAGTGAGGCCAGCATTCGACTGATTCAAGACCGCCTGTTCCGGCTATCGATGGACTCGGAGCTATCTCCCAACGATTTGACCAAGATCGCGCGGGCGATGGCTGATCTGGTGCGGGCGGATATCAGCAACAGTAAGTACCGCGAAGAGCTGAAGCAGAAGCTGGAGCAGAAGTTTGTGGAGATGGAGAAGCAGACGCGAGGTGTGGAGCGCAGTCTGGATGCCAACACCCTTCGCCGCATTCGTGAAGAAGTTTATGGGTTGGTCTGATGGAATTTACGTTGACCTTTGACTTGATGGGACTGGGCACGGCAGAGTTTCGAGTCGACCTATTGGAACTTCACAAACACTGTGTCGAAGGAATCAAGGCGATCGTAAAGCAACAGATCGAGGGGAGGGGCAACAAAGATGAAACCCGCAATTGAACTCCTTCCTTATCAAGTTGCTAGCCTCAAGGATCGCCCCCGATTTAAGTGCTTATTCTGGGCACGGGGTGTGCGTAAAACCTTCACTGCAACCCTGGAGATTGTGGACTCGGTTTTTGAAAGCGAGTCCCAGGGACGGCCTTGCCCGTGGAATTTAATTAGTCGCGGAGAGCGACAAGCCCTTGAGGCAATGAACGAGGCCAAGCGACACTTCCGGGCCTACTCTATTGCAGCTTCGGAAATTGATGAGAAGGAAGTTTATAGCGAAAGTGAAGGCCGCAACGTGAAGGTCTACCAAATCCTGACCAACACGGGCAGCCGGATACTTTCCCTGCCAGCCAACCCCGACACAATTCGCGGCTATACAAGCAATTTGTACTTAGATGAGTTTGCCTTCCACAAAGACTCTCAGGCTATCTGGAAGGCGGCTTATCCATGCCTTCGCGGGCGGCTGCGGATGATTGTTTCCAGCACGCCCCAGGGTAAGGGCAACCGCTTTTATCAGATCGCAACCGACACGACAGGCATTTGGAGCATCCACCGGGTTGATATTGTGCAGGCGGTAGAAATGGGTCTGCCCTTTGATCTGGACTATGAGCGTAGAGCCTTAAACGATGAGGACGCCTGGAAACAGGAATACTTGCTGCAGTGGCTTGATGAGAACTCAGCATGGCTCTCCTATGACCTGATCAGTAGCTGCGAGAGTGATGTTTCTGGAGCAGAGAAGTATCAGGGTGGGCTTTGCTATGTCGGCAATGACATTGCCCGGAGGAAGCACCTGTGGGTGGCCTGGGTGTTGGAGCAAGTTGGCGATGTACTGGTGACTCGCGAGGTAGTGGAGCTGGTCAACGCCAGCTTTGCAGAACAGGATGCGGAACTCGATCGCATCGAGCAGACCTATCGGGTAGCACGATACGCCCTTGACCAGACAGGCATCGGCGAAAAGCCTTTGGAAGATGCCAAGGAGCGTTATGGCGAGGGTCGTGTTGAAGGGGTTGTTTTTACCAACACGAATAAGCAGACCCTCGCGACGATTGGCAAACAGGGATTTGAGGATAGAACCCTCCGGATCCCTGTAGGCAATTCCAAGATTCGCAATGACCTCCACAGCTTGCGGAAGGTGACGACGGCGGTGGGCAACATCCGTTTCGATGTGGACGCCAGCGAAACGGACGGACACGGCGACAGAGCTTGGGCATTGTTCCTGGCGCAATATGCGGCCAGCACGCCCACGGCTCCGGTGGAGTTTGAGACGGTGAGGTCTCCCCGCACATCCAATGACTTATGGGCGGGAGACATGGGCATGGGCGAGACACGATACAGCCGCTTGGTGCTGTAGCTTTCGGTTCTTTATTCAACACATGGAGAGGGATAGATGATTGAACTAGTAAGAGTTGCACGATACTTTGATGAACTTCCTCATCAGGTAAATGCACTGGAGTATTTGCAAGATAAAGTTGCGCCTGAAGTATTGAAAGAATTTGCCGAGCGTTGGCGTAAGCAGTCCGATATTGGCGATCTAATTGATTCAGCTAGAGGGCAACAAGAGGAAAACGATAGCCCAAGAACGAATCGATCGGGTGGTATTCCAATCCCTGGTAAAGGCGTTATCCATCTGGAGGATCCGATTATTTCAGGTGGCAGCTTTACCTGGGGAGAAGCTTTGCATGGCGGGGAAAGAATTCCTCGGTCGGATCAGATTACGCAAAACATCATCGCTCTGGCAACTGAGATAGAGCCTTATCGCCAGCGACTAGGGAAGCCGTTGATTGTAACTAGCTGGTATCGGCCTGAGCCCATTAACTCTCGCGTTGGAGGAGCCAGACGTAGCCAGCATCTCTATGGGAGGGCCGTTGATTTGCGTAGCCCTGGCATGACCGGAGCTGATTTGGCCTTCGGGGTATTTAGCGACCCAAATTGGGATGGGGGATTAGGACTCTATCGAAACTTGAAGCGAATTGTACATCTAGACATTGGTCCACGACGGAGATGGGGAGTATGAAAATTCGGATCGGAGATGGGGCGAAATTCCTCGCCAAGCTTTCGGGCAAGGTCGTTGCCCGCTATCAATTTTTCAAGGTTCAATGCGCTGATGATGATGCCAAAAACTACGAGTGGGCATTGCGGTTTGGCGGTGTCAATATCGAGCATTTACCCAGCAAAAAAGAGATCACGGTGAGT
The DNA here is from genome assembly GCA_039819245.1 of Cyanobacteria bacterium J06638_20. Classification (GTDB taxonomy): domain Bacteria; phylum Cyanobacteriota; class Cyanobacteriia; order Elainellales; family Elainellaceae; genus Vacuolonema. Next base: position 31,395 of record JBCBSJ010000004.1, read on the forward strand.
TGGTTTTAGGGAATGGCAGCAAGCAAGGGCATCACCGCAGAGCAAGTAGAGAAGGCGATTCTTGAATTAACGGAGGCGAGCGGCGGCTTGCCTCCGACGATTCGTGAGGTATCCGGGCACTTGGGTTTGCAGTCCACATCGGCGGTGCAGAAACAATTAGGCGGCTTACGCAAGGCCCAGCGGGTTACATGGGAACCGGGCAAGAGCCGGACTCTGCGGGTTGTGGGCATACAGACTATGTCTGGTCGCTGCTTCTTTGCTGGGTCGAAGGAGTGCCCTGGTTGCGACTATGCGTTGATGGCTTTGTTGGAGGCGGCGGAGCGGGTTGCTAAGACGCTGCAGGTGGCAGGTTACTCGCTGGATGCACTGTCATTGCAAGATGCTGTCAAGGCTGTGAGAGCGAAGCTGTTCCCGGAGGGTGTGTGTGAAGGAGAAGTTTCAGTTACAACAACTGGATCTAAAGCTGACGCCACAGGCATTTTGCGTGGTGACGATTGACGCGGAAGAGGTGATTTGCATTCCTGCGACGGAGGTGGATTACGACGAAGAAGATTTAGAAACGGTGTTGGCGCGATTGGGTTTTGTTGAGACAGAGCAAGGAGTTTGGGAGAGCCCGGATGGAAGCGGAAATTAGACAACCCTTACTAGACCTGGAAGTCGCTGGTGTTGATAAAGACCCAGCGTTGGCTTGGGTGGGCGCACTTATTCCCTTCCTTGATCCTCTCCTCCGAGAGCGGGGTGGGCTGGAAGCTGCCGAAAAGGTTGCCGACGATGAGCAAGTGAAGTCTTGCTGGCAGCAACGGGTCGAAGCCCAGAAAAGCTTTGAGTGGATGGTGGAGCCCGGAGCCGATCGCCGCGATGCCAAACGTGCGGCGGAGTGGGTTGAGGGACTCCTCAACGATCTGGGTTTTGACGACCTGACCGAGAAACTATCCTGGACGTTTTTCTACGGATTCAGTGTGGCCGAGCTGATGCTGACCGCTGACGAGGGCAAGGTCACACTGGATTTTGATCGCAAGGGGATTCGAGTCCGGCGTCGCGATCGCTTCCGGTTCACGGCCTACGGAGAACCGCGTCTCATCTGGCGAAACAGTATTCGTGGTGAAGAATTAGACCCCAGCCGCATCTGGTCGCTGTCCTACGGCGGTGACCACGACGACGACCCCAATGGCCGTGGTTTGTGGCGGTGGTTGTTTTTCCCCGTGCTATTTAAGCGCGGCGGAATGCGGGCCTGGCTTCGTTACTTGGAGGACTTCGCCGCACCCACGGTGGGTGTGGAAACGCCTGCGAATGCGAGCCTCGAGGAGAAACAAAAGGCACTGCAATTAGCTCAGGCTATTCGGTCAGGGACATCATTCCGTAAAACCCAGGGAACAGTGGTGGAACTGGTGGAAGCGTCGCGATCGGGAACCGCAGATTACTCGGCATTGCACGCAGCCTGCGAAGCAGCGATTAGCAAAATCATCCTCAGCCAGACGATGACCACCGACAATGGGTCGTCGCTTTCCCAGGCCGAGGTTCATGAAGGCGTTGCCTTGAGGGTGATCAAGTCAGATGCGGATTGGCTCTGTGCGGCGTTCAACCGCGAGGTGTTGGCACGGCGGTTATGCCATTGGAACTTCCCAGGGGTTGCACCGCCACGGGTATGGCGCAAGGTGGAGCCCCCGGAAGATGCCTTTAAGCGGGCAGAGACGGATGAGAAGATTTTTGGTTGGGGCTATCGGCCTACACCGGACTATGTTGCTGCCGCCTATGGCGACAACTATCTCGACTTGCAGGCCCCCCCGGAGGGGGAAGAAGAGCAGGAGCCGCCACTTTATCAGGGGCTTCAGGTCGGTGGGACTCAGTCACTACTGGAGTTCCTGACAAACAACCAGTTGCCCCGCGTGAATGCGCTGGCGATATTACAGCGGGTGTTTGGCTTGGCGTTACAGGATGCGGAGGCGATGCTGCCAAGTGAAGAGCCGCCTACTCAGCCACCTGAAGTGACCGACAGTGGACCGGCAGAGGAAGAGGCGGAGACGGGCGAAGAAGAAGCGGAATTTGCAGAGCGACTGGAGACGCCGGAGATCTTTGCAGAGCAGTTGCGGCGTTTGGCGCAGCCGGAGATGGCGGCGCTGGTGCAGCGCATTCGCGATGAGTTGAACGGCGCGACTAGCCTTGTCGAGTTTCAGGCGGCGTTGGATCGGCTTTACCCGCAGTTGGGTGGTGATGACCTGGCGCGGGTCATGGCCGAGGCGATGACAGCGGCGCGATTCGCTGGCATTTATGAAGCGCAGGAGGAAGGCAGTGGCGCTTGATGACCGCTATCGGACGATGCCCTTTGCCGAGGCAGTAGCGTTCCTGCGAGACAAGATCAGCCTTGATACTGAGGGATGGAATGACATCGCCGACGATGAATTCGATGCCTTCTTCACCGTGGCAGGTGCGAAGGGCAACTTGCTGGCTGACTTGCGCGAAGCCGTCGATCGCGCGCTGGCGATGGGTAGCACATTAACGGAGTTCGCCGACGAGTTCGAGCTGATCGCAGAGAACTGGGCACATCGGGGCGATCGCGACTGGCGAGCCCGCATCATCTATCAAACAAACATGAGGATGACCCACGCGGCAGGGCGAAACCAGTATCAGCTAGACCCAGAGGTGCTGCGGGTTCAGCCCTATCGGCAGTATGTTCATAGCGATAGCACCAACCCTCGCCCCGCCCACCTCGCCCTCGACGGTAAAGTCTTCCTTGCAACAGAGGTTCCCTTCGAGACGCCCAATGGCTTTGGGTGCAGTTGCCGCTACATCTCCCTGAGTCAGCGCGAGCTGGAGCGGGCAGGTTTGGAAGTCTCCACACTACGGCGCGGCGATACCGTGCCCGTTGAAATTGAGGGGCAGACCTACAACCCGGTGCTAGAGCCAGAGCAAGGCTGGGACTACACACCTGGCATGGCAAGGGACGAACGACGGCAAGAGCTGATAGAGGGTGTGTTGGCACGGAGCAGCCCTGCCGTGCGGGAACAGATAGAGGCAGAACTGTCACAGGTCACCTCAGCAACCAGAACCACCACTCCCCCGATACCTGCATCCCCTCCAACACCAACTCCCCCCGAAACATCTCCAGAGCCCACATTCCCAACCATACTTTTGGAGCAATACACCGAGGCAGAAGGCACGATTTCAGTGGAGATTGGATCCAACCTGGCCGAAATAAAAACAGGCTTTGATGAACCATCTGAGTCGATTTATAGGGTAGGAATTGAAGATATCCCTGAGTTGGAAGTCAGCATCGAGGTCAACAGTTCGTTATCAGCGGGCTCTGTTGAGGATTCTCGCGAGGGCATTAGAATTGCGTTAGCGCTACGGCGGCAAATGAATGCTTTTGTGCGTGGTCTTCCAGACGGACAAGTCGTTTACTGCTCGCCCTATGGAGAGGATGGGTTAGGAGAAGGCCGCGCCACGCTTTACGAGCGGGTTGGATTTACTCCTCCCAACGAATGGGAAGAGCAGTTCGCGATCGTATCTAATGGAAGATTGATCCCGATTACCCCTGAGCAGATAGCTGAGTTGAGGAGGGCTAGCCGATGACCCGAGAGGAACTGGAGCAGTTGGCAGCACTCCTAACTAAGGAACGGAGCGATGCGCTAACAGAAGTCTTCCGTAGCGACATGCCCGAGGAGGAGGTAGAAGCCTGGATTGACGCCCAGCCGGATGCAGAGGCGATGAGAGCATCATTAGCACTGGAGGTGATGGCCTTTGAATCTATCAGTGGAGATAGAACTGGCGCTGGAGGAAGTGATTCGCGATCGCCTTCAGCCTCGTAACTTGCAGCCCATGTACAAAGCCTGGGCCAACAAACTCGAAGCGGAAACCGTGAAGGCATTCAAGGCAGAACGCACCCCCTACACCAACGAACCCTGGGCCGAGCTATCGCCGCAGTACAAGCGCTACAAAGAGCGCGGTAAGCATCGCTTCAAACCCAAGCGCGGGGGCAAGAAGAAGCTCCAGTGGACGGGGAGCCTGTATGACTCGATCTATGCGTCGGTCGGTGCAGATGGCGTGACGGTGGGTAGCAACCTGCGTGTGGGGACTTACAGCTTGGGCGCGATTCACAATTTCGGGGCTCCCCGCCGCAGTATCCCGGCTCGACCCTTCTTGCCGATGGATGCAGAAGGTCAACCGCTTCCAGGGTTGATCGAGGACTTGCAAGAGATCGCCTTGGATGTTTTGAATGAGACCCCTTAAAAATGGTCTAGAAGGCGTTTGGGGGTACCATTGTACTAGCCGACATTGTTGCGCCCTGTGGATCACCCCAGGATCACGATCTAGGAGTTGCCGTGATTGACCGTGCAGAGCTGATTCGTGTTTTTAATAAAGGACTGGATGCTTTGAATGTTTCAGATAGCGATCGGCATCGAGCAGTGGCTATCTTTGCTACTGAGCTGGAGCAGAGTTTGCGCGGTGCCGCAGTGCAAGTCGCTAATGAGGGGCTAGCGGCGTTGAGCATCCGGGAATTGAAGTCAAGAGCGAAAGACGCTGGCATCCCCCGCTATGGAGAGCTAAAGAAGTCGGAGTTGGTCGAGGCACTGGCTGGTACTGGAGCCGCTTTGAGTCCTAGCTGAATATGACACCAAAGTCTACGCCAAGGACATCCTCGATCTTTCGCAGCGTCTCTACAGGCAAGACCTTAGTCTCTTCAGCCTCAATCTTGTACCAGTTTGCAGTTGTCATCCCAGCAAGCTGGCAGATCTGGGTCAAGGGACGACCATCAGATTCTCTCGCCGCTTTAATTTGCGACCCCAACCCCGGCACATCAATGTCAGAAGTTCTTCTGACCTTCATTCTTCCAACCATAAATTCCATTCTCAATTGTCAGTTATAGAGAGCTATTTCTTGACAAGTATCAATTGAGAGTTGACACTTAAGTTAGTTTAAAACCCAGGCCAGAAGTTTAGGCGCTTTAGCCTGGGTTGCTCTTACGAGGTACTTGTATGATCTCACAAAACACGAGCCATGAACTCCAGGAAATCCCCTTACGCAAGTGGGACTCCGAACTGTTGGCGCTGGTGAACCTAGCAAACTTACTGAGCTTTTCAATCGAAGGTTCAACGGAGTTGCTTCCTGACCAAAACCATTTCGCTGTTGACTTGATCTTTGGCTGTCGCAATTTGGCGGAACTCATTGCCGATCAGCTTTCCAAGTTGAGAGAGGAGGTGGAACAGGTACAACGTTCTTCAAGAGTGCAATAGACGAGTTGGAATTGACTTATGCTGCTGGGATTCAAGACTGAACTCAACCTCAATAATGCGCAACGGACGCTGCTAGCGAAACATGCTGGCACCGCTCGCCATGCCTACAATCAGGGCTTAGTCTTGACCCGGCAAGTACTGGAGCATAACCGGGCGAACCCAGACAACAAGATCAAGTTCCCTAGTGCGATCGACTTGCACAAATGGCTAGTGGCCTCCATCAAGCCTCAATTCCCCTGGTATTACGAGGTCAGCAAATGTGCTCCTCAACAGGCACTCAGAGCCTTGCGCAATGCTTGGGAGCGCTGCTTCAAGCGGATTGCAGGTGCGCCACGGTTTAAGAAAAAAGGGAAAAAGGATGCATTTACACTAGACGGCACGATCAAGATCCTGGGTGCAGCCCACATCCAGGTACCACGGATCGGAGTATTGAAGACGTTTGAGGCATTGCCACAGGGCGTTGTACCGAAGAACGTCACGATTTCTCGCCATGCAGATAGGTGGTTTATTAGCTTCAAACTTGAGGTTGAACCCCAACCGACTGAGAAAACCAATCAGTCGGTTGGGGTAGACCTAGGCGTAAAGCATTTTGCCACCTTGAGCACTGGCGAGGTATTTGATGCGCCAGCGGGCTACAAAGCCCTCAAGGTCAAGATTGCCAAGCTGCAATATCTCCATCGGAATAAAGAGAAGGGATCGGCGAATTGGCGCAAAGCCATGCAGCGGATCGCTCGACTTCATTACCGGATGACCTGCCTCCGCAAAGACTTCATTCACAAGCTCACCACCTACCTGGCGAAGAATTTTCAGGTCGTCTGCATTGAAGACTTGAATGTCTCAGGGATGTTGCAGTTTGGGAATTTGGCGGGGGCGGTTGCTATGCTTGGGTTCTATGAATTTCGCCGTCAACTGACCTATAAGTGCTTGCTCTATGGGTCGGAATTGCAGGTGATTGGGCGGTGGGAGCCATCGAGCAAACTGCATTACAAATGCGGTTATCGCGATAACGCACTCACGCTGAAAGATCGTGTTTTCTACTGTCCAGTGTGCGACGAGTCAATTGATCGCGACCATAATGCTGCTCTAAACATTGAGCGGCTCGGGCTGGGTCTCAGTTCGTTAAGGCTTGTGGAGTCAGAAGTGCCGACACCTGGCGATGAAGCAAGTAAATCCCGTTTCCGCAACGAATGTTAGTGGATTATTGTCAGTTTTTAGCTTGTGCTTGAGTCAAAGTCGCTACTGCGTAACTGCCGATAATGAGAACGGCAACAGCCGCATTGAGTAGTTGACGTTAGACCATAAAGAGTCGAGCTGACGGCAGCTTTTTGCTTGACACTATTCTGTACAAGTGTTTCGGGCGATCTTTGGTGCGTTGGGCTCGCTGCTGATCCTGTCTCTCCAGCAGCCCCCAACTCTTTTGACTAAACGCCAACTGTTCAACGCGGCTCTTGTCGCCCTCATCCTCGGAAGCTATGCCGTCGCGACCGTACTCCAAGCATCCGCAAAGAACCCCCCTTGCTCCCCGCAATACGCGGAATGTAACTATTGAAGCTTGACACTATCGGCTGATTTTCAAAATGGATAGGTTAAATGGAGACTTTTCGGCTTCCCCCAATGGTTTCCCTTAATCGACCAATCCAGCTTCTAGCAACAGGCTCCCGCCCGGATAAATACGGACGGGAGTTTTCGTTTTCTAGCAAGGATCTGGAGGCTATGGCGGCGCAGTTCAGTGGTGCCCCTTTGGTGGTTGGCCATCCTGCCGACGACTCCCCGGAATTTGGCAAGGGAACAAAGGTAGAGGTGCGCGGTGGAAGGTTAGTTCTTACCGAAGCCGACAAACTCAATCCAGTGTTTCAGCAGATTGTAAACACGGGTGAATTGAGCGGTGTAAGCCTCAAACTTCGCCAACCTTGGCACCCACAGAACAAAACTGGAGCCTATTTAATTCGACATATCGGATTTCTAGGGAAGACGCAACCAGCCTGGAACGAATTAGAGCCGGCTGCCTTTTCGGCAGAGGAGCCAAGTGACTTACTCTTTGCAGTTTTTGAAGGAGAAGAACCCGTGGGAAAACAAACCCCTGAGACGAATGACCCCGTGACGGATAACCGCGATGCGGAATTTGCCCAACGCGAAGCAGATCTCGCGCAGAAGGAAGCGGAGTTTGCTGCTAAGCACCAACGGTTGGTTCGTCGTGAAGAGGTGCGACCGGAGCTGCTAACGCTCCAGCAACAAGGCAAGGTACTCCCTGCGGAGGTGGCTCCACTAGAGGCGCTGTTCGCCGAGCTAGATCCAAACCTTGAAATTGAGTTCGCCCAGGCGGGAGGTGAGACAGGCAAGGTGAAGGCGGCGAAGTGGCTGCGTACCTTCCTGGGCACACTACCCGCCCGCGTGAGCTATGACGAGCAAACGGCGGAGGAGGAGGCAGAGTTTTCTGCACGTCACGAAGGAGACAAAGACCCAGCGACAGCGCGGCGCAAGGCAGCGCAGAAGACACTAAACGCCGCCCGCAAATAAGCATTATCTCTATCTGACTATCTGACCGGATCAGACTTAACCCTTAAGCGAGGCACTTGTAATGCCAATCAATCAAACTTCTTGGGACTTAGACAGCGACCTTTACGAAGGTCAGATCCTTTCCAGCCCAGCCGACACCGTAATCTACACGGGCATCAACGCCGATAGCGTGATCGTGCCCTTTGGTCGAATGGGTTGCCTGGGCACAGGTGGGGAAAGCGATCGCCTGCCGATCATTCTGCCTGTGGATGCCAACAGCAAACCGATGGGCATCATCGCCCGCAGCCCAAACACCTTCGAGCAACGTGAGGGCTATTCGATCGACGCCAATGGGGATATGGGTTATCCCCTTAAGCGCGAACTCGGGTACATGGTGCGCGGGGTGATTGCGGTCTATGTGGATGAAGCCGTCGCCGTGACCGACGACGTTTTCTGGATTCACACCGCATACACCGGAGCCAAAAAAGGACAGTTCCGCACCGACGCCAACACTGACAAGGCGGTGCAACTAACGGGGGCACAATGGCGACGGCCTGCGACGGCAGGAACCTTGGTTCCTCTAGCGATCAACTTGGTATAGGCGGCATAGGGGTCGGGAGGCTTCAAGGCTCCCGACCCCTAAACATGGTTTTTCTGGCAACTCTTTACGTTTTAGGTGAAGGCAATGGCGGCAAATTTATTCCTATCCCGGAGGCTAGAGCAGCTCCTTCTTGGGGTGCTGACGAAGCGCTATCGGGCACTATATTTTTCCAGCGGGATAGTTATCCCTACCGTGGCGGATTTGGAGGTGGGTGCGAGCGAGGTCGTCCGTGAGAAGATCGCGGAAATCGGCGCGGCGGCTATCCTGGCCGAGAACGCCAACGACATCCCTGTTATTGACATGGAAGTCGGCGAAGACCGTTACCGGGTTCTAATGGTTGCGTCTTCGGTGTCCTATTCCATGCAGCAAATGCGAGCGATGGAAAAGGCAGGCAACGCCAATATGATCGACGCCCGCAAGATGGTGATTGCCAACCGGGCGATCGAGGAAAAGGATAACAAGCTGGCAGCATTTGGCTCTACGCCGTTGGGGATGACAGGTTTCCTGAATAACGGCTCTGTAACGATCAACAACTCCAGCTTCGACTTTTGGGCAGGCGCGACAACTGCCAAACAGATGGCCGAATTCATTCTGGATGAGCTGGCCGTGGTGGTGAATACGAGTGATGGCGCAGAGGTGCCCAGCGATTTGCTGCTATCTATCTCACTTGATCGCCGACTGAAGTCGGTGCAGATGTCGGATAACGCCGACCGCAGTGTCTACGAATACCTACTAGCTAACGGCATCAGCTCCATCACGCCCGTCCCTGAGTGTGGGGCTGCGAAGCTCGAAGCGAATGGAGTGCTGGCAGGCGGCACCAACAAGGATCGAATTGTCTTCTATCCTCGCGAAGAATTGGGGATGGTTGACCCAGAAACCGAGATGCCGTTGCCCGAGGTGGTTGAGCGGCACATTGAACCACTGCAACAAGCCCCGATGGATTTCTGGGAAACCAAGAACCTCCGCACGGTTATTCCGATGTTTAAGTGTGTGACGCCGACGATCGTCAACTATCCCTCGGCGATGCGCTATGTGAACCACGCGCAGGCCAGCTAAGTTCTGCCGCTCACGGGCAAGCCCTTTTGAAGAAACTGACCTACCCAGAGGACAAATCGTGAATACTGTCATCTTCGACCCAAGAAAAGAACAACCCCCACGGGATGGGGCAGTAGCCTTTGACAAAGTTTCGCTCAACCCAGGGACGAATTCCCTAACAGATGAGCAGCTCCGCACACTGAAAGGCCATCCAGACTTGCCTTCCTACGAACAAACAGGAGCGGTCACCTTCCCGGAGGCAAAGTCTAGTGCGCCTAAGAAGACATCGCTTAAGGCGGAGACGAAGTAATGCCCTACGCGACGGCAGCTCAGTTTATAGAGGCATTTGGTGAGGAAGAAGTCATTCACCTTACTAACCTCGATGACGTCGCTGCCCAGTTGCGTGATGACAGCGTACTAAACCGGGCATTAGTTGATGGAGAGAGCGTCATTAATAGCTTGATCAGGGGCAGATACCCGCTACCCCTCGATCCTGCGCCCCCGGAACTAACACCTATCAATCTCGATATCTCGCGTTATCGACTCGATCGCAACCGCCCACGCGAGGATGTGCGGCTCCGATACGAAGATGCAATGCGGTGGCTGAGAGATGTTGCCAAAGGCTTGGTTTCTCTAACCGTCCCAGACGATGCTCCTACGGCGGGCGATTCAGCTTATGTAACCCGCCCTCGCTACTTTTCTGACGAGAACCTGAGAGGTTACTAGATGCACAAATCAGACTTATATCCACGGGTCGCCGTTGAGCTGGATTGCTCAAAAGAGACAGCCAAAAAGGCGGTAGACGCGGTGCTTGACTCCATTACTGACTACCTAGCTGAAGGGCAAGAGGTAGTGCTGAAAGGGTTCGGAGTTTTTAACGTTCGCACCTTGGTGGAGCGCGAGGGCCGTAACCCTGGGACTGGGGAGAAGATTCAGATTCCCACCCGCCGCACGGCTTCTTTCCGTCCTTCAAATGGACTGAAGCGGAGGTTGAACGGTGGCAATTAAAACAACGATCGAATCACGTTCTAAGCCCTGGTATCTCAGCAGAACACTTTTGGGGGCAGCAATTATTGTCTCTACGCTATATCCCAACCTGCAAGAATTTTTTGAGGAAAATCGATTCCCGACTGCGGGCGAATGGTACGAGCTAGCAGGAGTGTTTGGGGGATCTCTGCTTGTCGTCTATGGGCGACTGGTAGCTCAAACGGTTCTACAGTTCCCAGGCCAAAACATTTCCCTTGAGGACATTACCGAAGATCTTCTAGTAGATGGCACAGAGGAGGATAGCTGATGGAGTTGGTGCAGCTCGACGCGGCGATCGATAAGCATCTCAAAGACGGACTGAAGAAAACCGTCCGGGTGGAGAACTTCCCTGATGACTGGACACAGTTGGGTCGGGCTGTGCAAAGCACGATGCTCTATTGGGGCTTGAAGGATGAGCAGTATAACGAACCGCAAAACTTCAACCCTTGCGCCGCCAAGATTCAACCCGGCCAAGTACGAATCGAGCTGCTGCTGAGGAAGAAGGATCTGAGAACCCACGCCACCACGCTTCCGATCGTCCAGGCTGTGGATGAGCTGTTGTCTGGGTTCGTTCCCGACCCAGAGCGTCCCACCGAGGCCTTCTATCAGGTCTCTGGTGGGTTTGTTTCTGTATTGGAGGGCATCTGGGGATACGCGATGCTCTACGCAATGCCAACACGAAAAGTGACGAGAGGATTTTAAGATGGCGCAGAACCAGATTTATACGGGCATGGGGAACTTTTCCCTGGTTGTCGCCGGGACTCCCAAGCGGCTGCTAAACGTCGAGCCAATGGAGTTTGAGCTGGCCGGAGATGCCGAGAGTGTCAGCTCCACGAAGTGGGTAGACGGAGTTTTGCAGAATGCAGGCACAGGTCGCAGCTCCGAGACTTGGAGCTTGACCTTGGGGGTTGAGGCGATCAACTGGACGGTATGGCAACTCACATTAGGTGAGTTCGCCGAGACAACCGCGAACTACCTTTTCCCGAAAATGAAGTACGACACCATCCCAGAAGCTCCCCATGAAATTACTGACGCAGATATTGGGGCAAATGCCGATGTGCTGGCGGTCTTCGTTGAAGATGGTCGGACTCTTACCAAGGTCGCTGCAGTCGGTGATGTTGATGCCACTGGCGAGTTCGCTGTGACAACTGGAGCAGGCTCAAAGCTGACGTTTGATGCTAGCGACGAAGGCAAGTTGGTCGGCTATCGAGTCTTGAAAACATTGCCCACTATCGAAACGATCGGGGTCGAGGAAAACTTCACGAGCATCGGCAACCTCGAATTCAATGGTGTCGGCTACGGCGATACCGAAAACGTCCACGTCAAGATCCCTCAAATGGCAGCGGCGGGGCTTCCCAGTGTCAGCTTCAGCGAAGTGACGAAGTTTGACTTGGAGTACACCATCTCTGTGGCTGCTGGCCAACGCCGTCCCTTCACCCTCGGCAAGATTCCTAAGAACTCCTAGTGCAGCATGGTTTTAACGTTTCCAGAAAAGGGTAGATTCGTAGACCGGTGGGGCATTACCCGTCCGGTCTACGGCTGTTCTTTGCTGGGGCGTGATGCATTTTGGGAAGGAATTGCGGAGCTGGCTGGGCGACTGGCAGAGACTGAAGCTCCCGACACCTTCCAACAACGTTACGACTGGGACAGGCAGATCAAATATCTCGTTGAACACCTTCTCAAACTCAACGGGATCGACCCTGACTGGGTAACACTTGATCAGGCGGAGCAATTGCTCATTCGTTCTACTAATGGAGCGGAGGGCTGGCTGTTATCGGTAAACCGCCCCAAAGGTTCCCCGGCCAAGGGTAAAAAAGCTCAAGAGCCAGTATCGACAACAGAAATCATCGCATCCCTATCGCTGCACACTGGGTCAGTTGATTCCGCTATCCGCTTGGCCGATGAAGCACCAGCGGATTTCATTGTTAGCATCCTTGAAGCCAGAGCTGAGCTTACAGCGCCACCGAAAGAGCGCAGGCGTCGGCAGGTGCGTAAGCATAAAGCTGAGCTTTTGGAGGACTTGGATCGCATTCACGCAGCCCAGGCACAGCGGCAACCTGTAGCCGGAGGTGTGGGCGATGACTGATTTTGCCCTACGGCTCAAACTGGAGCCGGGAGATGCTGTCCGTGATGCCAGAGCGCTGGGTCAACAGGTTCAGCGGGCGCTTGGCAATATCCAGATCAATGGCAACCTGATTGACCTGGGCGAGAGCCGCCAAGATGTGCAAGACTTGACCGCCGACGTGCTGAAGGCGAAGGCGGCGCTCTCATCCATTCGTGGCGAGGCCGGTCTGACCGACCCCAAGGAAACTGCCGAGCTAACCAAGCAAGTGAGGCTGTTTCAGGAAGCCCAGCGTTATAAGCAAAACCTGGCGAACATTGAAGGTGCGGGGCTGAGTGCAGAGGATGCTGCTAACGCCAGGGCGCTGGCAGCGGAGCTAAACCGTTTGAACCTGGAGCAGATTGAGCAGGAGTTTCAAAATGCATCAGGCGCTGTCGAAGCCTACACCCGTTCGCTAGAGGATGCCGAGCGGCGGCAGCAACTGTTGGATCAGGGGTTAGCCGCGCTAGCCGTTGGAGCTGGGGCGATCGCTGGCACGATCGGGGCGCTTTCGGCAAATGCGATCCGAACAGGAGCGGCTTTAGAGCAGTTGGAAAGCGCTTTGAAGAATGCTTTTGGTGAAGAGCAAGGGTCTCGCGAACTGGAGCGCATCCAGGAATTTGCGGCGAATACTCCGTTTCAGGTTGACGCCCTGACAGAGAGCTTCCTAAAGCTCGTAAACAGAGGGTTCGTCCCAACAAATGAAGAACTGGAGAATCTAGGGGACTTTGCAGCCAGCCAAGCGAAAGATTTTGACCAGTTTGTAGAGGCGTTGCTGGATGCTCAGACAGGGGAGTTTGAGCGATTGAAGGAGTTTGGCATTCAGGCCAGCCGATCTGGTGACCAGGTGACTCTTGCATTCCGGGGGATGCAGCAGACGGTTGAGAATACTCCAGAAGCCATCCGTGAAGTGTTGCTGGGATTTGGAGACCTAGAAGGTATCCAAGGCAGCTTAGCCGCCCAAAGCGCGACACTGGCAGGGCAATACTCCAACCTGCAGGATGGGCTAGATCAGGTGAATGTAGCCTTCTTTGAGTTTGCTGAAGGCGGAGCCAAGTCGGCTTTGGGCGTTGCCAACGATCTGGTCTCAGGCTTCCTGGCATTGCCCGCCCCGATTCAAAACTCACTGTTTGCCATCACCGGATTTGCAGGTGTGCTAGCAGCGGCGCTTTCGGCGCTGATTGCCTACAACCTAGCCGTAAAGGCGGGAGCCGTTGAGGCTCTTAATTTAGCTGTTGCACAGCTCAAAGGTGCGGCTGGCACTGTTGCTAATACAACCGCTAAGAAAGCAGCAGTGGTTGCAGAAACGGCGTTAGCGGTTGCGACCGGGCGAGCGACAGCAGCTCAGACGGCACAGGTGCAAGCACTATCGGCGAGTGCGCTAAAACTTGGGCTGATCGCCGCTGCCGTTGGAGCGGCGGCTCTAGCGTGGGATACCTACAACAAAGCCACTAGCGCTCTACCCGAGACAGAGGCCGCAGCGGATAGAGTGAGCGATGCGCTGGATCAGCTCTATCAAGCGCAGATAGACGGCGCTGAGTCCGCCGCCGAAGCCACAGAGCTGACAACTGCTGCTATTGAGCGGCAGAGGCAAGCAGTAGAGGAGTCCCTTGGAGGCTTTCAACAGTTCCTGGACAAAGTGCGCGAAATGCTAGGGCTAGGCACGCTACTTGAGGATCAGCTAGATTCTGAGTCCCTGAGGTTCACAGACATAGCCGCTGATGCAGACGACTTACTAGACGTCTTTGATCGGCTGGCGGCGGGCCCAGAGGGACTGGCCGACGCAACGGCGGCGGAGACTGAAGCTTTGCAGGCGGCAGTTGGTGAAGCGATAACAGCCCTTGAAAGTGTAGACGCTAGCAACGCGACCAATGCGGCGAGTCAGCAAGCCTACCTGACCCGCCTCCGCCAGGTGCAAGAACAGCTTGGTTCCAACACAGAAGCCCAAGACGAACTCACGGACTCCACCGAAGCTGGAGCTGAAGCTGCCGAGGCGGCAGCAGACGCCTTGCGCGAGCAACAGCGGGCAGCTGGTGAGGAAATTAACCAGGCTCGCGCTGATGAGGAACGCGAGATCTCGCGCCAGATTGATGACGAGCGACGGGCACGGCAAGAGGAGAATGCTCGACGGGTCGGCGCGATCGAGGAGCAAAATGCGGCTCAACTAGCAGAATTGGAAGCGCGTCAACAGGAAGAGCTTCAATCGCGTGAGCAAGCGTTTGAAGAGCAGATCTCGGCCTTTGAGTCAGAACAACAGGCTGATTTGCAGGCACGTGAGGCCACGTTCAACGAGCAGCAGAGAGCTGCGGAGGAAGCTTTTCAGGAGCAAATCGCGGCTCGTCAGGAGGCACTGGCCCAGCAGCAGGAAAAACGGAACGAGGCACAGCTTGCCAACTACACCGAGGCGGAGCGTCTCCTAGCACTGGAGGGCGCTCAAACGGAGGAAGAGCGCCGCCAGATTGAGCGCGAAGCGGAGATTGCCGATCGCATCGCCAGCCTCGACCTGGCCAATCAGATTCTCAATCCAGAGCAGTTGGTGCAGACGGCGCGTGAAATTGCCCAAGTCGGCACCGTCACAACGGAGGAAGAAGCGCGCCGAGTCCAGCAAGTGTTGGAACAGTTGCAGCAAGAGCAACAGCGCCAGCAGCAGGAAGCGGACGCCGCTGCTGAGGCGCAATTGCAAGCGCAAATTCAGGCAGAAGAAGAGAAGTTTCGCCAGTTCCAACAACAGCAACGACTCACATTTGAACAACAGATCGGTGAGCAACGTCAACAGATCGAGGCGGAGGTTGAAAACCGCCGTCTCAACTTTGAGCAAAACATCTTGACGCCTCTCCGTCAGCAACAAGAGGCAGAGGTGGCAGCGGTAAGGGCAGAGCAAGAGGCGGAACTGGCCAACCTTCGCCAACAGTTTGCCGATGAAGAGCGGGTGCGTGATCGCCAGCATGAGGATGAGCGCATCGCCAGAGAACGGGCATTTAGAGAACAGCAACGCCAGCTTGATTTGGCAAATGCTGAGGCGATCGCAGCGCTACAACGACGCAGCAACAGTGGCAGCACAACACCTGAAGCCCGTCGAATGGGTGGGCCAGTGGTCGCGGGGCAACCCTACATCGTGGGTGAAACGGGACAAGAGCTGTTTACGCCCTACACAGACGGCCATGTTTGGACGGCGCGGGAAACCGCCGCCATTCTTCGCAATGCTGCCGCCAATGCTCCCACTGTTCGCGTCCCAGCAGTACAACAGACCGATACTCGCTTGCTTCGCCAAATAGAAGGGCTTCGCAAGGATTTGGCTCAGGCAAAGCGCCCCAACATGCAAAACACCTATCAGATCGTCAACTCGGATCGCCCTTATGCTGACGTCGTGAAGCTCCAAGGCGATTTGCTAGCCTCGCAGATCAGGGGGTGGTGATAAATGGAGACTTTGAAGCACGACATTGAGATCAAGCGGGGCACTGACTTTTCCCTACTCCTGCGGCTAGAGCAAGATAACGGGTCACCTTTTGATTTAACCGGAGCTACTGCTTTAGCCCGCCTCCGCGAAAGTCTCACCGCACCCTCCACGGTGGACTTCACTGTGACAATACCTACACCGATAAATGGCGAGTTGAACGTAAAGTTAGCAGCTGCCAGCACTGGCTCCCTGACCACCGGGAAATGGATTTGGGACTTAATTCTCACCCTCACCGATGGGACGATTTGGAGCCCATTGGAGGGGGTTGCGATCGTGCGAGGAGGTGCGAGCTATGGCTGATCGCATCGTTCTTCGTTATGGCACCCCTACCACAAAGATTGTTGTCAGAGAGCAAGGGCCACCAGGGCCGCAGGGAGTCCAGGGCGAGCCAGGTTCAGCGGGGTCACCAGGGCCAGAGGGGCCGCAGGGTATTCAGGGGCCAACCGGAGCCAATGGGGCAGACGGCGTTCCCGGTGCCGATGGTGCCAATGGGGCCGATGGCCGCACGATTTTCAACGGCAGTGAAGTTCCCAGTTCTGGATTAGGAGCTGATGGGGATTTCTACCTCGATACAAGTACCAACACCTTGTACGGGCCAAAGACCTCGGGGGCTTGGGGGAGCGGCATTTCGCTGGTTGGCCCTCAAGGGCCAGCGGGAGCAAATGGTGCTGATGGTTCTCAGGGGCCGCAAGGCGACCCAGGGCCAGCAGGGCCACAGGGCATCCAGGGGCCAGCCGGAGACGATGGTGCGGATGGGGCTAGTGCCTACCAGATTTGGCTAGACCAAGGCAACACTGGCACCGAGCTGGATTTCCTCACAGGCGGGGGTGGGGAGCGTTTCTTCTCCCAACCCCGGAGCGCTATCCATACAGGCACAACCAACCGAACACTCATCTCGGAAATAGAGGTAAGTGATGTTGAGCCAGGGGATTTTCTAGAGCTGTTTGTTCAGATCGCCTGCATTGGCAATCCATCTTCAGGAACACTTCGAGAAGTGGTTCTTGAGAATGGCTCAAACAGCGTAACGCTTGCTAGCCAAGATACGAACAGGACAGTGGTTTACCAGCGCGTGGGAACCTTTACTGCCAATAGCTTCCTATACCAGCAAAACCTCAACGACCCTGACCCCAGTGGAAGTCCTGCTTATGGACAAAATGCTGGGGTAGTCTCCATCGACTTTCAGCAGGCAGTCTATATCCGGGTTTACTTGACCAATGGCAATACTAGCTCTCGTTTTGAGGTTGCTCAGTTTGCGCTGCGTCGATTTCGCCTCGGTGGTAGCTATGGCGCTAGTGCTTATCAGATCTGGCTTGCTCAAGGGAACTCTGGTTCTCAGGCTGATTTCCTGAACTCCCTGATCGGTGTACAAGGGCCAGCTGGGGTAGACGGCGCAGATGGTACTCAGGGGCCGCAGGGTATTCAGGGCGAGCCAGGTTCAGCGGGGCCACCAGGGCCAGAGGGGCTGCAGGGTATTCAGGGGCCAGCCGGAGTTAATGGAGCCGATGGTGCTCCCGGTGCAGATGGGGCAGATGGGGCAGATGGTCGCACAATTCTCAACAGCAGTGGAGTTCCCAGTTCTGGATTAGGAGCTGACGGGGACTTCTATCTCGATACGAGTACCAACATCTTGTACGGGCCAAAGACCTCGGGGGCTTGGGGGAGCGGCATTTCGCTGGTTGGCCCTCAAGGGCCAGCGGGAGCAAATGGTGCTGATGGTTCTCAGGGGCTGCAAGGCGACCCAGGGCCAGCAGGGCCACAGGGTATTCAGGGGCCAGCCGGAGCCGATGGAGCGGATGGTACGCCCGGTGCCGATGGTGCCGATGGCACAGATGGGAAAACGGTACGGAGTGGCAGCGGCGCTCCAGCGAGTGGGCTAGGGGTCGATGGTGACTTCTATATCGACACCACAAGCAACGAACTCTATGGCCCTAAAACATCTGGCGCTTGGGGTGGAGGTGTTTCTCTGGTTGGCCCCCAAGGGGCAACGGGAGCAGATGGGGCGCAGGGGGCGCAAGGCGACCCAGGGCCAGAGGGGCCGCAGGGTATTCAGGGGCCAGCCGGAGCCGATGGCGCTCCCGGTGCCGATGGGGCTGACGGTAGCCCAGACACTGCCGCCCAAATCCGAGACAAACTCCAAACTTTAAGCGTTGGAAATCGCTTAAACTACGGATTTTTAGACAACCCCCCGCTCGAAACCCGTCTTGAAAGAGAAACTGGCACCTTTGCAGCAGCTACAGGAAATTTGATAACACCCTATGACATTCCGGTAAGTCGCATTCTCACTCATTCGACGATTGAAATCGTGGTGCCTTGGTTTGCTAGTGGTAGTGCAACTAAAACACTCTCTTTGGTGGCTGGAGTTGCTGACCCCAACGATGCGATAGGCACGTCTATCACTATCTACACTATTTCAACAACAGGAAACGCTGGGGTCGCTAGGACATATCTCTATCGGTTTGGAACATCGGTTAGAGGTACCGGAGTGGATGGCACTGTATCAACGACAGCCTTTGACGCGGCTAAGTCTTTCGTCAGGATTAGGTTGCGCGTATTTGCAAGTAGCTCAACAAACTTTGAGTCTGGAGGCGGATTCATCCGAATAATGCAATGATCAGCGTTTCTCTAGAAAATTATGAATCTGGCCTCGTATCTCAGCCAGAAAACACGATCCTCAAGCATCGTGACTATACGGCGACTCCTCCTAGAATTACGTTTTATCAGCCTGGTGATTCTCTACCAGAAATGCCTTTGCCAGAACCAAGGCCCAATTGGGATGGGCTTTTAGAGTGGTTTCGCTCCCCTGTAAATCCCTTGTATGAAGAGGTTAGGGATAAAGTCGCCGCCGTTGCATCACGGTCTGTGGCTCACCAGGTCAAGGTGACGGATCAGTGGCAGAACCTGAAAGATGTGCTGTCGACGCCAAACCTGAGAGATCCTGTGGCTTTGGCGTGGGCTGTAGGCAGGCTCGCTGAAACCTTAGACCAAGGCAAACATTCTCTATCAGGGAAGCAACAGGAGCAGTGGAACGACCAAATTGAAGCGTTCAACTTTCCCGGGACGTGCAAATTAGCCGGAGGTAATGGCGATCGTGGCCGCAGAGCAGATCACAATTAGTCAGGCTCCCGGCTCAAGTCCCAGTATCCCTTCGGTGATGCTGGAATCTTTTGGTGAGAACCCTCCCGTTAGAGCAGAAGCTTATCGGGTGCAGCTCGATGGTTTAACCGCAAGCCGAAAGGGCATATTTACTGGGGAACAGGGAACACGGATTTATAGTTGGGAGCTGACCTGTGATCTAGGGGAAGAAGATTTCCTCCGTCTCGGAGAACTCATCCGCTGGCAGCAAATCGAGCTACTGGCGAAGCGTGATGGACGACTCAACCTGACCGATGAATTCAACTATTTAGACCCAGAGCCGCCGCCGCACTCAGCCACTCTCGTATCGGGGTCTGAAGTGACCTTCCGTGGTGGTGCCGTTGAAACAGGTTATGGCATCTACAAAGTTTTCCTTGTGCCGCAAAACGGTCATGGCCTTCACTTAGGAGTCATCAACGGGCAGAAACACAAACAGGTAATCTTGATTGCCTCGGAGGTGCCCCAGTAATGCCACACTACGAGATCCCACAGCACATCAGGATATGGATAGGTGACAGGGCAGGTCAAAACGAGCTAGACCTATTACCCCAGCTTCGCTCTTTTGAGATTGCGAACCCACGGATCGATCTCAATGGCGGCATCCATGCGGCCACGGGAACCATCAAGATAGCCGGAGTACCTACCCTTGGTTGGACGGAGGATCTAGACCCTCGCAGCAACCGTAGCCGTTGGGAGCGCGGCAACCAGATCCGCGTACAAGTTGAATTAAGCGACGGAACCTGGATAAACCACCCCCTCGGAGCCTTACGGCTCATGAAGCGCCCTCGCCCAACCAGGGGGAAGAAGGGAGTCGATCTAACCTTGTCAATTGGAGATGAGCTGGCTTATCTCGACGCCAACCCAAGCCCAGAGTCATCATCTGGGTTGCTATCCGCCGCGCAGATAGTCGCAGGCGTGACACCCACAGCGGCGATCAACGCACTGCAATCCAAGACCAGTCTGCCGACATTACAAGACAATATCGCCGCAAACCCGTTAATGAACGGCATTCCCACCCGGCAAAGCGGAACACGGGTAAAACAGTGCGGAGCCATTGCCAGCGCCTATCGGAACTTCCTTTGGGTTAATGGAGCGCGGGAGCTACGAGCGGCGCTTTGCAACATCAACCGCCCACCAGACTTCGCCCTCGATGCCGACGATTATCGGTTTGAAGTTCTCGACGGCGATTTGCCAGAAACCGACTCGGTGACAGTCGCGACCACGCGCTACGTCTTAACTCAACGTGCTGCCCCCTCAGCCGATGCAGCAACGGATGAGGGCTTAAGCTATTCTGGGTCGATCGCCGATCCCTTCGGCACCCCCGTCCAAACCTCCACAATGACCCAGCCGGAGAATGAGGTTTTCCCAACCTCCACGAGCACAGCCTCCATCACGACTGGGAGCAACACTAAAACCACCTACTACGCTGGCAAGGTTTTTAATTATTCCTTAGAGACCCAACAGTCTTGCAAAGGACTTTTGTTCCCTGAAGATTTCCCCGAAGACAGCACCCTAACGACTGCCAAACAGGTCAAGGAACAGCAAATCCTTACACCTGATGGCAAACGGGTTGCACGTTGGGTCACGACAGAGTGGGAGCCAAATGGGCTTGTCGACCCCAATGCTACCGATAAGTTGGCCTTGATAAAGACTCGCCTGATCATTCGGATCTGGGCACGGCATGGAGCATTGTGGCGCGAAACCACCATCACCTTTGACCTCAGGGAGCGTCGTACAACTCAACCGTCACGGATTGGCAACTACCCGCCTCCACAGATTCAGGTAAAGCCGGAAGAACAAGAGCCAACAGAACAAGCCGATAGCGCTACCAGCGAAGCCAACACTGACCCACCCAAAACCGGAAGTTTATTTCGCCGCACCTATCCTGTTTTTGGAGCCACCCAAGCTCAGGAGCTGGCCACTCTGAAACACAATCTTGACTGGGGTGCAGCTCTCCCCGCGAAATGGGAGTTGCCCATAACCGATGCACTGATCACCAACTATCACCCTTTCCTGGTTTTCGATTGGACAGATGCTGGAGTAGTATATCGGTACTTATCACACTCCCATGTCTGGCTCCACGAAACCAATCGAGAGGCAATCGGAATGGCAGGGTTATTCCTTGGGACTGTTGAAAACGGGATATTGTCTCCGGCGCTGGAGGTGTTGACGTGAGTCGATTGGATGAACGCTTAGAAGAAAACCGCCTCCAAGATCTGCGACGTCAACAGCAAGAAACGTTGCAGTCCTCCGAGGTGTTGTTTTTCCAAGGCTTCGACGGCTCTAATTATTTAGCTCAGGACGCAGCGGGAAACTCTGTTGAACTATCGCTCTATCGAGCGAACGACCTGGCCCTTGGGCAACCACTTCCCGTTGCGATCGCTGGCAGCCGGAGGATTGGGTTATGAGTCGCATTGATGAACGCCTAGAAGAGAACCGTCAACGATGGCTCCAACAGCAGCAAGTCTATGCAAGGCTGTTGCCTGACACTCGCTGGGTCGGATTCAACAGCAACGGTACTCCTCAGGTCGCCGTGAACGATGGGTCACCGCAAGAATACGAGCGATATGCTTCCAATGGCACGCCACAAGCCGGAGAACCAGTTGCTGTCTTCGTTGGGATTGGTGGACCAATCGTAGTTGGTCGTGACCATATCCCCACAACAGAACAACGTCGAGGACGGGGTGAATTCCTGCGGGGCGCGATCATCATTGATGAACTTCCCGTAGGCGATCCAAATGCTCCAGTTCCACCAACAGGAGGCAGTGCCTTCCGCCGTGGAGAGTGGCCAGCCGCTCCCGGTGGTGGCTTCGGCGGCAGTGCCCCCGGCTATCTCAATGAAGATGAATTCCCGTCTGACGGCTCAACGCCAACCGAACCACCCGACAATCCCTATGATGGGACAAACGCTGATGGCGCGGACGGGAACCTCCTGATCACAGGTGAAACGGCAGTTCCGGGCGGGGGGCGCATCCGGTCACAGCTCTTCTTCAGTCCCAATACGCGCTATCAACGCGATCGTGCTGACTTTGGGGTTGGGCATCCCGGCCAAAACCTGATCAATCTGTATGCACTCAACAGCGACGGCGACTTTTCCTCATTCTCGTCACCGCAAGGACAGAGCTTTATCTACTTTTTCGTTGAGGACACTGATTATCTTTACACCACAGATGGCAACACCATCAAACGATCTGACGACGGGGGCGCAACCTGGCAAAATACCCCAGGCCAGCCCTCCACTGTTGATGGTGATACCGTCATCGCAGGCACGGATAGCGTGCTAATGGCCACCGCAACAACCCAAAATCAGACCACCTTCCAAGAAGACGCGGTGATCAGCTACTCAACCGATCGCGGTGCAACTTGGCAAGAGTCCATCATCAGTCTGCCTCAAGACGATGTCCGGCCTGCGTCATTAGTCCCAGGGTTCCAAAACAACTGGGTTCTATTAGATGAGTTTCAGGGGGTCTACATCTCAAACGACAATGGGCTAACCTGGGCAAGCGACCCACCACCGCTCGGGTTTGACTTCATGGTCGACGCCACTTGGAGCGGGCAAGATCTGTTTGTCCTTGGCGGCAACAACATTTATCGACTAGCCGGAGGCATATGGTCAACGATCGCTTTACCACCATCTAGCAATTGGCTTGTCTCCGTGGGCATTGTCGCAGGGGGCACGGAAATCCTTGCCTACGACAATGGCAACCACGGCTATAGATCAACCGACAACGGATTGAACTGGAGTCAAGTTTCAGTATAAAAAGACGCCTCAAACTGTCACACACGGATCAATTGAAAATGTATCACTACGAACAAAAAAGGAGGACGGGGATCAATTGAAACTGTCACACCCAAGGGATCAATTGATCCTCAAGGGATCAATTGAAAAACTTTACAAGAAATCTCAATTGATCCCTAACCATCCCTTGCTATAGCGTTGTTTCATACTTTCAGCCAAATTTCAATTGATCCTTTTCGCCGCAAAAGTATAATCTATAGAAAACCATTCTCAACAAGCTACAACCCATGTAAACCTTGGAGTACAAGCAGAGGGATCAATTGATGTCGCATTACAATTGATCCCCTTCTCAAACCAAGACTAAGCACTAAAAAAGCCGCCCAGCGGCGACTACAGCGATTTCACGAATTTTTATTACGATCTAGTTTTGAAATTGATCGGGCGATCCAGATTTGCGCGATCGGTAACAAGCAACCACTCAACGAAAGAATGAGGGTTTCAGTACCTAAATCTCGATAAGACCCAACGAGGGAATCAGGGTTCTAGAGTATAACCGAACGGTTATAGAGTCCAAATCGAGTCCATCCATGTCGGGTCAAATTGGGGTAATTATTTTTCTCTGCTGCAATGGCAACTTCTGAAACGATGCCAGGAGGCGGACTTGAACCGCCGACACGAGGATTTTCAGTCCTCTGCTCTACCAACTGAGCTATCCCGGCGAGGGACGATAGCGTCTACGAGACACACAGCCAGCATGTAAGGAATGTGACCGCGCTGCCTCTCAAACGCGCTTTCCGATAATAACAGTGGGATAAAACGTTTTGCAAGTTGTTTCTTTAATTTTCTGTGATGGGACACAGCTTTGGGAGTTGTGGGGCGATCGCCCACTCACGCAAGAAGCACCCAGACAGAGCTGCCAAGGACTTTCGCGGGCAGTCGTCTGGGCGCTGTCTCTGGGTAACACGGCTGGGGTCTACCAAGGGTTGCCGATCATGGTGAAGGCCGCCCAGTAGTAGGGGTGATCCAGGGTTTGTCCCAGCACTTCCTGAGCACTGGAGGCGGGCAGGCTCAGGGGGTCGATTTGCTCAAGCCCTTGGAGCTGGCCGTTTTCATCGACAAAAACCTCACCCCGTGCCATCGCTAGCTGTGCTTGGCGCAGGGCTTCGGCTTTGATGGGCGCATCGAGCAGTTGTTCGTAGAACTGGGTCATCAGGGCGGCAGTGGCCGCATCGCTGACGTACCAGAGGCTCGCGACGGCGGACTTGACCCCGCTTTGCACGGCGAGTCCGGCAAAGCCGAGCTCGGCCTGCTCATTGCCCAGAGCGGTGCGACAAGCACTCAGCACCAGCAGTTCCACGGGTGGATCGTTGAAGCCCAATTCGCGGATCCGGTCGAGTTGGATGCGTTCATCCCAAAGCTGGATGTAGGATTCGCCGATACCGCCTGGGACAAAGTCGGCGTGGGTCGCGAGGTGGATGATGCCAAAGGGTTGAACTTCCCGCGCTTGACGCAGGTTTTCGATGGTACTGGCTTCATTCAAGAACACGCGCCCTTTCCAGAGCTTGGAAGCTAGGGTATCGACTTCAAGCGGAACGGACGGGAGGGGCGTTTGTCCCTGGGTGCTCTCGGCAACACCCATTGCCAAGATTTCGGCGTTGCGAACATCCACATAGCGGGTGTCGGTGAGGCTGAGGCTGGGCATGAGGCCAACGCTAAATTGCTCGATCAGGAACATCTCCCCATTGTGAAGGGCAGCGTAGGGGAGCGATCGCAATCCCGCCTCTGGCAGAAATACCAGATTGTCGATTTCAAGCAACTGCAGGTCAGCCACAATCGGTGCCACAAACCAGTCATAGAGCTGTTGCGACGATGGCAGATAACTGGTTGTCCGCACATTGCGAGGATTGGTGACCTGGCTACGGAATTCGCGGGCGACCTCCATGACTTCGGCTCGCGTTACCCCTGCTAGCCGTCGTCGTACCAGCCCTCCATCGGCGGTTACAACGATCAGCTCTAGCTCATCGTTGTCTTGGGGCACAGGGACAACATCTCGCACCAAACTCTCAGGAGGAACAAACCCGATATAAACAAACGCAGGTCGAACACCTGTTGCTTCCTCAATGTCTCGGGCAATGGCAATCCCTTCCTCTAGAGTTCGGGTTTCAACGGGATCTACTCCCAGGTAGTCGGTGAACTCCCGGTTATAGCGTTCTTCGGTCGATCGAAAGACCGGGTCGATGCTTGTAAAGGTCGGTGTTGAGTAGTCGACAGGGTTATTCGGCACCTCTGGCAGTTGTTCCACCACTGGTAGTTGTTCCACCAGGGGATCCTCAATAATTTCAAGAATACCCGGCGGCAATCCCTCGGGTAGTTCTTCGGGCGGTTCGGGCGGTGGCGGCGGTGGTGGCGGTGGCGGCGGTGGTGGCGGTGGCGGCGGTGGTGGCGGTGGTGGTGGCGGTGGTGGCGGTGGCGGCGGCGGTGGTGGCGGTGGCGGTGGCGGTGGTGGTTCGTCTGTAACGTTGACTTGTGCCACAAAGGGAGTCGAACTGCTTAGGATGGGAAGGCCATTATTCAGGTCGCTGGCAACGACGCGGATAATCGCGACAGGGACTTCCTGTCCGGGGGCAGGGGTAAATTCATAGACATCCGCTGCATTCAGAGGAAAGGCTTGACCACTGGCAACAGGCACGCCGTTTCGGGTCAGGGTCGACCCAGGGGGCAGGGGTTCGACAGTCACTATTACGCTCAGATTGTCGTTGTCGGGGTCGGTGATGGCTCCGGTACCCAGTTCAGCAATGTTGATTAGGACGGCGGCTCCATTCTCGGAAGGGAAGACCTGACCAGGGTTGGGAATGACGGGGGCACCATTGACCGATCGGAGCGTAATATTGTTCACCTCAAATGGAAAAACAGCATCGCCGCCATTGGGCAACACTGGAAACGATCCTGCATCGAGAACATCAAAGCCCGCTAAAATTCGGCCTGCGGTTCCATTTTCGACGGCTCCGCCCGCTGCGATCGTGAATGGTATATTGTCTGGCCCACCTCGATGGGTAATCGAAACAACGCTTACGTCTCTGGCATCGATACTGATGGTGCTTTCGACGAGTGTTCCCCTGACTCTAAACAGGTCGGCATCGACCGTCAGGATTCCGCCTCCTGCAACTGGAAAATCACCGCCAGCGAAGGCAACCACCTCAATGCTAAGGACATCAATCAAACCGTTGGGACTCAAGAGGTCGATATTGCCCGCTTGGTTGAGGCCGTAGCCGCCGCCTCTTGCGACCAGACGACCCGTTCGAATCAGGCTATCTGCTTCTAAGCGCAGGTTACCGCTCACTCCGTCAAAGCCCCTGCTCACATCTAGGTTTCCGGCCTCAATCGTTGCCCCTTGAATCGTCAGATCGCGACCTTCCGTGGAGATGCTATCGGTTGCCCCCATCGAAAATCCGCCTATACCATTGTCATCGGCATCGGCGGTAAAGCGAATGCTCCCTACGAGTCCAGGGGAAAAGAAGAGGTTGGTTCCGTTGGTGATGGTGATATTGTTGGTCGCCTCAAGAACAATATCGCCGTTTTGCAAAGTCAGGGTATTGGCATCGATGGTGATGTTTTCGCCGGGAAAATCCCCAGCTAGAATTTGGGGGAGAGCCGCATCAACACCTGGACTACTGCCGGTGCCACCCGCTGCGATAACAATGTTCACCGGGTCAAGCAACAGCGTTCCCGCTGCACCATTGTCGCTGCCGACATCGACTTGCCCCTGAAAGACGAGGCTGTCTGCTCCTGAGACTTCGACAAAGCCCCCGTCTCCATTAGTGGCTCGGGCTTCGACGATGCCCTCAAAAACATTCAACCCATCCGCCCAGAGGATAACGCTACCGCCATCACCCTGGCTCAAGCTATTGGCCGTAATCGTTGTGTTCTCGTCAATAAAGAGATTTTGCGCCGCCGGGAGCACCGATCGCCCTTGATAGTCGCCCCCGACCCGAACGTTGCCACCTTCCCCTGGGCCATCGGCATTCAGGGTGGCGCCGATCAGTGCCACGCGATCGCCCAGCACAAAAATCCCCGGTTCTGCCAGTGGGTCTGTTGTTGCGGCATCCAGCTCACCGGCGGCGATCGCCGTTCCCGATTCCGTGGGAATCGTGGTTCCAGAGTCTGTTAGTTGCACCGTCCCATCGGGCTGCACGGCCAGTCCTGTTGACCCATCCACCGCGCTCCCCGTCAACAATTCCGGCAGCGAGAGGGGATCAATCGATACCCCCGCCCCTTCATCAGCCAATGGCTCAATTTCTAGACTTAACAAGCTCCCTGGCTGGCTTAGGCGCACCAAATTTTCACCCGGCACTGCCGTCACGATGATGCGACCACCGGGAGCCGATAGCCGTCCGGTGTTGACGACACTTCCCCCCAGCAGCGTCAGGCTTGCGCCTTCGGCCACTTCCAAATTGCCCGCGTTGACGACGGAACCGGGGATCTCGGTGGAAAACGCGAAGTTTGTGGGCGTCCCAACCAAGCTAGAAAAATCGGTTGTGCCCTCCACATTGAACCAGCCATTCTCAAAGCCGATACCGGTCGCGGTGGTCGCAGTAAAGGAGCCGTTCAAGTCCAGTTGCGCATTGGGGCCAAAGAGAATCCCCGCCGGGTTAATCAGATAGAGGTTGGCATCGCCGCCCGTGACCCGTAGCAGGCCATCGATCACTGAGGGATCGCCACCGACGATGCGAGTGAGGATGTTTTGGATATCGGGGTTGGATTGGAAGTTGGCAATTTCTTCGCGGGTCAGCCCCATACGCTCCAGACTATGGAACAGGTTGTCGCCGCTGCTGGATGATTGCCCGCCCGTGATGGTGTATTCGTTGCCGTTCTGGTTGACCACGGTGCCCGTGCCATCGTTGGCAGGGGTAATGGTTTGGGCGATCGCTGGCATCGCAAACGCCCCGGCCATTGGCACCGTAGCTAACAGGGTCGCCGCCCATTGCCCCACCCGTTGCATCCGGTTTGCTCTAGGAACCGATTGTGTCGCGTGAGTCGATGCGGATTCGCGGGTCGATTCCGGGTCGCGGGCATATAGGGAAAATTCGGAATATAGCTTGTTGTTAGGACGAATGCCGAGGCCAACGCTTAGGGATAGGCGATCGCCCAAGCCCCGCCGTACCAGCGCTTCGTTAACGGCCCGCCGCGACCAGAGCACACGCTGCAATTGGCGGGTTGTTGAGCGACTGTGCGAATGCTGGCGATAGTGATACAGCGGCTGGGCTAAATGGTGAACCTCGGTGGCTTCCGAGAGCCGCAAGCAGAGGTCATAGTCGTAGGCATAGTCATAGGTCGGGTTGATGCCGCCGATGTGCTCGTAGACTGAGCGCCGAATTAGTCGGAAGTGGAAGGTGAGAAAATCCACCAGCAGGCGATCGCGCGAATAGGGCAGATGACAGCGCTCGCCCTCTCCCAGCAGTTTTCCGGCTTCATCAATAACTTGGTGATCGGTGTAGACCATGCCAATAGAAGACTGACGGTCTAGCACCGCAACGGTTTGCTCCAGCGCCGTGGGTAACAGGCAATCATCATCGTCGAGCCAGCCGAGATATTTCCCTTGGGTCTGGGCGATCGCCTGCTGGCGCACTCGGGCGATCGCGCCGTCTTGATGCGGAGCGGCAATAACCCGGATGCGGCGATCGCGCTGAGCGAAAGCCTGAGCAATTTCCAAGGAGCGATCCGTCGAGCCGTCATCCCAAATCAACAACTCAAAATCGGTGTAGGTTTGAGCCAGAACACTGGCGATCGCCTGCTCAAGATATCCGTCCCGATTGTGGCAAAGGAGCAGAAGAGAAACAGTAGGAGTTGGCATAAGTCAGAAAACAGCAAAGTTCGACGAAGGTGGCGATGCCGTCAGGATTACCCTGATTTAGGCTGCTCTTAAGGTGATGGGGTATGTCTGGCGCCTAACCCTAACTTCCAGGTTTAGTATTTGCGCCCGATACAGCCTGATATAAATAACAGCGTTCCCTTGCCTCGCCCTCATCCTGCATAAACGCACATTCTTCATGGGCAATACTCTTCACGAGCGACAGGCATGGGCAACATTCAGTGGATGCTCGTCAGCTACAAAGTTTTAGAAGAAAGCTAATGATGAGGATAGACAAGCACTATGGGATATACAAAATCTAGTCGAGGATAGGGAAAAACGGGAAAATCCAACACAATTCTTGTCGCAGACAATTTCTATTGTCGACAAGTCTTGTTGCAGGCAAGTCCTGTCCCAGATTAAATCTTGTTGCAGATATAAACCTCGCCTAGGGTGGGAAGCAGGTTTAGGAACCTGATAGCCCAATCCTAATAACCCAATTCTGATAGATCATATTCTGATAGAGCATATAAATAATGCCCATTATTCATAATGCCCATTACTCAGCCTCAAAGCGGTGTGCAACTGCATCAAGCACACATCCATACTTAACGAACACGCATAGCGCTATCAAATCTGGGATTACAGAATTCAAGGGTGAGATACATCTGTAAGAAATGAATCCTTAAAGATAAACTTTGCTCAACAGAGATGGGATTTCAAATTAATTTTCAAATTAGAAGTTAGAAAACGGTCAAATCTGTCAAGACTAGGAACGACGAGTTGCATAGACTGGGAATGAAGATGCCATAGCTGGCTAGGCAGTCCCAGTCGGTAAGGAGAAACTGCGATGGACACGGGAATTTCGGAACTCGACGCAATTGGCCAGTACCTCATTGGTCTGGAGCGTCCCGAAAAGAACAAGATGTTGGTGGTAGACGACGAGCCAGACAATTTGGACTTGCTCTACCGCACGTTTCGGCGTGAGTTCAAAGTCCTGCGCTCGGAAAGTGGAACGGAGGCGCTCAAGGTTCTAGCTGCCGAGGGCGAGGTTGCCGTCATCATCTCAGACCAGCGGATGCCCGAAATGAAGGGAACCGAATTTCTAAGTAAGACGGTACCCCAGTTCCCAGATACCATGCGGATTATCCTCACAGGCTTCACGGATGTGGAAGACCTGGTCGATGCCATTAACTCCGGACAGGTTTATAAATACATCACCAAGCCCTGGGATCCGGATGAACTCAAAACCGTTGTGCAACGGGCTGTTGAAACCTACGAGGTGCAGAGAAAGCGGAGCGAAGAGCTGCGCTGGGCACAGGCTCAAACCCGCTTGCTCGACAGCATCGTGCGGATCGCCCACCAAGCCCTTTCATCCGAAGAGATTTTGCAGGAAATTGCGATCGCCCTCTGCTCGGTTTTTCATGCCGATGCCTGTGTCACTCAGAAGGTTAAAGATGGCCATCTCATCGATCAGCAAGGCTGTCACCAGGCCAGCGAAATTTCCGCAATCCCCCTGGATGCCGAATTAAAAGCCAAGGATGCGATCGCCCAGAAAACTCCCCAGCTGGCCTACACGGAAACCGAACCCGCAGCCCAAGCGATGTCGATCAACCTGATCATCCCGGCTATCTTCCAGGGCGCTGTGCGGGCGCTAGTGTCGCTGCAATGGCGATCGCCCCGCGCGCTGCGCCAGGAAGAACTAACGCTGCTCTATCTCTCCGTGCAGCACGCCGCCCTCGCTATCAACTGTGGCGCTGCCGCTAGCATTTAAGGCCTTTGGTCAGCTCCTGCCAATCAAGCACTGTCAGTGAACGAAGCGTGGGCTGAAACGAACGCGCTCCCCCAAAGAATCCGATCCCTATCAGGATGACCGCAACATCAAGAACAGGGCAAAGGGACTGGGTTCTTCAAACCCCGCTTAAACCGAAAGCTGTCGAGACCCCAGCTATAAACTCGGTTTGAAGCGTAGAATTAACGAGAACTCATTGCTCGATCGCCCCTTTTGTTATGACGGCTTCCACCGAATCTGCTGGGCAGATTCAACACCTGTTTGATCGCATTGCCCCTGTTTACGACCAGTTGAATGATTGGTTGAGCCTAGGGCTACATCGGGTGTGGAAGCAAATGGCGGTGAAGTGGTGTGCGCCGCCTGAGGGCGGAACCTGCCTCGATGTCTGCTGTGGCAGTGGCGATCTGGCTCGGCTGTTGGCGCAGCGGCTAGGGGAAACTGGCCAGGTTTATGGGCTAGACTTTTCGGTGGAGCAGTTGGCGATCGCCCGTCAGCGCACCGAGCCTCATCTTCCCATCACCTGGGTTGAAGGCGACGCACTGCATCTCCCCTTCGCCGATGCCACCTTCGACGGCATCACCATGGGCTATGGCCTCCGCAACGTGACGGACATCCCCGCCAGCCTGCGAGAGCTCCACCGCGTCCTAAAACCTGGTGCAACCGTTGCGATCCTCGACTTCAACCGTCCCCTCAACCCGACCGTGCAAACCTTTCAGCACTGGTATCTCGATCATCTCGTGGTTCCCATCGCCCAGCAGTTTGGGCTAAAAGACGAATACGCTTACATCTTCCCGAGCCTCGAACGCTTCCCGACTGCCCCGGAACAACTTGCCTTGGCACAACAGGTTGGCTTTACCGATGGGGTGCATTATGCGATCGCCCACGACCTCATGGGTGTCCTCGTTGCCACCAAACCTTAACCCCTTGTTTTCACCTGTCCGTTGCTCCTGGCTAACCCCTTAACGAACCGAATTATTCTCAGTAACGCATTACCCTTGACCCCTTCACCCTGGCTCCTGCTTACTCCACCCGTGCTTGGCGGCATCATTGGCTATTTCACCAACGATGTCGCCATCAAAATGCTGTTTCGCCCCTATCGCCCGATTTACCTCTGGGGGCGTCGCCTACCCTTCACTCCGGGATTGATTCCCAGCAACCAAGAGCGGCTAGCGCAGCGGGTTTCCAATGCCATCATGGGGTCGCTCTTGACACCCGATGAATTGCAAGACATTGCCCGCCGATTGCTGGATCCAGCACGAGTACAAAGTGCGATTGAGTGGATGCTCCGTCTAGCGCTCGACCAGATTCAGCAAGATAAAGAACAGCGCACAGCCAAAATTCTCGCTCGCATTCTAGAAGATTTGGTTGGGGAGTCTCTGCCCCGCGCCATCAAAGCGCTGGCTCGACGCGAAGATTTCTTGGAAGCGCAGTTAAACCAACTCTTTGACCAGGTGTTGTTGGATTTGCAACTGACCAATGCCCAGTCCAATCAACTCGCCAGTTGGATTATCGAAATTGTTTTCCCACCCGATGCCTTGCGCCAGGGAATCGTCGACTTTCTGACCGATCGCAACATCCAGGTTATCGACGACAGCCTGCGCAACAAAACCAGCGGCACTTACTGGATTGTTGCCAACCTGTTTGGCGTCCGCAATGCCCTGACACGCCTCCGCACCTATCTGCTCGACGATCGCGAAGGGGGCAATGCGCTAATTAACGAGGTCATCAGCACCCTCAACCTTCAGCGCCGCCTCAGTGAGTGGCTGCAAAACTTTTCCTTGCAAAACCTACCCGTTTCCACCGTGCGGCAACTGCGCAAAACCATGCGCGACACGGTACGCGCCTATGTCCAAAGCCAGGGCGAAGAGATTCTGCAAGGGCTGAGCGGTTCGGTGGATTGGGACAAAGTCGCAATTTTGTTGGTCAATCGGTTACAGGTATCTGAGGTAGTCAACAGCTCCCTTGAACCCGTAAGTCGCGAGTTGGCAAAGGTGCTGGAGCGCTATCTAGAACGGGATTTGGAAGTCATTGTTGCCCAGATCATTCCCATCCTTGACCTGGATCGGGTGATCATGGATCGCGTCAACGCCACCTCTCCAGCCGACCTAGAGGCTGCCGTCCAGGGCATCGTCCGCAGTGAACTCCAGGGCATTGTCAACCTGGGCGGTATCCTGGGCACCGTGGTGGGCTGCATCCAATCTATTATTTTCCTCAGCACCATGAATTAAAGTGCCGCAGTCTCATGGACTGGCACGCTTGCTCAAGCGATCGAGGTTTCTGAGGTTCTAACATGGCAGATAGACGCTAGATAATTCCGGGATTGGGGGTGTTATCCGTCAAACAAAAATGCTGGATAATACCTCCATTTCCCAGGTTTAACCGTCAAGAGTGCTAGATAACACCCCGAAACTATGGAGTTAACAAGTGAAGTTGCTGCATAGAACCTAAACGAATGGGTATTATCCGTCAGATCTGCTGCATAATCCTGAGTAACAGGGGTACTATCCAGCAGATCTGACGCTGAATATATAGTTAGACAGAAAGCGATCCGTTGGGGCGTGCTTGAAGCTTGATCTGCTTATGAAGCACTTATGATCTTTATAAGATACTTCTTCAGTAAATCATGTCTAAGGATATAAATGGTCAGATGGCAAATGATGAAAGTAGGTGCATTGTGCTATCCCAGTAGAAGATGTGATTTAAGATTAGGATAGAATACTAGATAGTATCACATAGCTGATTGAGTAGGCTCTTCTGTATGTTTTCTTTGTTTCTATGTCTAAAATAATTTCTGTTTTCAACAATAAAGGTGGCGTTGGCAAGTCTACTATTTGTTGGAACCTTGCTGATGCTCTAGGAAGGCTAAATAAAAAAGTTCTT
Organism: Cyanobacteria bacterium J06638_20; assembly: GCA_039819245.1. GTDB lineage: Bacteria > Cyanobacteriota > Cyanobacteriia > Elainellales > Elainellaceae > Vacuolonema. The sequence goes on from JBCBSJ010000004.1 coordinate 64,733, forward strand.
TTGATTGATTTCGATCCACAGTGCAACTTAACGATTGCTGTTCTGGGGGAAGATACTTTTGTCCGCATGCTTCCAACACAGAATGTGCCTTATGGTACTACCATACGCGCATTTCTTCAGCGTTTCCTTCAAAACACAGGTGGTGAAGAAGTTTTTTTGCATTCTGGTGCACACACAAGCCAAAATGTTAGTTTGATAGCTGGCGACTTTTGGTTAAATGTTTATTCTGAGGCTGCAGAATTAGTGATTCAGATTTGTTCGTAAGTCAAAAATGTAAAAAGTTGTCGCGGTCTAACATTTCAAGGCAGCGAGCGGACAAAAGCTACCTTGAGGAGGTTGAAGTTAGCTGTCGCCGCTGCTTTCCACCATTAGACTGCTCAAACATCTGTAGAGATGGTAACTTTAATATCACTCACCAGAGCCTAGAATTCGTTAAGCATCTTTGTAAGTGACGATAAGATGAAACGTATACTCAATGATATTAAGCGCGGAGAGAACCTTGACCTCTATCTAACAATTCCCGCTGCAGTCCTGGTTGGTGTACTGAACTTGCTTGGAATCGTTTCACCAGCTTTAGTCGCTCCACTTACCCTTATTGTTTTAGGCTTTATAACAATTACAATTTTGGGTAGCCGCTACCGAGTTGAACAGCTGGCTGATAAGCTAATGCCATCTGTTCAAACCATTTTTAGCGAGAAGTCTCCCTCAAATTTAGATCAAGATATAGAAAATGCTCTTGATGTTTGGCTTATAGGTATACTCCATTCAAAACATGCTAGAGATTGGTATTCAGTTATTGAGAAAAAGCTCCAAAAAGGGCATTCAGTTAGAATATTGACCGTCCATCCAGATCCAGTAATTCTGGAATTTACAGAAATGCGCGTATATGGTTTTGGAAATGTGAAAATTAAGTGTTCTGACATTGAAGCTGGATTGGAAACGTTTTGTAGTCTAAAGAAGCTATCTCCTAATAATTTGCTGATTCGCACAATCCACTATCCACTTGCACGTGGCTTTGTCGGAATTAATCCTGACGCTGCATCAGGTAGCCTCTATATTAGAACCTATTCTTTTAAGACTCCAGGTGGTGCACAACCAAAGTTTACATTACGAGCAAAGGATGGATATTGGTATGATTTCTTTAAGCAGGAGATTCAGAATTTATGGGATGCGGGAAATGAGTGGCCGTGTCCATAATTATTTCTAACACTTCAAACGACTAAAAATATACGCAGTCTAACAATTGTGGTGCAACGGATTGAAGAAAGCTGCTGGTGCTGAGTTCAAGGAGATTGGCAACCGCTGACCGTAACCGTTAGCTTGCCTGAGTTATCCGTTGGAGCGCAGTTAGAATATTGTTAATGGAAGTGCGAGGTTAGGAATAGCTGTAAATTCTCATCTGGGATGTATTGGAGTATAGGCAAGACTTGTGTGCGAGGTGCAAATGAAGGGGAGCATGTCAGGTTGGCAGAAATACTTGAAACAACTGAAGATAGAGCGACTGAATCCCAAGGTTAGTCCGCATGACCCCTGAGTAAAAAGCACAACTGCAACCGCATCTTGATGCAATTTCCAACAATTCGAACAGAACTATTAGATCAAAAGTTTGAATAAAAATTATTACATCAAACCCAGTTAAACAGCCGTGAAATCCAATGATTGCTTGCGCTCGATGTACTGCAGCGGGCGCAAGCAATCGTTGGGTTCTCCAGTCGGATCTGATATTAGGCCTGTACTGAGCCTCAAACCACAGATTGAGCTTTAATTTTTTTCCTGGAATTAAGGCGTTAGCATAGGGGCGATCGCCGATCGGGTGTTCAATCGTGCCAGGAACGTGCCATGAGAAAACGTTTACGGAAAGGTCGTTGGGGCTTCGTGCTGTTGGGGGCGATCGCCGCTCTGATCCTTAGTGGGACAGCAGGGTGGACGGAAGCGGTATCGAGCTACGACCTAAGCCAGCAAGCAGCGTTCAACCAACCCAGCCATTATCCTGTGGCCGCGAATGTTCAACGGGACAGCGATGATGGTTCCTACCGTCCCGTCGCCGAGTGGATGGGGCGACTGATCTTGCCCGATGCTCCGGTGGAGGGGGACTGGGTGTGGATGGAGGTGTATCATGCGCCAGCCGAAGCCCAAGACTTGGTTGGACAGACAGTGCGCCTGGAGTGGGGAGACGGCGCATTTGCTGAAGGGTATCCACCCTTGGTAACGCGGGACATAGAACTGAGCGAAACGGCACAACAGTTTCAGTCGCTGGGAAACGTGATTCCGACCCGGTTGGATAGGCGATCGCAGGTTGGCCCGCTGCAATCCCTGGCCGGCGCACGCCCCAACGACGACTTGGAGGTGAAGCTGACGCAAGCTGCCCTAGCCACAGATGCTGCAGGCAATCCAGTGTTGCGAACCGAGTTGGAGCCTGTGCAAATCACCGGGCGTTTGTACGGGCTGGTAGAGATTGTCGAACCTGATGCGTCCCGTCCGGCTCCAACGGTGTGTCCCGGTAACGATCCTTGTCCTAGCGAGTTCTTTCGGGTGCGCCATTTCAACTCGGCCACCACGACTTTCGATGGCGTGGAAGAAGTGATACGCATCCCCCAACAACCGCACGATCGCAACGATCGCTTCCTTTCCACCCCCCACCAACTTGAGGACTCACCCGTCGGAGAAGCGGGCTGGTATGTCTACGGGGCGTATGACGCAGACGGGATGTTTACAGCGCAGGCATTGGAGCCGCGATCGCTCCATTTATTGCAACCCCAACAAACCATTCTTGGCAAACGTCAAGGCCATAACTACATCACGCAGCGCAACTGGCGCGATACGCCAGAGCGCAAGGGCACTATCCAATCGGTGCTGGTCGATCCAATCCACGCGACAGCAGAGGAGGCGATCGCCGACTGGCAAGAGGGAGACATGGCGCTGCTCATCCACTTGTTCGGCGGCATCGGTGGTGAAAATGGGGAAGGCTCACCGGGATGGATGGTAACGGGGCATTATGCCTATGGCATGGCTGAGGTGATTCGGGAACCGATTACCGGAGAGCTGCGATTTGCTGTGCAGTACCAGCAGGTGTATGCCAACAATCCCAACGGAATTGTGTCGGGCAGTTTGGATTGGTCAGCCTACACGGGCGACTTGCAGCGGGGGTGGCTGGGAATTCGTCCTATTTCCGATGTGATTGTGAAATTTGATGCCCTGGCACGTCCGTTTCAGTTTGGCGACAAAACGGTTTCGATTTCCATTCTGCGGGAACTGGGGCTGCAAACCCAAATCTTGGCCGCCCGTTATCGCACCGGGGATGGCAAGGGTCTGTCCGCTGTCACACCTGCCACCTCCTGTGTGCAAGACTCCAGCCAAGCGCTTTACATTGCCCTGACCCGACTACAACAGGCCATCTTGGAGGATGAGGCGCTGGTGGACTGGCTGAGGAGCCATCCCGATGACCCCGAAGTACAGCGCTTCGAGCGGGTAGTGGAGTTGGGCGAAAACTTGAATGCGTTTCTGGTACCACGGGGTACGGTGCGGCCTGATTGGGAGCAAAATGCCGAATTCCTGGCAGGCATCAGCGGCGAAGGTAGTTTGGGAAATCAGCCAACCCTCAAAAATGCCTTGTTAAGTTGGCGATCGATCATGCCCCGTCAGGCACATGATGAAATTAGCCGCATTCTCCTTCATTCGGGGGCGCAGCTCTGGTTCCTCCGCACCAATCAGGCCGGGGGCTTTGACCCTAGTGTCGAACCCGTTGCTCCGACTAAAGTGCTGGGACAATTACCTATCATCTCCCTGGTCGCCAATCGGCTATTGAACGCCACCCTGACACCATTGGGAGAGCGGGAATGGGCTATTTTCTTGGCCATTTTGGGCCTGTATACGGCGATCGCCCTCCCTTTTGGCTTTCAGTCCCATTTCCTCACGGTTACGCGCCATCCTCCGTTCCCTTGGTGGAAAACCGTGTTGACCATAGTGCGATTGTTCTTTCTACCTGCCCTGTTTGAAGAAATAATCCGGGTCATCCTGCTTCCCCATCCCAGCGAAGGCGTTTCCATTGTGTTTTGGATCGTTTGGGCGCTCATCAGTTTGGTGCTGTATGTGGCCTATCACCCCATCAATGCTCGTACTTTCTACCGAGCGGGCTATCCCACCTTCACGCGCCTGCCCTTCCTCGTCCTCTGCACACTGCTGGGTCTCGCTTGCACCTTGCTCTATGCCTTCACCGGATCGCTGATTGCATTGGTGCTGTTTCACTGGCTAGTAGTTGTCTTCTGGTTGTTCTGGTTAGGGGGCCTCGGCAAGCTGGGCTATGTAGACAAATCCCTATCGGCGTAGTCTGGGTCAGTTTAGTCAGGGCTTACGCAGTTTGATGTATCGAATTCGTCAGACAGCGATCGCAATTCCGTCTAGGTTTTCGAGATAAGTGTTCGCAGTGATAGTTTTTAGGGTTGGTCAGGCAGACATATGGCCACCAATCAATAAGTTATCGAACGGCGATCGCATGCTGTGACGGCCTTGATGGATTTACCATGACCCAATCCAATCCCAATCTTCAACCCCCACCTACCGAAGAGCCTGCTTCTGAACCTGCGGTGCCAAGTCCCTTTGGTGATTTGCTGTATGGCCTGAATGACAAACCTCCAGTGCCGGAAGCCCTCTTCGTGGCATTGCAGCATGTGCTGGCATCCTTCGTAGGCATCATCACGCCCCCGCTGATTATCTCCAGTGCCCTGGGAGCATCCCCCGAGGTGACGGGCTACATCATCAGCATGTCGCTGTTTGTGTCGGGGGTGGCGACCTTCATCCAATGTCGGCGGTTTGGCCCGGTGGGGTCGGGGCTTCTGAGCTTGCAGGGCACGAGCTTTGCGTTCCTAGGCCCCGTCATTGGCGTTGGGACAGCCGAAATCGCGGCAGGGCGATCGCCCGAACAAGCCCTCGCCCTGATCTTTGGATTGTGCTTCTTTGGAGCCTTTGTCGAAATTTTTCTGAGCCGTTTTTTACACCTGGCCAACCGCATCATCACCCCCGTTGTGTCGGGCACTGTGGTGATGATCATCGGACTCAGCCTGATCAAAACGGGCATTATCAGCCTCGGCGGTGGCGTGATTGCGCAACAAAATGGCACCTTTGCTAGTACCCAAAACCTGCTCCTGGGGGGACTGGTGCTTGCCATCATCGTCTTGCTGAACATGACAGGCAACCGCTACTTGCGCATGGGGGCGATCGCCATCGGGTTGATCATCGGCTATCTCATTTCCCTGGGATTGGGATTAGTCAACCTCGCCAACTTGAGTGATTTGCCCATTGTCCGTTTGCCCATTCCCCTGCGCTTTGGCATGAGCTTTAATTTTGCCGCCTTTATCCCCTTTGCATTGCTGTATCTCATTACAGCGATCGAAACGATTGGCGACCTGACGGCCACCTCCGCTGTCTCTCGGCAGCCCGTCAAAGGGGGACTTTACTTCCGGCGCATCAAAGGGGGCGTTTTGGGCGATGGCATCAACTCGATGATCGCCGCTGTGTTCAACACCTTTCCCAACACCACCTTCAGCCAAAACAATGGCGTCATCCAGATGACGGGCGTCGGCAGTCGGTATGTGGGCTATTTCATTGCCGGAATCTTCGTGCTGCTCGGCCTGCTGCCCATCGTCGGCGGTGTGTTTCAAGCTATCCCCCAACCCGTGCTGGGTGGAGCCACCATCGTTATGTTCGGCTCCATCGCCGTGGCGGGTATCAATATCATTGCGTCTACCCACATCGATCGCCGCTCTCTTATTATCATTGCCGTTTCCCTGGCGCTGGGTCTGGGCGTTGTCTATGTGCCTGAACTGATGGCCGACAAACCTGCTCTCCTCCGCAATGTCTTCTCCTCGGGTATTTCGACGGGAGGTATCACAGCGATTCTGCTCAACTGGCTACTTCCCCGCAACATGGAGCAGCAGGGATTGCCCATGGAACTGGGGGAGAGCGAAGAAGCGTAAGTAGCGTGGGGAAAGTGGAACGCAGATGGCCGCAGATGGCCGCAGATGACCGCAGATAAAAAAATGCAGATGGCAGGGAAGGGCACTTTTTCTCTATCTTTGGGGTTTAATTCTTAAATTAAGCTTGCAGAGAAAATTTTTGCAAGAAAAGAGGGCGATCGCTTGGTTAAACCTCTAGCCTCTCCGGCATGGCGATTGCCCTCTGTCGCATTCATTCACCTGTACTTCTTAAGCTATGGCGGGGATATGTCAATGGCGTGAGCCGGAGATGAATTTCCTGTGACAGGGGTGGTGGCGCTAGTCCTCAGTCCAGGAAAAAAACCAGAGAATCCTTGATTTTATGTGGCGCGGGCACCGCCCGCGCCACATAAAATCAAGGGTTTTAGCAGGGGTTTAATTTTTTGTCCTGTACTGAGGCTCTAGTCATACGAAACCCAACCTAAATTGTTCTTTAGTTTTGATGAAATTAGGATTATGCCAATTCATTTAGAACCCACGGCAGATGATTTTTTTGAAAGCCTTGCCTAGCAAGGCTTTCAAAAAAATCATCTGGTTTTGGTCTTCACAGATTTGGTATTACGCCTCAACTGTCACAAGTTTGCGATGATTGTGACATGGGGTTGCCATAATCAGTGCTTACTGTAGAGCTAGTTAAACATTTCAAATATGGATGCGGGGTCACTATACTCCTGCAATTCCGTCGTTGTATTTCTCCTGAGGTGACTCACACAACAATGCAAGACCATCACTCCTCTAACCATCGTTCTGTCAGCAAGAAGCAGCCGTTTGTTTACCTAGCGCTGGTATTGCTAGGCGCTGGAGGAATGGTGGTGGGCGATCGCCTATTCAATAACCAGGCGCTTTCCTCGCCCACCAACGCCCCTGTCGTTAGCCAACTGCCGCCCCAAAACCCACTTAACGGAGTTCTTGGGCGCAACGACAGCAACTTTATCGCCGATGCCGCTGAGCAAGTGGGGCCGTCTGTCGTTCGTATCAACGCTTCACGAACGGTCAGTCGGCAAGTACCGCCTGCCTTCAATGACCCATTCTTCCGCGAGTTCTTTGGCGATCGCATTCCCAATGGTGCCCAGCCGCGTGTGGAGCGGGGCGTTGGGTCGGGGTTCATTTTTGATGACGAAGGGTTGATTCTGACCAATGCCCATGTAATCGACGGAGCCGATCGCGTGACCGTCACCCTGCGCGATGGCCGCACCTTTGACGGTGAAGTGCTGGGCGAAGACCCCATCACCGATTTGGCTGTGGTGGATATCGATGCCAATGACTTACCCGTTGTCACCCTAGGCGACTCCGATCGGTTGAAGCCTGGTGAGTGGGCGATCGCCATCGGTAACCCGCTCGGGTTAGACAACACGGTCACCGCTGGCATCATTAGTGCCACGGGACGGAGCAGCGCTCAGGTCGGCATTCCCGATCAGCGGGCTAGCTTCATCCAGACCGATGCGGCCATTAACCCCGGCAACTCAGGCGGGCCCCTGCTCAACGAAAAGGGTGAAGTGATTGGCATCAACACGGCGATTCGCGCCAATGCCCAGGGGCTAGGCTTCGCAATTCCCATCAACACTGCCGAACGGATTGCTGAACAGTTGATTACCACAGGTGAAGCCCAACACCCGTTCCTCGGCATCCAGATGGCAACCTTAAACCCTGAGGTGAGAGATAACCTCAACAACAATCCCAATGTTCCCTTTGAGGTTCGGGATGAAGAAGGGGTACTGATCATCCAAGTAGTACCCAACTCCCCTGCCGCAAGCGCTGGGCTTCAAGCGGGTGATGTTGTGCTGAGCCTGGGAGGGGAATCCGTCACTCGATCTGAAGCAGTACAGCAAATCGTGGAAAACACCCCCATTGGAAGTGACTTGTCGGTAGAGGTACGGCGCAATGGCGAAACCCTTACGATTACGGTGCAGCCAGGACCTATGCCGAGCCAATCGTAAGCTTGGCACCGTCAAACCTGTGATCGAAACCTGCGATCGAATTTAATCTGACCTAACGTAACAACGGCTAGCGCCCCCTACGGGATGCTAGCCTTTTTATCTACAAGGACTTTACGTTTGCAGTTGCTGATTAGGGGTTCCAAAAAACCAGATTGGGGCTCTCATAGAATCGGATCTACAGGAAGGAAAAGTCGGATTCGGTCAGGGTGCCTGTGAAGCCTTGTAGTTCGGCTAGGCGATCGCCGCTCTTGTAAATGAACGTACTACTGCCACTTGGCGTAGAGACAAAACTCAAATCCTCAAACGTGATGCCGTGAACCTCCAGTACATCTTCGCCCTGGGTAAAGTCGCCCACTTGGATAAAGCCATCCCCCGTCTGTAGCACAAAGGTGTCATTTCCCCCTTGACCAAAGGCAACGTCAACATTGTCAGAGTTACTGATCTGAGTCGTCGAGGTTGAACGTGCGTCAGTAGACCCACTCTGCATGTCACCGCTGCTAAGTCCTGTTAAGGGATCTCTGGTGTCATTGGATGAGCCACTAGCCTCTCCTGTGTTGCCAGCATTTGAATCATCTGATGTGGATTCAACGAGGAAATTGGCTTCACCAAAACTAATAATGTCATTGCCACTACCCCCGAAGACAACATCATTTCCCTCAGACCCGCCCCAAATGATGTCATCACCACTTGTGCCAACCACGACATCATCAGGGCTATCCGTTCCATCCGTATTGCTGAATAGCTGACCATTGTAAGCCTCTCCAGCATCAGTGGCGGTGCCAATCAAATTACCATTTCCTGCTACAAAGATCGTGGCATCCAGGCCATTGACTTGCGGGGTAGCGACGCGGCCGAATACCACATAACTCTCTCCACTGTCATGGCCGTTTGGATCGGCACCATCAGCTCCAATAATCAAGTCATCAACACCATCGCCATTCACATCGCCTGCCCCGCTGACAGCAACGCCCGAGTGATCGGATATGTCAATACCGCTGATCATGAAACCATTGTTGCCATCTAAGCTAGACAGCTCCAGGCTGGCGTCAAAGCCTCCGTTGCGACCAAAGACAACATAGCTCTCACCGCTATCTTGTCCGTTCGGGTCGGCAAGGGGCGCGCCAATAATCAAGTCATCAATGCCGTCCCCATTAATATCGCCTGCGCCGCTAATAGCATTGCCCGAGAAATGCTGAGCACCAATGCCATTGATCACAAAACCATTGCTGCCATCTAGGCTGGATAGCTCCAGGCTGTCTTCAAAGCCCCCGCGACGACCGAATACAACATAGCTTTTGCCACTACTACTACCATTGGGATCTGCAGCGGATGCTCCAACGATTAAGTCGTCAATGCCATCTCCATTGATATCTCCGGCATAGCTAGCCGAGGAACCAGAATAATCGCCCCGCCTATCCCCCTCAATGACAAAGCCATTTCTCCCATCCAAGTCAGACAGTTCTAGGTCGGTTCCAAAGCTTTCACGGTGGCCAAATACCACATAGCTCTCGCCGCTATTCGTGGCATTCGAGTCAGCAAAGGGCGCTCCGATAATCAGATCATCAAGGCCATCTCCGTTGATATCTCCAGCCTGGCTAACAACACGACCGGAGAAATCAGCCGTCTCAATACCATGGATTGCAAAGCCATTGGTGCCATCCAGATTAGCGAGGTCAAGGTTAGCCTCAAACCCATCGCGACGACCAAACACCACATAGCTCACCCCGTTGGAGCCGCGATCGCCAGAATCGGCTAAATAGGCACCGATAATCAAATCATCAATGCCATCACCATTGACGTCACCCGCTTGGCTAACAGAACGACCGGAGAAATCACCTGCGTTAACCCCGCTAATAGAAAAACCGTTATTACCATTCAGGTCAGAAAGCTCAAGACTGGCTTCAAACCCATCACGACGGCCAAACACCACATAGCTCTCGCCACTGTCGTTGCCATTAGGGTCGGCACTGTCTGCTCCAATAATCAGATCATTAATACCATCACCATTAACATCTCCGGCCTCGCTCACAGAGCGGCCTGAAAGATTCCCGACACCAATTCCATTGATGACAAAGCCGTTGCTGCCATTCAGGCTAGAAAGGTCGAAGCTATCTCCAAACCCATCACGGCGACCAAACACCACATAGCTCTGACCACTAGAACCGCCATTTGGGTCGGCAAACAGCGCTCCAATAATGAAGTCATCAATGCCGTCGCCGTTAATATCTCCTAAATTGTCAACGGATGTACCCGAGCCATCTCCTTCAGCAACACCATTGATCACGAAGCCGTTGCTGCCATCCAGGCCAGACAAACTTAAAGCAGGATCAAAGATCATTGTTCAACTCTTGAAGAAAATTTCATCTGAACCTCAGGAAAAATCTGGTAGATACACGATCAAATCATGACAATCAGGGAATTTGTCTTCAAGAGATGTGTATACATATTCACCAGACGTTTATTTTTATAGAAAGCGTAAAATTGGTATAGCGTATTACCGTTAGGGGTCTATCGCTTTCATAGCAAGGTTTTTACGGGATTTAGCCCCTAGTTAGGTGGCGATTTTATGTGAAGTTCGGATGAAGCTAGAAGGTAAAGATTGCGTAAAGGTCATCGGTTATAACGGAGAACGCGAACATACATGAATGGCGTCTGCAACGGTGTCGTAACCAACGGTGTTGTAAGCAAACGGGCGAGGATTTTAATCAAATGAATGAAACAATAAGTCGCTCGGTGCACTTATACCAATTCGCTAAGAACCCACTACAGATTATTTTTTGAAAGCCGCGCAGTGCGCGGCTTTCAAAAAATAATCTGGTTTTGGTTTTCGTAGAATTGGTATTACCTGGATCGAGTTACCGCAACCTTGGGGCGAAAGCCCAAAAAAAGCCCAAAAGATGACAGCAGAAAAAATGTGGCGATCGCTCTCAGCAACCGCCACAACCGATGCAGAATCGAATCAAACAGAACAAACGTCAGAAACCCTTACGCTTGCAAAAGGAAATCGTTAGCCGTGAGGTTCGGCGCACCCGACAGAACAGCTATAGCCCTACCTGCCCCCAATCCTGGCGCACGACCATTGGCGTTGTAGAATACCTGTCCGCTCGATTCGTTATAAACGATGAGAGCAGATTGCGCGGCAACCGCCCCATTACTGCGCACAGTGGCAAACTCTCTGGCTTGGGAAAAGCCCGTCCCAACGCCGCTCATCAAGTTTGCAAATGCGGTTTTACTCAAGATAATTTTGTCAGTGCCACTCACGAAGTCCGTCACCCGATCAACACCCCGTCCGGGCGGGTTCAAGACAAAGCGATCGCGCCCTGTTCCTCCAGTCAGTAGATCACCGCCAGTGCCACCGTGCAGGATGTCGTTACCGCTGCTGCCCACTAGGCGATCGCGGCCAGCCCCTCCATATAACTTGTCACTTCCACCGCCGCCAAGCAAGCGGTCTCGTCCCCAGCTGCCAATCAACTGATCATTTCCACGACCGCCCGTTAGTAAATTGTCTGCATTGTTGCCGCGTATCCGGTCATTACCATCACCACCGATGGCTACTTCAATTTGAGTGCCTCTGGTGATGGTTAGTGGGCGACCTGCAATGCGGTTGCGGATACCGGGACGCAAGTCCAGCAATAGATTCGATGTCACTGCTGCGGCATTGAGGGTATCTCGTCCCCCATTATCATCCTGCAGCTGAGTGCGAGATCCGGTGTTACTAACCCGCGCAAAACTGTTGGTGTAGATGTAGGTGTCATTCAGGTTGGGGGCATTGCCATATGCTTGCAAACTCCAGTTTCTGAGCACCCCTGTATCCCCTGTGGCGCGATCGCGCACCCGCAAGGTCCAGTTGCCTGCTGCCTGCTCACCCCAAAACTGGGTACTAGAGAAGGTGAACTTGAGGTTGGTCAAATTTTCCCCACTGGCCGCCACAGGGAGTTGATCCATGAGGAGGCTTTCAGTACCGCTCGGAGAGATTAAGGTGAGTTCCAGATCATCGATCCAAGAGTGGTTCAGATCAACATTGACCTCCACCTGTTCGATGGTGAGTCCACCCGTTAAGCGGATTTGGCTACTGGCTGTGCTGTTGTCGCGGATTGCGATCGCAGCCCCTTGTCGTCCCTGCAATCGACGCTCGTTGCTAGCCGTCTGTCGCATTCTCCAGGTTTCTGCCAACCGCACAGCAGCGCGGGCATCCACCAAACCAAATCCATAGTCTGTACTGGTTTCCAGACCCCCTCCATTCCAGTTAGTGGCACCATTCGTTTGCCACGTGGAGTTTTGGCGATCGGTCTGGCGGGCAGAATAGGCCAGAATTTCCTGCACATCGCGATAACCCAGGTTCGGATTGGCATCGAGCATTAGGGCAACCACACCCGTCACCATCGGAGCAGCCGCTGAAGTGCCGTCAAAGTCTGTGGTGTAGTTATTGGGGGAATAGCCATTGCGGCCAACTCGGTCGGTCGAGACGATGCCATCGGCGGTGGTCTCCCCACCAAAAGCCGACACGAGCAAATTGGCACCTGGCACACTATAGGAAGTGTGAGTGCCTCGGTCATCCAATGCCGCCACTGCAATGGTGTAGCGAGAATTTAGCAGGTTGGAATAGTTTGCATTCACGCCATCCTCGCGAGAGTTGCCACCCGCAAACACAATCACCGTACCCAAGCCATCTCGCCCCTCTTCTGCAGCCGCTTCCAGAGCTGGTTGCAAGGGAGCAAAGTCAGGCTCAGCGAAGTTATCGGTGAAGGGGAAGTCATATCCCCAGCTATTGTTCACCACATCAAAATTCACGAACTGCCGCAGGCCAAACACCGTGTCTTCAAGCAAGTCGCTCTCAAAATCTAGGCGAATGCTGGATAGGGTTGCGTCATAGGCAATACCCACGCTGCCTGCTCCGTTTCGTTCGGCCACCACAATCCCGGCGACTGCTGTGCCATGGTCGTCTGACTGTAAAATCGGCGCACCATCTCCTATCCGCCGAGCGGTATCAATATCCATCGTCAGATCGTAGTTATCGTTGAGATCGGGATGTCGGTAATCGACTCCATCATCAACAATCGCAACTCGAACTCCCTCTCCTGTATAGTTTCGCCAAACTGGCAAAACATTCAGATCAATTCCAGGTGTACCACCCGTTTGTCCAACGTTCTTCAGATACCATTGCTGATTGAATAATGGATCTGCTGGACGATTCGAACCATTCATGAATAAACTCTCAACTGCTAGATTACTTGTGGGACACCACTTCAAAGGTGCTGGTGTTTTACCTCCAGAAGATTGAGATAAAACCGTAGAAAAGAATCATCAAAAAGACGTTCAAAAATAGAATCAGAGAGCTAAGTTCTATCCAGTTTTCAGCAATCTTTACAGCACTATCTTGATCAACGCTGCAAACATTGCTTCACTCAAAAGCCATGGTCTAGCCCGATCTAGAAAGGGTGCATGTCACCGTTGCATTCTCAACTTCAGTCATTCTCTTGTCGGGAGCAGTCCTTTTCTAACGCCCTCTCTTACGGAGAGAGAAGGCGTTAGCAGATGGGGATAAAGAGAATAGGGGCAAAGTGACTGGGGGCAAAGCGACTCTTGCAAAGCTGACATGCTCTCGTCTAGAACTCTAGAAATAGCCTTTAGCGACAGAGGCCTGGATACTCTTAGCTAGCCTTAGAGACACAAAAGGCATATAGAATTAGCTCTTTGATCTACTCTTGAAGTCGATTACGTTTCATCTTCAAACGTAAATGCGAACCCGAGCACTTATTCAGAATACGTAAGTGCCATGTATAAATCATTTATGCTTTGTGCCAATGCGATCGCCCCTTTTTCCAATCAAATGTGGAGGATCCGGCTAGGCCCTTTGCTGAAACCTACAATGCCGAAAACTAGAGCATCGAAAATCACAATGCCAAAAACGGTCATTCTGTGAGGATGTGCTAATTCGGCCTATGCTGCAGCCTTGTGTCGGCAGTAGCAGGATGCTCGGATCGGAACTTCAGCGCGGGCGATCGCTTTGTCGAGTTGTAGTTTGATGTGAGCAGCCTCGACCGTTTCACCGCGATGCATCAGACACTCGTGAAGACCATGCAAGCTCCAAACATTACTGGGATGCTGACACGCTCGGCTTAATGTCTTGTCTAACCCCAAGTCTGCTCGATAAATGGCTTCTGCTTCGTCATAATGTCCTCGTTCCAACAACAGAGCACCCAAGGCATGGCGAGTGGGTTGCATCCAACCCCAGGGTTCGTCGTAGGGCAGGTTGTCATCTAATTCCACTGAGCGGCGCAGGTGCTCAAACGCCTTACTATAGTTGCCTTTGTGATATTCCAGCTCACCCAACAGCATCTGTTCGGCAACTTGGAGGATATCTCGACAGGTGTTGTTAAAGAGCATTCTGGTCTCTGGAACCCGCTGATATGCCTCATCAAAGAGCATTCGTTCGGCATCTGCTTCGGCATGTCGTCTCAGATTCGCAAGAGCAACCGTGCGCGAATAACGCATCATCGCTGTGGTCACACAATACAACTCAAAATCTTCGGGAAGGGGCTGCGCCAGAATGTCGTCCCACAATCCGAAGCGGATGAGGGCATGTTGCTTCATCGGTAAAAAGCCTTCAAACCAGTCAGCCATCGGACGCAAAAAATCCTCGGGTAAGGCAGCCATCAGTTCATCGGATGTCGTTAGCGCCACAGTGGGTTGTCCCAAGAACATCGCGCCGTAAATTGTGAAGTGATAGTTGTGAAGACGATAGAGGGTGTAAAAATTATCGGCTCCAACTTGCTCGACAAACCTTCGATCCGCTTGCGTTGCTCTTTGATTGCGCGACATAACATTCACATAGTCGCCACAGAGCACATCAATGTGGGTGGCCATATGCAACAGATGCCCCGCATCGGGAACCAGGGTGGTGAGGCGATCGCCCTGACGCAGCGCCCGCTCGGGATGGGGTGACATCTCCACCAGATGAATGTACATATGCAGCAGTCCCGGATGGTCCCACGCTCCCTCTAGCTGCTCAAAAGCCTTTTCAAGCACGGTCAGGGCTTCGAGCGTACTCGCCCCTGGAGCCGGTTGCCCCGAGGGCAGATCCCATAGCTGCCAAGGGGTTCTATTCATCAGGGCCTCAGCAAACAAGCAACAAACATCCAGGTCTTTGGGAAAGGACTGATAAACCTTGCGCATGGCATCCGCGTAGGCATCGTTCCAGGGGGCAAAGTCTTCAACCGCTGGGTTTTCTGGGTAACGATGGGAGATGGCTTCAATGAGCGCTTGCTCAACAGGTGTTCCCTTATCTTTCAGAGCAGCCGCTTGGGTTGTGGATTCCTTGGCGACTTCGACAGCATCGGGCTTTTCCTCTTCCTCAAACGCTTCCCAAGGTTTGTTGTAGTTTGGCCCGATGGCATAAGCGATTCCCCAATGAGCCATAGCGCATTCAGGGTCATCCTTTAAGGCCTTCTGAAAGCAGGCGATCGCCTCTTCGTGGTTATAGGCGTAAATCCATATCAGACCCCGATCAAACCAACGTTGGGCTGACGGTGAAGTTGTTGCGATCGCTCGAGAATAGCGCCCTAAATCGAAGTAATCCATGAACAGCCACCTCCTGCCTTGTGGGTAGCTCTATTATCTCAGGGAGAATCATAGAGGCTATTTGGGTCAATATAAATTAAGTGAATTAATGTGTTCTGTGACACTGTAAAGCTCCAGATCCTATGGAAAGCGAGCACGCAAAACGCACCTACGCGGGTTCTCAAACGACACATTTCCCTAGTCCGCGACAGCGGACTTCGTTCTCATAGCCGCGACTTTAGTTGCCGGGCGTCATCCCGAACGCTCTTTTGGCAACTCAACTCCTTTTGATAGAGAAATATTGGGCTATCCTGGTGCTCAGCGGCTCATACTTTGATAAAACCGTCAGTCCTGTTGAAGAATCAATATGGCGAGATTCGAGAACTGACGGATGAAAACAGCGCAGGACTGGGCACAGCCATGCCCAAACCTGAACTGCCTGTATCATAACCAATTCCATATCGGCAATATCATTGCCCAATCTACCTATCAGACCCAGAGTGGGAAACGGCGTGTGTTCAAATGTACTTACTGTGGCCAGCAGCATTCTCAAAGTATCCCTTGTATGTTGAAGGGGTGGTAGACCGCTATCCCTCTGGTTGGGAAAAACCGCAAAAGAGCATGGGTCGCCACGCTTTTTGAAGTGCTGAGAACTCGTAAAATCGCCTGGACTTCTAAGTCCGCATGGAGCAAGGA
>JBCBSJ010000005.1:0-71002 GCA_039819245.1 Cyanobacteria bacterium J06638_20
ATCATCGGTGCCATTGGTGCCGACCCCAATGGCAACGGCTCTGGGGAGAGCTATGTGGTGTTTGGGAGTGACCAAGGCTTTGCAGCCCGTGTGAATCTGGCGGATCTGGATGGTGGCAATGGTTTTATCCTCAATGGCATTGATGAGCGTGACACCTCCGGGATTTCAGTGAGCGGAGCCGGGGATATCAATGGCGATGGCTTTGATGACCTCATCATCGGTGCCATTGGTGCCGACCCCAATGGCAACGGCTCTGGGGAGAGCTATGTGGTGTTTGGGAGTGACCAAGGCTTTGCAGCCCGTGTGAATCTGGCGGATATCAATGGCCGTAATGGCTTTGTCCTCAGAGGTATTGATGAGGTTGACTTCTCGGGCCGTTCGGTGAGTGGGGCGGGAGATATCAATGGCGATGGATTTGATGACCTGATCATTGGCGCAAACAGTGCGACCCTCAATGGTAACCCTTTGACTGGGGAGAGCTATGTGGTGTTTGGGAGCGACCAGGGCTTTGCCGCAGGTCTGGATCTCTCTGACCTGGATGGGAGCAATGGCTTTATCCTCAATGGCATTGATTTGGGTGACGGCTCCGGGATTTCGGTGAGTGGAGCCAGGGATGTCAATGGCGATGGCATCGATGACCTCATCATCGGTGCACCCTATGCCGATCCCAATGGCAACGCTGTGGCTGGGGAGAGCTATGTGGTGTTTGGGAGTGATCAAGGCTTTGCAGCCCGTGTGAATCTGGCGGATCTCAATGGCCGTAATGGCTTTGTCCTCAACGGCATTGCGGCGGATAACTTGTCCGGTTTCTCAGTGAGTGGTGCCGGGGATGTCAATGGCGATGGCATCGATGACCTGATAATCGGCGCACCCTTGGCTGCCCCCAATAGCAACTTATCTGGAGAGAGCTATGTGGTGTTTGGCCGCCCTTTCTCAAATGAGCCAACCCTAGGGGATGATGTCCTGACGGGAACCAATCGCCCTGATGTGATTTTTGCTTTGGCGGGCAATGACCAGGTCATGGGATTAGCGGGCAACGATCGCCTCGCGGGCGAAGCAGGCAACGACCAGCTCTTTGGAGGCGATAATAATGACCGCCTGTTTGGGGGCACTGGAAACGACACAGCGGTGGGTGGCACCGGCAACGATCGCCTCTTGGGTGGTACAGGCAACGATCGCCTGGTCGGCAATGTAGGCAACGATCGCCTGGTCGGCGGTAATGGCATGGATACATTGCTTGGCGGCAGCGGCACGGACACACTGATTGGCGGCGCTGGCAACGATCGCCTCAGTGGTCAAGGCGGCAACGACCTAATACGGGGCAATCTAGGGAATGATGTGCTTAATGGTGGGGCAGGTGATGATCGTCAATTTGGTGGGGCGGGGCGCGATCGCCTCAACGGCCAAGGGGGCGATGACGTGATGTTCGGTGGTGCTGATCGTGATGTGCTGCGTGGTGGCAGCGGTGACGACCGCCTCGCTGGAGAATTGGGCAACGACTTGATTGTGACGGGTGTGGGGCGCGATCGCATCGTCGTCCGCCCAGGCCAAGGCTTCGATCGCGTCACCGACTTTACCGATGGGCAAGACCGCATTGTCCTCGGTGGCATCAACTTCGGACAGCTCTCGATTCAGCAAAGCAACAGCGATGTGCTGATTTCCCGTGGCACTGAGCGCTTGCTACTGTTGCAAAACACACGAGTTGAACAAATCAACGCAGCTGACTTTGCTTAAAAGTAAAGCCCTCTCGAAGGTTTCCAATCATTTGAAGCGCTGGGAATTTAGCGATCGCCCTATTTCCTCCTTTCACGAACTTAACGCGAGTTTCACACTTCCGTGAATCTACGGCGATCGCTGCTGGAACGACTGCAACTCCGGGCAATTTGTCGATAGTGTTTGGTAATGCCAAGGCTCCGACTTTTCTGCCCGCTGCGTGGTCATGGTTAGGCAAAGCGGGGGGGCGATCGCCCCATCACTGCTTTGCGGTAACCACCATTCCCAGCCATCAAGGATTTTTCATGACGTTCCCAGCCCAATTCACCCTCTCCGACCTCGACGGTAGCAACGGTTTTGTCATCAACGGCATTGATGTGTCTGACCGCTCCGGTGTATCGGTGAGCGAGGCGGGGGATATCAATGGTGATGGGTTTGATGACCTCATCATTGGCGCCTATGGTGCTGACCCCGATGGCAGTTCTTCTGCTGGAGAAAGCTATGTGGTGTTTGGCAGCAACCAGGGCTTTGTTGCCAGTCTGAATCTCTCTGACCTCGATGGGAGTAATGGTTTTGTCCTCAACGGCATTGCTCCGTTCGACTACTCCGGCGTGTCGGTGAGCGATGCGGGAGATATCAATGGCGATGGCCTCGATGATCTCATCATCGGTGCATACTCTGCTGACCCCAATAGTGGTTCTTATGCTGGGGAGAGCTACGTCGTGTTTGGCCGTGCTCAGGGTTTTGCCGCAAGCCTAAATCTCTCTGACCTGGATGGAAGCAATGGCTTTGCCCTCAACGGCATTGCAGCCTATGACTACTCTGGTGGCTCGGTGAGCGGCGCAGGCGATATCAATGGCGACGGGATTGATGACCTCGTCATCGGTGCAGCCTATGCCGACCCCAATGGCAACCGCTCTGGGGAGAGCTATGTGGTGTTTGGTGGCCAGGGCTTTGCTGCAAGCCTGGATCTCTCTGACCTGGATGGGAGCAATGGCTTTGTTCTCAATGGCATTGCAGCCTATGACTACTCTGGTGGCTCAGTAAGCGGAGCGGGGGATATTAATGGTGATGGTATCGATGATTTGATCATTGGTGCAGATGGTGCCGACCCCAATGGCGATCGCTCTGGGCAAAGCTATGTGGTGTTTGGTAACGACCAGGGGTTTGCCAATCGCCTGAATTTGTCTGACCTGGATGGGAGCAATGGCTTTGTTCTCAATGGCATTGCTGAGGGCGATCGCTCTGGCGTTTCAGTGAGCGAAGCTGGGGATATCAATGGGGATGGCATCGGTGACCTCATCATCGGCGCAGTTAGTGCTGAACCCAATGACAACGACTCTGGGCAAAGCTATGTGGTGTTTGGCAACGACCAGGGTTTTGTTGCCAGTCTGAATCTTGCCGACCTCGACGGCCGCAATGGCTTTATTCTCAATGGCATTGCTGCGGGCGATCGCTCCGGTGGTTCGGTGAGCGGGGCAGGAGATATCAATGGCGATGGCTTTGATGACCTCATCATCGGCGCAGCCGCTGCCGACCCCAACGGTGAATCCTCTGGAGAAAGCTATGTGGTATTTGGCCGTGCTCAGGGCTTTGCTGCCAGCCTGAATCTCTCCACCCTCGATGGCCTTAATGGCTTTATTCTCAATGGCATTGATGGGGGCGATCGCTCTGGTATTTCGGTGAGCGGAGCCGGGGATATCAATGGCGATGGTATTGATGACCTTATTATTGGCGCGGTTTACGCTGGCCCCAATGGTAGCTCTTATGCAGGGGAGAGCTATGTCGTCTTCGGGCGCAGCTCGTTGCCCCAAGTCAGCATTACAGCAACCTATGCGGATGCCGCCGAAGCAGGAACCAACCCCGGCATCTTTACCCTTACCCGCACGGGTAATACCACCAACGCCCTTACTGTGGCCTATACCGTGGCGATGACCTCGACGGCTACCAGTGGCAGCGATTATGCTCCTCTTACAGGCATTGTCGAAATTCCCGCCGGACAAGCTTCAACCACCGTCACCGTCACCCCCATCAATGACAATCAGGTGGAAGGATCTGAAACCGTCACGGTGGAACTGACTGCGACCGCCGACTATGAGCTGGATGGCAATGCCAGCAGCGCGACTATCACCATTACCGATGATGATGTGTCGCCCGCGCCCCCCAGCGTTGATACAGAGCCACCTACAGACACCAATCAGCCTACCTTCACGGGCACTGCAGAACCGGGTACCACCATAGAGGTGCTGAGCGGTACCTCTGTGCTAGGAACAACCACCGTGGATGGCAATGGCAACTGGAGCTTTACTCCAGAGAACCCCTTGGCTGCGGGGGAATACAGCATCACCTTCCGTGCTGTTGATGCTAATGGCAATGTCAGTACGCCTTCAGAGCCGCTAGTCTTCACAGTTGATGCAGCTTTCAGGTTTACCCCCTTTGATGATGACTTCACAGGTACCGAGAGACGCGATGTGGCCTTTGCTCTGGCAGGCAATGACATTGTGCGCGGCCTTGGCGGCAGCGATCGCCTCGCTGGCGAAGCCGGAAATGACCAACTACTTGGGGGCGCAGGTAATGACCGCCTGATCGGAGCTGGCGGTAACGACACCTTGATTGGTGGAGCCGACAACGACCGAATGCTGGGTGGAGCCGGGCGCGATCGCCTAGTGGGCAATACAGGTAGCGATCGCCTGGTCGGTGGCGACGGAATCGATACCCTACTCGGCGGCAGTGACGATGACACGCTGATTGGCGGAGCTGGAAACGATCGCCTCAGTGGCCAGGGTGGCAACGACTTGATGCGCGGCAACTTGGGGAACGATGTGCTTAATGGCAGTGCTGGCAATGACCGTCAGTTTGGAGGGGCAGGTCGCGATCGCCTCAACGGACAAGGTGGCAATGATGTGCTGCGGGGCGGTGCCGATCGCGATGTGTTGCGCGGGGGGGCTGGTAACGATCGCCTTGCGGGTGAACTGGGCAACGACCTGATTGTGACGGGTGCGGGGCGCGATCGCATTGTCATCCGCTCCGGTCAAGGCTTCGATCGCGTGGCTGACTTTACCGATGGGCAAGACCGCATTGTTCTAGGAGGTATCCGATTCGGACAACTTTCGATTCGGCAACGCAACAATGATGTGTTGATTGCTCGGGGAAGTGAGCGCTTGCTGCTGTTACAAAATACCCGTGTTGGGCAAATCAATGAAGCCGATTTCGCTTAAAAATACAGCTCTCTCGAAGGCTCCCAATGTTTTGAAAACACCAAGAGCTTTGCGATCGCCCCATTTTCTTCAACCAGATTTGCTATTGCCGTAGATTCAGCCTTCCGTGAATCTACGGCAATAGGTGATGGCTATAGCTACGACTCTGGGTAAGCTTTCGGTGACATCTGGATATTAACCCTCTTCTGTCACTCTGGACAGTGCAAAGCTGAGCAGCTTAGTTACTCGGTCTGCTTGGCCTATCAATTCATCGTTTCAATAACGAGAATTTAGTGTCCTGAATTCTCTCTCACGAGACTGACACAAGAGGGTTAAGCCAATGGCATTCAAGTATTGATCCCAGGTTCCGCGTGTTCCGCCTGTTGAATGGTTCGCATCAGTTTTGGTAGGGAGGCGATCGCCCTCCTGCCACGTTTCAGCAATCACCATTTCCATTCATCTAAGGATTTCTCATGACGTTTCCAGCACAATTCAACCTATCTGACCTCAACGGTAGCAATGGCTTCGTTCTCAATGGTATTGATGAGTATGACTACTCCGGTCGTTCGGTGAGTGGGGCTGGGGATATCAATGGCGACGGCATCGATGACCTGATCATCGGCGCAACGGGTGCCGACCCCAATGGCATTAGTATTGCTGGGGAGAGCTATGTGGTGTTTGGTAGCAACCAAGGCTTTGCTACTAACCTAGAGCTCTCTGACCTTGATGGCCGCAATGGCTTTGTCCTCAACGGTATTGATGAGCGTGACAACTCCGGTGTTCGGGTGAGCGGGGCCGGGGATATCAATGGCGATGGCATTGATGACCTCATTATCGGTGCATTCTTTGCCAGCCCCAATGGCCGTTATGATGCTGGGGAAAGCTATGTGGTGTTCGGCCGCAACCAGGGCTTTGCTACCCGTCTGAATCTGGCTAACCTCGATGGCCTCAACGGTTTTGTTCTCAACGGTATTGATGAGGGTGACCTCTCCGGTCTTTCGGTAAGCGAAGCCGGGGATGTCAATGG
This sequence comes from Cyanobacteria bacterium J06638_20, assembly GCA_039819245.1. GTDB lineage: Bacteria > Cyanobacteriota > Cyanobacteriia > Elainellales > Elainellaceae > Vacuolonema. The sequence continues at coordinate 5,938 of JBCBSJ010000005.1, forward strand.
CGATGGCATCGATGACCTCATTATTGGTGCAAATGGTGCTGACCCCAATGGTCGTAATGATGCTGGGGAGAGTTATGTAGTGTTCGGCAGCAACCAGGGCTTTGCCGCGAGCCTGGATCTCTCTGACCTTGACGGCCGCAATGGATTTGCTATCAACGGCTTTGCTCGTTTTAGCTTCTTCGGTCGTTCGGTGAGTGGGGCGGGAGATATCAATGGCGATGGCTTTGATGACCTCATCATCGGTGCGGCTCTTGTCGATTCATCCTCTGGGGAGAGCTATGTGGTGTTTGGTAGTGACCAAGGCTTTGCCGCGAGCCTGAATTTGTCTGACCTGGATGGCCGCAATGCCTTTGTCCTCGAAGGCATTGGTGACTATGACAACTCCGGTCTTTCGGTAAGCGGAGCCGGGGATGTCAATGGCGATGGCTTTGATGACCTCATCATCGGTGCACCCAGTACCAACCCTAATGACGACCGATTCGGGGAAAGCTATGTGGTGTTTGGTAGTGACCAGGGCTTTGCCAACCGTGTGAATCTCTCCATCCTTGATGGTAGCAACGGCTTTGCTATCGACGGCATTGATATAGGTGACAGCTCTGGTGTTTCGGTGAGCGGAGCCGGAGATATCAATGGCGATGGCTTCGATGACCTCATCATTGGTGCAGACCGTGCAAACCCCAATGGCAATAACTCTGGGGAAAGCTATGTCGTGTTTGGCAGCAACCAGGGCTTTGCCTCCCGCCTGAATCTAGCCGACCTCGATGGGAACAATGGCTTTGTCCTCAACGGCATTGATGCAGAGGACTTATCTGGTCGTTCGGTGAGCGGTGCAGGGGATATCAATGGTGATGGCATTGATGACCTCATCATCGGTGCAGTCGGTGCCGACCCCAATAGCAACTCTTATGCTGGAGAGAGCTATGTCGTGTTTGGTCAAGCTCCTCTCACGATCAGCATTGCCGCAACCGATGAACAAGCTACTGAAGCGGGCATTGGTACAGCGACGTTCACGGTTACTCGTGTTGGGGACACAAACACAACGGCCTTAACCGTACCCTACAGGATCGCAGCTCGTTCCACAGCCACAAACGGGGCAGACTTCGTAGCACTTTCAGGTACGGTGACTATTCCTGCAGGACGTGCCTCCGCCAACATTGTCCTCACACCCATTGATGACAGCATCAGCGAAGGACCCGAAACCGTTGTACTGCAACTGGTTGACACGGCAGATTACAGGCTTAATGCAACGGCATTCCAAGCATCCATCACGATCGCCGACGACGATCCAACCTCAAGAGACGATGTCTTGGCAGGAAGCGATCGCCGCGATGTGATTTTTGCTCAGGCCGGCAATGACCGGGTCAGGGGCCGTGACGGTAACGATCGCCTCGCTGGACAAGCAGGTAATGATCAACTCTTAGGCGGTGCTGGGCGCGACGATCTCCTGGGGGGTAGCGGAACAGATTCCTTGACAGGAGGTGCGGGCAATGATCGTCTGCTTGGAAGCACAAGCAATGACCGCATCACAGGGAATGTAGGTAATGACCGCCTGGTAGGTGGAGCGGGTGCCGACAACCTCCTGGGAGGTGCCGACAACGATCGCCTCTTCGGCGGAGCAGGCAACGACACCCTAAGCGGCGGGGATAGCAATGACCAACTGCGTGGCAGTCGTGGCAATGACCTACTCAAAGGTGGTGCTGGCAATGACCGAATGTTAGGTGGCACAGGGAATGACACCCTGAATGGGCAGGCTGGTGACGATGCTCTCCGAGGGGGTGCAGGCAATGATGTGCTGCGGGGTGGCAGCGGCAATGACCGCCTCGCGGGTGAACTGGGCAACGACTTAATTGTGACGGGTACGGGGCGCGATCGCATTGTCATTCGCCCCGGACAAGGCTTCGACCGCGTGACCGACTTCACCGATGGACAAGACCGCATTGTCCTGGGTGGCATCACCTTCGGGCAACTCTCGATTCAGCAACGTAACAATGACGTGCTGATTTCCCGTGGCACCGAACGTTTGCTGCTGTTGCAAAACACCAATGTTGGTGACATTAGCGCAGCCGACTTTGTCTAAGAGCAAAGCCGATTCCGCTTGATGTAAATTCCTAGGGTCTCGCCAGCCATTCCACAAAAAAATAGAACTCAGATACTACTCTGAGTTCTATTGTGAGGAAAAATGCGTATGACTAGGTTGGAATTGACGGAACGTGACGCTTAGTTGCCCCGGTCAACCAGACTTTCGAGTTGGTTATCGACGGAGCTAACGAAAGTGCTGTCTTCCAGTGCATCGGCGGAGAGGCGTCCGGAGGCGATCGCCGCTTCAATCACATCTTCAGCAACGATATCACCTGTAGCAATGCCGGATTCCAGAGCGCCATAGCCAGGGATGCCTGCGTCATCGAAGCTGCCGCGATAAGCCAAGCTGCTGACTTGAAAGGGAGACAGTTCGGTCTTGGTCATTTCAGCGGCTTCGGCAACGGGAGCAAAAGCAGTGGTCGCGATAACGAGGGAGAGAGCCGTGGTTGCAACGTTCATGATTTGTGTCCTTTGTGTGTGAGGTGTGTAAGAACTGAGGCGTGGTGTGTGTGGTCTGCCTCAGTGTCGATTCACCAGTAATACGCCCCGCAATCCCGGCTGGATGTGAGTTTTCTAGTGATTCGTCAGGACTTATACGGTGATCATCATCACTGCACAATTGCCCGACAAGTACTGAAAGCTGTTGCGTCCTTCGCGAACCCATCCAAAAGCCAAGATCGTTCGACGGTGCTCAGGACGCATAACGACTCGCTGGCTGAGCGCAGCCGAAGCCAGCGGGTATATCCTTTTCGAGAAACCGCCTTAGCTGGCGATCGCCCGTTCCGTGTGGTGATAGCTCAGGTACCAATCCACAAACCGTTGCAGTCCTTCTTCGATGGAAGTTTTTGGCTGAAATCCAACCGCTTCAGTCAAGCTGTCGATATCGGCGTAGGTTTCCAACACATCACCGGGTTGCAAAGGCATCAAGTTCTTTTTAGCCGACCGTCCCAGACAACTTTCGAGGGTTTCGATGAAGTGGAGCAACTCGACGGGTTGGTTGTTGCCGATGTTGTAAATGCGGAAGGGCGCTTGGCTGGTGCTGGGGTCTGTCGTCCAATTGGGGGCAGCGGTGTTCGACTGCGGGACATGGGGGAGTAATCGGAGAATTCCATCCACAATGTCGTCGATGTAGGTAAAGTCGCGCCGCATCTTACCGTTGTTGTAGACATCAATCGGATGCCCCGACAGGATGGCATCGGTAAACTTGTAGGTTGCCATATCAGGACGCCCCCAAGGCCCATACACCGTGAAGAATCGCAGCCCGGTGCAAGGAATCCCGTACAGGTGGCTGTAGGTGTGGGCCATCAGCTCGTTGGCCTTTTTGGTGGCGGCGTAGAGGCTGAGGGGGTGATCGACATTGTGCTGCGTCGAGAAGGGTTGCGTTTGGTTTGCCCCGTACACTGAGCTGGAGGAGGCATAGACCAAATGCTCCACTTCACAGCGACGGCATCCTTCCAAAATATGGAGGAATCCAACCAAGTTACTGTCCATGTAGGCATGGGGATTTTGCAGGGAGTAGCGAACGCCCGCTTGAGCCGCCAAGTGAACTACAATTTCGGGTTGATAGTGGGTAAACAGCCATTCCATATGTGCCCGGTTCGCCAGATCCGTTTTGTGGAAGGTGAAGTTGGTCTGAGGCTGGAGCTGGGCGAGGCGATCGCGCTTGAGTTGCACGCTGTAGTAATCGTTGAGATTGTCCATGCCGATGACAGTGTGCCCTTGCTGAAGCAGGGCGTGGCTGACATGGTAGCCAATGAATCCGGCAGCTCCGGTAACAAGAATGGGTTGCATAGAAGATTCTCCTAAATTTCAAACACCCGCTTCGGATCGCGAATAAGTCACTAACCTCCGGCTTTACCGGAGGTTAGTGACTCAGAATCCTTAGGCGGCACTAGGGCACGTGGCCAGGTTGATGTTCATCGCCTGTAGGATGGGGCGATGGTCTGTGGGAGAGTGAATAACGCTGAGGGTTCCCGGCTTCAGGTCGAGGGCAGGGGATTGGGACGGGGCGATCGCCCGGGCAATCAGCTGTTGAATGAGTCGTGGGCTGGCGATCGCCACACCGGTCAGCAAGTTGTCGACATTTTGGTGTTGGGTCAGTACAGTGTGGCAGGCCGCGAGCCAGTCCGTTGGCAGCATCCGCGTTTGCAGTAGCGCAGGTTCCTCTTGCAGCAGTGGTTGGGTGGCAGTCTGAATCAATGGGTGATTCTGCGCCAGACAGAAGCCCAGCCCCAAGGATGCGAGCGGTGCGATGGTCTTGCCATCATCTGCCCCCTCCTCTACGGGAACTAGCAGCAGCCGGACGCCGCGCTTCCCTTCTTTGAGCTTCGGCAAACTTTCCCCCAGGTGCTGGGTTGCGTTCAAACTCTGAAGCGTAAACCGTTGCTGTAAATGGTCGTAGTCCAGAATGCTGATGCCACCATTGGATTGTTGCAAACAATGGTGGGTTTGCGGGGGTAACCCCAAGGCAGTGCTAATGAGGGCGTGGTTGGTTCCCCCGTGGCTCACAACGAGCACCGTTTGTCCCACATGCTTTGGCACGACGGTTCTGAGGAAGGCTTGCGATCGCCCATACAGGTCGCTAACCGGAGAAATGTTCCCCTGCTGAAATATGTGGGGTTGCTTTTTCCAGCACCGATAGTCGTTGGCATACCGTTGCTTCACCTCTGCGTAGGGCAACCCCTGCCATTCAGGCAGGTCGATTTCTCGCAGCAAGGGGCTGGTGTGCAACAGACGATCGAGGCTGGGTTGAGAGGTAACTGGAGTTTCGTACAGCCGCCGCAATGCCGTCAGGGTGGCGGAGTTCCGTTGTCGCGCACCGATGGCAACTGGAGCAGTCAATTCTGCTAGGGCACTGGGAGACTGTTGTTCCGCAAAGATACCTTCAACGGTTTGCTGGGCGCGTCTGAGCGGACTGACATAGATCGCATCCAGAGAGGACAGGGGCAGCCATTGGCCAATTTGTTTAGCCTGCAACCATCCCCGATCGTTGAGAACGGCTTCGTCGCTGCTGCCCTGATAGCGCTGCTGGTCATTGAAGGTGCTGCGTCCGTGGCGCACCAGAATAAGGCGAGTGATGTTAGGAGATAAGCGCATAGGAGGAAGGGTTCACAGAGCTAGAAGGCAAGGAAGCAGGTTGAGGGGAGGATTGGAGGGAGTAAAGCCGTGCATAGTTCTGATTGAGCTGCATCAGTTCCGAGTGGCTGCCACGTTCCAAAATCGAACCTTGCTCCAGGTAGAAAATCTCATCGGCGGTTTCAGCCGATCGCAAGTCATGGGAAATGAGCAGGGTGGTTTTGTTCTGGGTTAGGTGGTCGAGGGCATCGCTCACTAGGCGATCGCTCTCGTTGTCGAGACCCGTGGTGGGTTCATCGAGAATGATGATCGGGGCATTGCGAATGGCGGCACGGGCGATCGCAATTCGCTGGCGTTGCCCACCGGACAGGGTAGTGCCCCGTTCGCCTAGAACCGTGTCATATCCCTGCGGGAGCGCCATGATGAAGTCATGGGCATTGGCCAGCCGCGCCGCCCGTTCGATTGCCTCATCCGTTGCTCCTGCCATGCCATAGGCAATGTTGTCGCGCACCGATGTGGCAAACAAGACGCTCTCTTGCAGCACAATGCTGATCTGATTCCGCAGGGAGTCGAGGGTATAGGCTCGGATGTCGTTTCCATCGATGCGGATGCTGCCTGCCGTGGGGTCATAAAATCGCATCAGCAAACTCACCAGGGTGGATTTACCACCCCCCGATGGGCCAACCAGCGCGATCCGCTGTCCCGGCTTGATGGCAAAACTGATGTTACTCAGGATGCCTGACTCGTCACCATAGCCAAAGGACACCCGATCAAACTGAATGTCGCCTTGAAAGGGCAGGGCATCCATTGCCCCCCGCAGGTTGCGCACCTCGGGCACGGTATCGAGAATGTCGATCACCCGCTCCCCAGAGGCGGTTGCTTTGGCGATTTGACCTGTGTACTTAGCCAGTTGTCGCATGGGCTTGAAGGCCACTTTGAGGTAGGTGATGAAGACCAACAAATCGCCGGGCGTCACACTTCCCTGCAGGGTGAGCTGCACCCCCCGCCACAGGACGAGGGAGGTGGCGATCGCCACCAGCACTTCCACCAAGCGTTCTTGTCCGGCGCGTAGTTTTTGGGCTTCGGCACTTTCTTTCAGGCTTTTCTTGTTGTGGGAAGCAAAGCTGTCTTCCAGCATGTCTTGCAATCCCAACGCCTGAACGACTTTGATAGCGGCGATCGCCTCAGCCGCAGAGGCTGCCATTGCCCCTTCCCGCTTGCGTTGACGGCGAGCGACCTTTTGAATTTTGGTCGACATTTTCATCGTCGAGAGGGCAAACAGGGGCAGTACCATCACCGCAATCAGTGCCAGTTCCATATTGAGGAAAAACATGACCCCGATCATGCCCACCAGGGTGAAGGTGTTGGTTAGCAGCGGCAGGGCCGCGACCACTGTCACTTCCCGCAGCCGCTCGATATCGTAGGTGACGCGGGTTATGAGGTCGCCACTTTTGGCTTTGTTGTGAAAGGAGAGCGAAAGTCGCTGGATGTGGCTATAGAGGCGGCCGCGAATGTCCGCCATAATGCGGGTTGCAGCGATCGCCATACCCACGGTACTGCCATAAGCGGCAGCCCCTCGAAGGGCGGATATCGCCACCAGAGATAGTGCCAACAGCGTCAGCACTGCCGTTGGACTCCAGCCTTCGAGGGCTTCGATGCCGAGACTATGCACATTGAAGCCAGGGAGAATGACCCGGTCAAACATGAACTTGAGTGGCCAGGGTTCCAGCAACCGCATGACCGTTTCGGCCAGCAGTGCCAGCAACGAGAGCACCAAAAGGTGTTTCTCCTTCGCGATCTGCGGCATAAAGTGCCGCAGGATTCGCCCGATACCCGGAATCGTTGATTTCAAGGATTTAGGACGCGGCATAGGGTTTGGACGTTTAATAACCGTCGGGGAGATTACAGGGAGCACATTAGCGGGGGTTGGAAACCATCGCGGTTTCGTCGATCGCACCAGTTGAGGCCGTTGACGGCGGCGCTGACAGGGTCATCTGGGAGCGGATCTCAGGGTGATCGACGATGCGGCGCTTGTAGGATGCGACCAGCCAATCGTTGAACTTGCGTTCGAGGGCGATCGCCAGATTTTCTAGCTTGGGAATCGCGCGGCCAAAAGTGAACTTCCGCACAAGGGGACGCAGGAAGGCATGGTGGCGACGATTGCCCAGGCGGTGATAGCGCTTTTTGAAGTACTTGTCTTTATCCAGGCTCCACTTCTTGCGGAAATGCTTTAGGCTCTTGCGTTCCCACTCATCGCTCCAGCGCAGCATGAAGTAGGACAGGTCAGACCAGCGATACAAAATATCGGGTACATAGGTCACCACCGACTCCGGCTCACAGTAAATCGTTCCGCCCGACTGGGTAACGTTGAGGCAAAAGTCGATATGTTCCCGCGTGCTGAGCAGCTTTTGATCCAATGGCCCAATCCGATCGAAGATTTCGGTGCGCACGAGCATGCAGTGGAATTCGGCGAACTCGCAAGCGCGGCGCTGGAGCTGGTCTTGCACGGCTTCCACTGGACGATTCACAAAATAATGCTTTTCATGCACTTTGCGGCGCGGTTGGGTGCCTCCAACTTCCAGGACGATGCGGGCTTCACCCCCCGCTAAGTGGATTTTTTGGTGCATCGGCTGGCCGATGCAGGTGAGCGGGCAAACGACCGTGGCCTGGGTTTCTTCGGCACAGCTAAAGAGCCATGTGAGCCATCCCGGTGTCACTTCCACATCATTGTCGATGAACAACACATAGGGCGTTTTCACATGCTTCAGCCCGATGTTGCGGGCTTCGTTGGGTGACAGGTAATGTTCGGTACGAATCAGCTTGAACCCGCGCTCTTGAGCTTGCTGTTGCAAATGTTTCCGAACCCCAGCCGGAGAGCCGCCATCGACATACACCATCTCAAACGGGATAGAGGTCTCAGCAAAGATGCTTTCGAGCGATTGGCGGGCGTAGCTAAACCGTTCGCGGGGGGCAACAACAATGGTGATAAGGGGTTGTGAGGAAAACGTCATGATTACATCTCCTAAGCGATCAAAGATGGAACTTACGTGTAAGGATTTTACTCAGGATTACGCTGTTTCTGCGTAGGCCCTGGATAGGAAAAACAAGGAGGGTTGGAGCAGAGTCGGCACGGAGGTCAGACAATGCCCCAAGTCAGGACACTAAAAGGAACAAAGCGTTAGGCGATCGCCATCATGGGAACAGGGTCTTCTTGCAGCACGCGCTGGTAGACCTTGGCCCAGTTCGCTTGCTCAACAGCAGGGGCCAGTTGCGTCAGCACCGTCTCACGAGCCGCTTGGCCGAGCCGCTGGCGAAGTTCCGGGGAGGCGGTTAGGGTGCGTAATGCCTTGGCGATCGCCTTGCTAGAGCTGGGTGGCACCACTATCGCATCGTGGCGATCGGTGAGAATTTCGCCAATGGCATCCACGTCTGTACCAATCACCGCGCATCCAGCCAACATGGCTTCGAGCATGGCATTAGGGCATCCATCATGGATGGATGGAATGGCGAACACATCTAAATGGGGGAGATAGGTGAGCGCTTCTTCGCGGGACATCATGCCCGTGATATGGATGCGATCGCCAAAGCCGCTGGTTTGGATGAGGTCATCCCAATAGTCTTTCTCTTTGTCGGCAAAGTCGCCCACCAGCAACAGCGTCACGGGCAGGTCATGCTGCACTAACGCGCACGCATCAATCAGAAAGTCGATGCCCTTCTTATCGCGAAAACGACCCAGCGACCCGACAATTAGGCCTGTGTCATCCCGCTGGCGCAGCGTTTGAATCATGGGTGGAACGGGAACATCGTCAAAATCAATGGGGACGATGGAGTTCCAGAAGGAACTTGAACGATGCTCCAGTCCCGGCACGAGGACATTGGCTCGACGCTGGAGGTCGCGGTTGACGCAAGTCACCCAGTCCGAATGCTCCAGGGTCCAGGCGATTTGCCCATGCTGCTTGGGGTTAAAGATATGCTTGTGCAGATCGTTGCCCCGGATGCTGTTGATCACGGGCACACCATATTCCCGCGCCATCAACGTGGTGAGGAACCCCGTTTCATTCAAGAAGAAGGCATGAAAGGCATCGAACTGATAGCTGAGATGGAGCGATCGCACCTGGGCATAGACTTCGCTCAAGTAATCCTGCACCGCCAGGGTTTCCGAGCGCACGGCCGAGCGAATCCGATGGACAAAAATGCCGTCATCGTCAACCGTGCGATAGCCCGTGCGGACGGTGCCATCATTTTCCTTGCGGTGCTTGGAGTGGAAAACGGCGACATGCACTTCATAGCCCGATGCTTTTAGCATATGGGCTATGCGATAGACTGATGTCCCTACGCCGCCAACATCCGGTGGGTATTCCAACGTAGTGATACAAATGCGCTTGGATGTCTGGGCCATAGACATGATGAATGTTTCCTTGGGGAGTAATAGATTGGGATAAACGAATGGCTGGGATAAATGCACGAGACCGTCAAATTTTTAGGTTGAGTTGAGCGCATGTGAAACCCAACGAAACTCTTGTCACGTTTGGGTTTCACTTCGGTCTATCCAACCTACGCAACAGACACTGGGGGAATCACTTTTTGGGATAGTGGTCGTTGTTCGGCACAGAGGTCGCGGATATAGGTTGCCGTATTTGCTACCCCATTAAGGTCAAAGGTCATCAACGAGGGGGTTTGTGCCAGCATGTCAACGACCCGCTGGGCAAAACGTTCGGGGTTCAAATCATCGGGGCGAATCACCGATACAACTCCCAGTTCTTCTAGCCGTTCCGAGCGGATGCTCTGCTCCTGGTCATCGTTGCCCTTAAACGGCAACAGCATCGATCGCACCCCTGTTGTCAACACATTCATGGTGGTGTTGTAGCCCGCCATGCTGATGGATAGGTCGGCGCGGCTCATATATTCCAGCAGGTTGGGGGTGTAGCACTCCACTGTCAGGTTGGGGCGTTGGCGGGCGATCGCCTGCATCCGCTGCACCACTGAATCGGGCGAAAAAGGTCCGGTGAACATCTGAATCTGATGGGGAACCTGCTGTTCTAAATGCTCTGCCGCGACCGCCACGCAGTCGAGCAGCTCGTGGCCAAAGCGTCCGCCACCGACGCTGACGAGAATCAACGGTTGCGGCGGAATCGAGGCGGCATTCGCCCTCTTAGCTGTAATATGCGGATCGTCTTGCACCACATAGCCGGTGTAGTGAACCGGGCAGTCCAGGTCGGCCACCCGGGAAAAGCTGCGCTCCAGCGGCATGAACTGCGGATCGCCATGAATCAGCAGTTGGTCAAAGTAGCGATTCATCAGCTTGCAGACCTTTGCTTCGTGGCGCTCCTGGTCTTGTTTGGTAACCACAATGTCGCGCAGACTCGACACCACCTTCGTGCCCATTGCTCGCGCCCGCTCGATCAAGGGAATCAGCTCGGGCGAAAACTTGCGCCGTCCGAAGGGGAATAACTCCACCATCAGCACATCAGGGCGAATGCGATCGCACACCTCCAGCAGGCGATCACGGCGAAACGCCATGGCCGATTCCACATCATCAAACCCTCTGGGCACTTGCAGGGTACGGAACTCCGAATCGGTTTTGAGGGGTGGCAAATTGATAACATCAATATCCTCAGGAATTGGGAAGTCGTGGATGACTTCGCCACCGTTGACAAAACACACCTCAAAATCAGTGGTCAAACCTTTGACGATTTCCATGCTGCGAATGAGATGACCCATGCCGAGGATGTGTTGGCAGTAAAACATTACGCGTTTCATGAGAGGGCAGCCTCCAACTGATCAACATATTGCAAAACAGAGTGGGTAGACGCACGACGTCGAGATGGTTGGTTTGTCTGGCGGGTCAAAGCTTTTAACAGCAGCTTTTTGACATCGCCAACATTTTGGGTGAGTGCAAACCGCTGGCGAACAGTTTGCTGACCGTTGCACCCCAGTTGCGATCGCCATTGGGCATCGGCCATCAGTCGTTGCAGGGCATCCGCTAGCGCTACCGCATCGCGCTCAGGCACCAGCAAGCCGTTGTGACCCGACTGCACCAGTTCACCAATCCCAGAAATGTCCGTCGATACCACGGGCAAGCCCGTCGCCATTGCTTCTAGCAGCACATTGGGAATACCGTCGCGATCGCCATCCTCCGTCACCACACAGGGCAACACAAAGGCATCTGCTTGCCGATACTGCTCCAGCACCTCATCCTGGGTCAGTTTCCCCGCCAGCGTCACAATGCCGTTGAGCTGGTAATCATCAATCCACTGTTCGATTTGGGATTGCAACGGGCCATAGCCCACCAGGGTGCAAGTAAAATTCAAATCATGCGCCCACAACAACCAACAAGCCTTTAGCAAGTAGTCAAAGCCCTTCTTCTCGCAAAAGCGTCCGACAGACAGGAGTCGCACAGGTTGTGCAACTGGCGTAGATGAAGGTGTGGCAGACGGGGATGTAAACCGCTTCAGGTCGATGCCGTGATAGGCCAGGTGAATGGCGGTATCACTGCGTGAAACACGCTGTAGATACTGACGGTTGAAGTCTGTGCAGGTGAGCACAAACTCGGCTTTGGCGATGCGGCGATCGAGGACATTAGGGTCACTCAGGTAAATGTCTTTGGCATGGGCTGTCATGCTGTAGGACACACCGCAAATCATTTGCGCCATTTCTGCCGTTGCTGTGGGGACATTGGCAAAATGCACATGCAAATGGGCAATGTTCAACCGCTGAAGCTCTTGCGCCAGGTAAATGGCCTGCCAAATCTCGTTGAGTTCCTTTTCCTCCGGGCGCTGGTGGTGAAACACAATCGCTGCATCCACAGGGTTGGGATGAAGTGAAACAAACTGTTGACTGAGGGTGACCTGCGCCTCCAGCAGCGCCGCTTTCGCGACGCCGTTATCCTCAGGCAAAATCGAGGGGATGTAGGTGACAGGGGACTTTACCTGCGCCACGGCGGGATGATGGACGGCATCTTTGGGCGATCGCAAGGAAAAGATATGGAGGTTTACCCCTTGCCGCTCCAGTTCCAAAATCTCGTTGAGAATAAAAGTTTCGGAGAGCTTGGGAAAGGTTTTGACCAAGTAACCAATTACAGGCTGGCGGAAATCAGACATTGGGAAAATCGTTGGGGATAGACGACAGACGAACGCTTGGGAGCTTTGCTGGGCACCAGCGCCAACAGCAGTTGAGCAATGCGGGGGAGACCGTTGAGGTCAATGGATGGTTCGACCACCGCCGCTTCAGAATTGGGGGCGATCGCCTCCTGAACCGCCGAGGCCAATCGCTGGGGCGTGAGCTGGTCGGGATGAATGGCATGCAACCATCCCCGCTCCGCCATCCGGTTTGCCCGAATCCACTGTTCTTCGACGGGGTTGGTCCGCGGCACGACAATCGCGGGTTTTTCCAGGGACAAAATCTCGCAGGTGGTGTTGTAGCCCCCCATCGCCACCACCAAGTCGGCGGCATTCATAAGGCTCAATAGGTCGTCGCTGAACTCCACCACTTCAACCTGTGGTAAGGAAATGGCGCGGTGGGTGAAGAATTCACGCTGTACTACGGACATTTCATAGCCACAGACGATGAGAGTTTTGTAGCCCGCCTGTTGGAGTGGGGGTTGGGCGATCGCATCCAAATAGGTGTCGATCAAACCGTAGCCATCGGCACCACCGCCTGGGGTCACGAGAATGAGCTGATCCTGTGCCTCCAGACATAGCTGTCGGCGGGTGGCTTCCCGCGATCGCTGCTCAGGCTGCCGCCGGACATAGCCGACAAACTGAACCTTCTCGGCCACTGCTGGCGGGAATTCATATTCCACTCGCACATCGAAAATTTCGGGGCTACCGACCACCCAGACCTGTTCATAGCGCTGGGCGATCGCCTCGTAGTAACCATTGCGCTGCCACTGGGCGATCGTCGCCGCAGGAGTGTCGAGAATATCCCGGAGCAACAGCACCAGTTGAGTTGAGAACGGAGCCTGTTCGAGGAAGTCCAGGGTGGGCTCCAGTTCGCGCATCAGCCCAAAGGGCTTTTTGTCGACCAGCAACACATCGGGTTTGAAATGCTTGGTCGCCGAAAGAATCAAATCGGCGCGGAGCTGCACGGTCTCTTCTAATTCTGTTTTGAGAAACTTGGCACTGACCTGGCCAGAACCGTCGCGACCCACGCAGGGCAGTTTGATGTAATCCAGCCCTTTGGGCAATCGCAGACTGTGGAGGGCGGGCGAACCCGATACTACTAATACGGATAAATCAGGAATAGCTTGGATGAGGTAATCACAGATGGCAAGCATCCGCCGAATATTTCCAAGCCCGAATGCATCGTGGGAGTAAACCATCAATTTCATCAGTTGTCTCCCAATAGGAAGAATGGGGCAAAAGGGATTCAAAATTGCCTGGGATGAGAGATAAATTCAAAGCAACCCTATCGATTGGTTGAATCCAGCCAAATCAGATGGTCAACGGGGAACCTAATCAACAGGGAAACCAATCAGAATGAGGCGCTGACCCTCGATAGAAGCCCGGTTTCGGGGGAGATGGGAGGTCAAGGATAAATGCCACAAGTTGTTGAAAGACGACATATCAGACGAACGTGACGAAGAAATGACATGTCGAGCAAGATAGAAAAATGGTTTTAGGAGAATTGGAGCAATGCGGCGTCGGGACTCGTTGAAGGAAACCAGGTTTCTTGCCCAACAGTTTTTGCCCAACCGATGGGCTAGGCAATGTGTTCCGTTGGGAGCGACGCCATGGGCATGTCTGTGGGCTGGGTATTGACCTCCCAAACCGTGGGGCGATCGCCCAATCGACCAATGCCCATGTAGGCAAACCCCATCTGCGTCAGAGCGTCAGGATCCAGCGCATTGCGCCCATCCAGCACAATCCGTTGCCGCATCACCGTAGCCATTGCGGCGTAGTCCAGGGTTTGAAACTGTGCCCAGTCGGTCACCAATACCAGCGCATCGCAGCCCTGGGCTAATTGCATCGGTGTTGTTGCCAGGTCAACCCGGGTCAACCGTTCGTCCTGTGCCACGTGAGACTCCGGGTGCACAATGGGGTCATAGGCTTTCACCTTGGCGCCCAGCCGCACCAACTCATGAATCAAATCCAGTGCAGGTGCGTCGCGCAGGTCGTCGGTGTTGGGCTTGAAGGTCAGCCCCAACAGTCCAATGGTTTTGCCTTTGAGGATCTTGAGCAGTTGTTGTAGCTTTTCGAGCGCCAGCAGTCGTTGGTGCTGGTTGGTGTGAACCGCCGCGTTGAGCAAGGGGGCTTCGTAGCCGTAATCGCTGGCGGTGTGGATGAGTGCCGCCACATCTTTGGGAAAGCAGGATCCACCCCAGCCAATTCCCGCTTGCAGGAACTTGCCACCGATGCGAGAGTCCAAACCGATTCCCTGCGCCACTTGTGTGACATCGGCTCCGACGCGATCGCAAATATTTGCCACTTCATTAATGAAGCTAATTTTGGTGGCCAGAAACGCATTGGCTGCGTACTTAATCATTTCGGCCGAGGCCAAATCCGTCACCACAACGGGAATCGCAGGCAGGCTTTGATTTTCAGAATACTGACGGCGGATCAGCGGTGCATACAGCCGCTGCATCATGGCGATCGCCCGCTGGCTGTTGCCGCCCAAAACAATGCGATCGGGATTGAAGGTATCGTAGATGGCTGAGCCTTCCCGCAAAAACTCCGGATTGCTGACCACCTCGAAGGACTGAGCCAGGGTCTCCCGATCTATATTGGTCTCTCGGGAGGCGATCGCATCCAACACAATCTGGCACACCCAATTTCCTGAGCCAATCGGCACCGTGGACTTGTTGACGATAACCTTATAGTTGCCTGTGAGGTGAGCGCCGATGCCACGTGCTACCGCTTCAACGTAGCGGGTATCGCTCTCTCCAGTAGGCAAAGGCGGCGTTCCCACTGCAATGAACAACACATCGCCATGCTCAACCCCGACCTTTAAATCCGTGGTAAACCGCAGTCGCTGCGCCGCCATGCTGCGCTGCATCAGCTCGTTCAATCCGGGCTCATAAATGGGAGACTTGCCAGACTGCATGAGCGCAACTTTGGCGGCATTGTTGTCAACACAGATAACGTCATGTCCCATGTGGGCGAGACAGACCCCGGTTACCAGGCCGACATATCCGGTTCCAATCACGCAAACGTTCATAGTCATTCCCTTCCTTAATGGCAATAACGCAACGAAATTGGTACAACTTGTGAATTTCGTTTCCGTTACTTCCTAAGATGGCGATCGCCCTTAAAGGCGGAATGAGGGGTTTATGAGAACTAATTCATGAGAATTCATGAGAGTTTGATGAGAGAGTTCTCATGTTTGGAAACCTGTAGTCTGGATGATTTATGATGCGCGACTTTGAAGCTAGACAACTCAACTTTGACCCTCGTTTTTTTAATCTTAAAGAGTATTTTTAATATCCTCTTCTTATGGAACCTCGAAATCAAAATTATCGTCAGAATTCCAGTTGTTTCAGAGAAATTAGGGTAAATTCATTAAAGATTAATATCTAGAATATGTACTTCTTATCTTTTGTGCTTTGCATCCTCGTGTCCTGACCCCCTCGCTCTTACGAGCAAAGGGGTTGAGTCCGACTCCTAACCAAAACTGCTAGCGTCTGGTCAATCTCGTGCAACGTACTTTTCATTCGTCTCAGCCCGAGGATCCTTTTCGGCCTCGGGGACAGGGATCAATCCCCCCACCATTGCCAAAGCAGAGTCTTTGGCAACAGATTCTAGGCGAAACGCGTACTCGCATTTTTCTGCTATACGGCACCATCATGGTGGCAGTCGCGGGGCTAGCCATCCCTATCTTCCGAACCGCCTTATTTTCAGATGTCGATGCCCGAGTCCGGGAGGATATGGCTGAAGAGTTGGCCGAGTTCGAAGAGGATTACCATGACTGGCGAGAGACCAATCCTCCGACTCAAGAATCCCTCAGAGCTTTTATTGACGAATGGACCCGGGACGAAGTGCCTGAAGATGACAACTATCATGTCTTTATTCTTGAAGGTGAGGTTTATCGCGTCAATCCACGCGGGTTGCCATCCAGCATTGGTCTTAATTCTGAGCTGATGGAGGAATGGTTAGATCTCTCTTTGGAGTTTCGAGATACGGTGTTTGAAGACGAACAGGCCGTGTCTTTAACGAACGATGCCCTCTACAAAGCATTTCCGCTCGATAGCGATGATGCCCAAGATGAAGACATTGCTGGCATCTTTGTCATTGTCCATTTAACCGAGGGCGAACGTGTCGAAGCCTTAGCCGCTGTCATCGTATTTACCCAAGTGGCTGTTGGGGTCGTTTTGGTCGCATTTCTGGTGGCATGGCTGCTCAGCCAGCAGTTGTTCAAGCCCGTCAAGCAGTTGGCTATGGCCACCCGCTCTATCAGTGAAACGGACTTGACCCAACGTCTTCCGGTTGAGGGAAAAGGGGAACTGGCCGATCTTTCCAAAACCTTTAATGGAATGATGGATCGTCTAGAGTCGGCCTTCATCAGCCAGCGCAATTTCGTCAACGACGCGGGTCACGAGCTGCGAACGCCCATCACCATTATTCAAGGCCACCTGGATCTGATGGGCGACAGCCCCGAGGAGCGCGAGGAAACCCTCGACATTGTGCAAGATGAACTGGAACGGATGACGCGCTTTGTGAATGATCTTATCTTGCTAGCCAAGGCCGAGCGTCCCGATTTTCTCCATCTCGAAACCATCAACATCAAAGAACTGACCGAAAGTCTTTTTACCAAAGCAACAACCCTAGCGCCTCGGCAGTGGCGGCTTTCTTCTGCTAGGCGGGGAATACTGGTGGGCGATCGCCAGCGGATTACTGGAGCAATTCTCAATCTGGCACAAAATGCCACGCAGCACACCCAGGAGTCCGACACTATTGAACTTGGCTCAGCTATAGAGGGTGGAGAAGTGCGATTTTGGGTGCGTGATACGGGTAAGGGGATTGCCGTTCAGGATCAAAGCCGCATCTTCGATCGCTTTTCCCGCGCGGCTAATCGTTACCGACAATCGGAAGGGGCTGGCTTGGGTCTATCCATTGTCAAGGCCATTGCCGAAAGCCACGGGGGTCGCGTTCATCTCACCAGCCAGCTGGGTGTAGGGTCTACGTTTACCCTGATTTTGCCGCTTGATTCACCTCAGGAACACCAGGTTCTATGACGCAAATTCTCATCGTTGAAGATGAAAGCCGCATTTCTGCTTTCATTGAGCGAGGATTGCAGTCCAACGGATACACCACAAGCGTCGTTAGCCATCCAGATGATGCAACGGCGATCGCCCTTGATGGGAATGTGGATTTAATGATTTTGGATTTGGGGCTTCCTGGCAAGGATGGACTATCGCTGCTAGAGGAGCTACGCGGCCAGGGATTTACCGCACCCGTCATTATCCTGACCGCAAGGGATGACATTGAAGACAAGGTCACAGGCTTCGAGATGGGCGCTGATGACTACATGACTAAACCCTTCCGGTTTGAAGAATTGTTGGTGCGCGTTCGTGCTCGCCTGCGCACCAGTATGGCACCCACCATCGCGGCTTCTCCTACCAACGACGAACTCATCCTTCAGCAAGGCAGCATTACCCTCGATTTGCGAACCCGACGCATCAAGGTGAACGGAGAGCTGTTGGAGCTATCGGCTCGCGAGTTTACCCTCGTCGAGACGTTTATGCGCCATCCCGATCAGGTCTTGAGCCGCGAGCAGTTGCTCGATCGCGTCTGGGGCTATGACTATGCTCCTGGTTCCAACGTTGTTGATGTTTACGTGGGTTACCTACGCAAAAAGCTGGGTTCCGATGTCATCGAAACGGTGCGGGGCATTGGCTACCGCATGCGCAACCCTTAGAGTATTCAGAAAAACCTTTGCATTTCGCAAGGGTTCCGTCATGCCTATGAAAACGGGCATCCATCAAACGCGTATCGGTTACTACATTTAGCCTGTCTGGATTCCCGCATTTGCGGGAATGACCATTCGATAGCCTGTCCTAGCCTCAAGGGTTATGGCGATATTGGAATACAGCTGCGCCCTAAGCGTAGCCGAAGGGCACCAAACCGATGGCTGGCTGAGCCCAGTCGAGTCCAGCGGTACAGCCTTTTGTAAAAATCACCTAAGAGGAGCGAGCGTCGAGCTGGGTGCGAATCATTTCAACCAGCGTATGGAAGCGAAATGGCTTCATGATGTATCCCTGCACCAGACTACTATATTGCTGGAGGCGATCGCCTGCCTCCTCATGGGCCGTAATCACAATCACAGGAATGTCTTGCTGAGCCGCTCGCATCTCATCCAGTACGGCCCAGCCATCCTTTACAGGCAGCCCAATATCGAGCAGAACCAAATCAAAGTCATCGGCCAAAAGCAGATCAATTGCGCGATCGCCTCGGTCTGTGGTGACAATGCGATACCCATGACGACTCAGCCCACGCTCCATAAAAGAGACGATGCGCGGTTCATCCTCGGCGATCAAAATACAGGGCTGAGATATCCCATCATCCACAGGTAACAGTCCCCTAACTTCACATTCAATTCGCTCACAAATCTGGCTCAATTGGCGCCTCTTGAAATGACTTTACCGATCCAAGCTATTACCCTCCCTTTAGTTTTGGTAGGAGTCCAAAGACGACTTTCAAAGACTTCTTGTAATAGGCTATTTATGGAAAAACTATTCATACTAATGGATTAGCTTAAGACCATCGTGAAAGTTCTATGAGAATCTTCTCATCAACTGATTTATGCACTCTTTTGACAGTTTTTTAAATATCTTTTTGAGTGTTGTTCTAATGTAACAGATTCTGTAGAAACTTTATTGTGTTCGGTGTCTCGCTCTGTGGCAACCTGTCTCTTTTGGCAGCAGACAGCATTGTTTCTTATGCCGCACACTATAGATCAATGACAGTCTAAGCGCTTACCAGTATTGAATTATGGCTATATCTAAACGTTGCGAATATTGCTATTTGTCTATGCACAACTATTGATATTTCTAATTGACTCTATGTTTATTTTTTCTTTGGGCCCTATTGTTTAAGGCCTATATTGCTCTGTAGCCAATAAAAATTATGGCAACCTCATTATCGATTTCAAGTAGGCTCAAAAACCTTTCTCAACATGCATGGGAATTAGGAGCGCTTGCTCTTTTCCAAGAACAGACATTCTCTGAATGCAAAAAATAATGTGTTGAATCTCTCTTTCGAGAGTTACAAATCGAGCTACATCTAAATCTCACTATTCAGAAAGAGTGAGGACTTGCCCTTAATCGAAAAAGAATACGGGCAAACGTTATGTTCAATATGAACTAGCTTCCACCATTCCCATCAGTACCGCTGGCGATTTAAGTGCAGGCCAGAAGCGTGACCAGCGCAAAGGCGAACGCAAATCTGGGCGATGCGACCCGTGAAAAATTAAGTTGCCCTTACTATTGGTAGGGTCATCATGGAAACGACCGATGAGAATTGCGATTGTGACATCGGGCTTTTTGCCCTACGTGGATGGGTTGACGGTAGCGGTCTATCAGCGACTACGGCAGTTGAGTGCGCTGGGGCATACGGTACTCGTGCTATGCCCTAGCTATGAGGCGATCGCTGCCACCTATCCCAATTGGGCTGCCTATGTGGGGGAGATTCTGCCAGGGGTGCGAGTTATTGGGCTGGAGAGCAGACCCTTTATGGGCATGGCCTTTGAGCGCAACATACGCGGCTCTGCCTATCCCAGGTTGGTGCAGGAGATTGAAGCGTTTCAGCCCGATGTAATTCATGTGGATGAGCCCGATCGAATGCTGCTCGACCTGGGTAAACCTCCGGCGGTGGATGTGGCACGGCGGCTTGGTATTCCTTGCTTCAGCTTCTACCACACCAACTTTCTGGACTATATGGATGACTTCATCCCGCTGCCCCGCTGGGCGATCGCACCCCTCAAATGGCTAGCCAAGGTCAACATCACGCAGCCTGCCTTCAACGCCTACGATGCCACCCTCACCGCCAGCCCCACCACCCGTGACATCATGATCCGCCGAGGGCTAACTCATGTGGTCTGTGATGCATTCCTGGGCGTTGATCTCGCGGCGTTCCAGCAGGTCACCATCAAACCTGATTTCTGGCAAACCCAGTATAGGCTGGAGGATATGGGCGATCGCACCACCCTCCTTTTTCTGGGACGTTTGACGCCGGATAAAGGCTGGAACTTTACGCTGAAGGCATTGCGGGCATGGATCACGTTGAAACCCGAGATTCGAGAGGCGATCGCCCTCATCATTGCGGGTGATGGCTCCTACCGCGCCATCATCGAACCCCAGCTAAAGCGATTGAGCATTCCAACTCACTTTCTGGGGCATGTTCCCCCAGCCCAGGTGCCAGCCCTGCTCGCTCACGCCGATCTACATATCAGTACCTCAACCAAAGAAACCCTGGGGTTGACGGCGCTGGAAGCCGCCGCCGCTGGCACCCCGATTCTGGCTCCTCGGGCGGGTGGCTTCATCGACAGTGTGCAGGATGGTCAAACCGGGCTACTGTTTGAACCGGGTAGTGTCGATGCCTTCCTGACGCAATTGGAGCAGCTTCTGGCAGACCCGACTCTCCGCGCTGCCCTGGGCAAGCAGGGGAAAGCCTTTGCCACCGACTATGATTGGAAACGGGGGTGCGATCGCCTCCTCCAAGTTTGGGAACGCGGCGTGGCGAATGCCGTCACCACTCAACAACTCCTCGCGAACCCAACGACAGATTAAACAGGGATTTGAGTCTGTGCTGTATCGATGTCTTGGCGGCGATGCATACCCCAGGATTCCCCTCCATTACCCAACAATCAGAACTAACGCAAACCGCGCGTAATCCTGACAAACCACGTTGATGCCTTGGGCATGATGCGTTACACCATCAACAAACTGCGTAAGCCCTAATTCATGTTTCCTAACCATGTTGGCTCCCTTTACTTCGCTAAATTGGACGACTCCGCCCACAAACTTACCGAGGCTGGAACAATCAATACACCTCTGGCGCGTCGCTATCGATGCTGTTCCCGAACCCACACAACAGGCATTGTGGGACACCCTCTCAGCCGAAGAACAACAGCGAGCGGAGCGGTTTGTGCGCAAAGCCGATGAGCAACGATTCATCGTTGGACGGGGGGTATTGCGATCGCTCCTCGGGCATTATTGCCACCTCGCTCCACCAGATATTCAGTTCGTTTACAACGATTATGGAAAGCCCCTACTAAAACCCTCATCGGATACGGATACCCTGTGGTTTAACTTGTCCCATACGGAAGGTTGGGTGGTGTATGCGATCGCCCAAACTCCGATTGGTATTGATCTAGAGCGGATTCACACCATTTCTCAACTCGACCAAATTATCGAGCGCTTTTTCTCCCAAAAAGAGCAAGCTACTTTTCATCACCTCCCAGAGGTGCAACAGAATGATCACTTTTTCCCGTTTTGGACAGCGAAGGAAGCCTATAGCAAAGCCGTTGGTCAGGGCATTTCGCTCCCCCTCGATCAAATTGATGTTGCACTGGAACCCACCCCCCACTTTCAGCATTTGCCTGAGGCAATTGCAGAGGAGTGGAAATTGCGGCTATTTACCCTTGAGGAAGACTATGTGGGGGCGATCGCCTTTGCCAAAGACATTACGACGATCTCAAGTTGGCAATGGGAGAATTTCTGACTGGGGTATGAGGCTGAGCGCAGCCCAGCTTTTCACGGCAATTGGGGATTTGCAAAGCATCGCGCTCAAGGGGCAGTCGTCATGATTTCCCCAGCTTTAACCGTGAGAATTTGCGACGACTGGAGCCATTGGGCATCGAAGGATCCGAGGTGGGTGGTGGTGATCAGGGTCTGAAAGCGGTCTTGGATGGTTTCGAGGAGTTTGTTCTGGCGATTGAGATCGAGTTCGGCCAGGACGTCATCCAATAGCAGTAGCGGCGGTTCACCGATAACGGCTTCAATAAGCTTAAGTTCGGCCAACTTGAGCGCCAAGACGAGGGTGCGTTGCTGCCCTTGGGAGCCAAACTGACGAGCCAGGGTGTCATTGATAATAAAGTCGATTTCGTCGCGATGGGGGCCAACGAGGGTGGTACCCTGGGCTTGCTCGGCGATCGCCCGTTCCTTAATACGCGCTAAAAAAGTTTGCTGAATCTGCTCGGAGTCATCCGACTCCAGCGGAACACTGGGAGCATAGCGAACGACCAGGGTTTCTCGGTGGTCGCTGATGTTGCTGTGCCAGGTATCGGCCAGGGGGGCGAGGCGGGCGATCGCCCGGGCTCGACGACGAATCACGCGGGTGCCGACGGTGGCGAGCTGAGCATCCCAAATTGCCAACTCCGTTGGGTCGAAGGAAGGGCTGTCGGATTTGGCGCGCTGCTTGAGCAGGGCATTGCGCTGCCGCAGGATCATGTTGTATTGCTGCAACAGAGGATGATACATCGGCTCCAGTTGCACCAGCAGGGTATCGATCCAATGCCGTCGATGGCCAGGCCCACCCCGCACCAGATCCAGATCCAGGCTGGAAAACTCCACCGCACTCATCAGCCCCAGGAAATCCACCTGCCGTTTCAGGGTTTGCCCATTGGCAACCAGGGTTCGCCGTCCCGATCGCCGCATCACCATTCCCAAATCCATCGCGCCGACCGCCCGCTCCAACCGAGCCGCAGCCCGTCCCTCTTCGGCACTATCGAGCACTAGTTCACGATCGCGCGTTGCCCGATGCGATCGCAAGGTCGCCAGGAGTTCCACCGCTTCCAGCAAATTCGACTTTCCCTGGGCATTCTCTCCTAGCAAGATCGTCTTTGGCGCAGTGAATTCTACCCACTGATCGCGATAGTTACGAAATTGCCACAGGTGAAGAGTCTTGAGAAACATCCAGAGAGCAACGGGTCGGGGCGGTGGGTGATTGAGCGAATGGATGGCTAAGGAGTGGATGAGTAAAAGATGAAGCAAGTCCCCATCGTCTCACTGATTTACCCATTCATACAGGGCGTTGCTGAATAGCGGTATGAAAACCGTAGTGTATGCTCGAAACTTCGTTTCGATTCATACCGCTATTCAGCAACGCCCATACACTCCAACGCTTAGCTCCGCTTATTCCGGAAGTAAAACCGCATAAACAGCTTCTCTAGTTCGACCCAAACGAACATCAGAATGCTAAAGCCAATGCAAATGAGCAACTCCGTACTGCTCAGAAGTTCGGTGCCAAAGAAGTTGCGGAGGGGTTCGACGTAGATCAGCGCCAGTTGGAGTAGGGTAGTGAGGGTGACGGCAGCCAGAACGTAGGGATTGGAAAGAGGGTTGAGTTCGAGGGTGAGCTGGGTGTTGGAGCGGATGGCCATGGCATGGCCCATCTGAGCAATACAGAGGGTCGTGAAGAGCATCGTTTTCCAGCGCCCGGGCGCACCAACCGCACCGGGTTGATTGGTGTACCAGTAGGAAAAAACCATCAGACTGATGGCAATGATGGAAAGGACGATACCGATGCGAATCATGTAGGTTCCCAGCCCCCGCGCAAAGATGCTCTCTTTGGGATAATGGGGCGGGCGAGACATGACGTTTGGTTCGGCTGGTTCCACGGCCAGGGCCAAGGCAGGCAGACCATCTGTAACAAGGTTCATCCAAAGGATTTGCAGAGGGGTGAGAGGAACACCGCCAGACACTAAGAGCGGGGAGGCGGCGATCGTTATCACTTCACCAATATTGGAGCCCAGAATGTACTTAATGAAGCGGCGGACGTTGGTGTAAACCACACGGCCTTCTTCGACGGCTGCAACAATGGTGGCAAAGTTGTCATCCAGCAGCACCGTATCGCTGGCTTCTTTACTCACATCAGTTCCGGTAATGCCCATGGCAATACCGATGTCGGCTTGCTTCAAGGCAGGGGCATCGTTCACCCCATCCCCCGTCATTGCCACAATCTTGTCTTGCCGTTGCAGGGATTGGACGATGCGGAGCTTGTGCTCAGGGGAGACACGAGCATAGATATTGACGCGGCGCACAGCGGCATCCAATTCGGTATCATCCATGCGCTCTAGCTTGCGCCCTGTGATGACGGCATCATCCGCCTCGGCAATGCCCAAATCTTCGGCGATCGCCCGCGCTGTGAGCTGATGATCGCCCGTAATCATGATCGGGCGAATGCCAGCACTGCGGCAGCGCGCGACCGCATCTCGCACTTCGGGACGGGGGGCATCCAGCATATCCACCAGCCCCAACCAGACCATGCCCTGCTCCGACTGCTCTTCGTCGGTGGCGTCGGGAAGGGTCTCCAAGGGCTTGTAAGCGAAACCCAGCACGCGCAGCCCTTTGGAGGCCAGTTGGTTGTTCTGATCCAGAATTTGCTGCCGCTGGTCATCGTTCAGGGGATGGGGGTGGTTACCCAAGAGGAGGCGATCGCACCGTTCCAGCACTAACTCCGGTGAACCTTTGCACAACAGCAGGTAGGGCGTCAGCTGATCGCGGGTAGGCAGGACGGCGATCGCCTCGGCCTTTTTGCTGGCCGACGTATCGACGATAACGCTCATCCGCTTGCGCTCAGAGGAAAAGGAAAACTCTTGCACCCGCTCCAGTTCGGAGGTGAGCATATGGCGATCGATATGGGTTTTGGCCGCCGCGACGATCAGTGCACCTTCGGTAGGGTCGCCCAGAATCGCCCACTCGCTATTTTCCTTCTGCAACACTGCATCGTTGCACAGCAAGCAGGCCGTCATCAGCGCTTCAATTTCCCGATTGTCGCCGACCGCGACGGGTTCTCCCCTCTGCAAAAACTCGCCTTCTGGGACATAGCCCCGTCCGGTTACCTGTACCGAACCGCTGGGGGGATGAATAGCCTGAACCATCATTTTGTTCTGGGTCAGGGTGCCTGTTTTGTCAGAGCAAATGGTGGTGACTGACCCCAGCGTTTCCACCGCAGGTAGTTTGCGGATTAGGGCATGACGGCGCACCATCCGCTGGGTACCGATCGCCAGCGTCACCGTAATCACTGCGGGCAACCCTTCGGGCACCACTGCCACCGCCATACTCAAGGACACTTCCACCAGCTCCCGGAGACGCTCCCAACCCGACACAATCACCCCGACAGCGATGACCACGGCCACTAGGCTCAGTGCCCCGGTTACCAGGGCTTTGCTCAATTGGTCCATCCGCTGTTGCAGGGGCGTCGGTTCCGATTCCACCGACTGCAGCATCGTGGCAATTTTGCCGAGTTCCGTTTTCATCCCGGTACTGGTGACCAACACCGTCCCGCGCCCATTGACAACTTCCGTCCCCTGGAAAACTGTATTGCGGCGATCGCCTAGGGGGGTATCTTCATCCAAGTCGACATCCAAACGCTTGTTGACCGCCTGAGACTCTCCCGTCAACGCTGCTTCGCGTACCTGCAAGTTGCCAATATCTAGCAATCGCCCATCAGCGGCAATTTGCACCCCTGCCTCCAGCATCATGATGTCGCCGGGAACCAACTCCTTCGAGTCAATTTCAAGAATTTTGCCATCGCGGTTGACCCGTACCTTGGGGGAAGAGAGGTTCTTGAGAGCTGCTAGCGCTTTTTCGGCACGACTCTCCTGCATGTAGCCCAGCAACCCGTTCAAAAACACGATCGCCAGAATCGCAATGGTGTCTTTAAACGGAATGTCGTTGGAGGCGACCGTCCCCGCTTGCAGATCCATCAAATCCATCACGCCAGAGATAATGGCGACGGCAATCAGCATGATCAGCATGACATTTTTGAACTGATCAATCAGAATGATTAGCGCCGTCCGCCCGCCATTTTCTTCGAGTTCGTTTAACCCCCAAACTTGCTGGCGTTCTATAACGTTTTCATGGGTCAGCCCCCGGGCACGATCACTATCAAGCAGCTCAATGGCCTTATCTATTGGGACTGTGTGCCAGGCCGTTGCTTCGTGCGGGAGAGAGGCAGTCATGAACGTCAAACCTTTGAATGAAGAGGAGGTGTGGTTGGAAGGGAAAGACTTTCTAAATAATGGACAGACGGACTTGCAGGCAGATGGAATGCTGGACGGATAGGCCGTGAAATCATAGGTAGCGCGTACGGACAGCGAACCGCGCGGAGCCAATTATTGACGGTCATCGTTAGCCGTTGCGGATAGACATAACGCGATGCCCCAATCGATAGTCCAGTCCTAATTCTTTTGACAATCGCATTCTTTTGGCGATCGCTAGCTTTGTTAGTGTACCAATCCGTCTCTACGTATGGTTATTCCAACCGAGAGAGACGCCAACAGAATGGGAACAAATTCCTGGCAATACACTAGGGGCAGACTAGGGCGCCGAGAGAAAAAGGAGGGCATCGTAGGCCCAGTGATCAAGGGGCACATCCGAGAAGGGGAGGGTCGCTTGCCCTACAGAAGAAGGGGATGGGCTTGATGGTTCATCACTTGCCGGTTGTACACGACAGGCACGGGCACCCGATCGCTCCACGATTTGACAGGAGTCATCCTCTGGCAAGGATGACTCAGAGGTCGGTGCGACCGCAGGTATGGGGTTAGCTTCGTTGACGCCGGTTGCAGGAGGCAGGGTTTGTGCCTGAAGCGGTCGGCTCGAAGCGGCGAGCACCCCGACCATGGCTCCGACGATCGCCCCAAACAGCAGCCCAGCCCCAAAAGCAAAGGCCAGGATACTGGCACGGCTTCCTCTGCACCCCAACAAACTAGCCCGAGACTCGGTCGCTCGAAACCCTTGACTGGTTGTCATAATGCGCTCCATTGATCATGCTGGCAATACGCTGGCAGTGTGTTGATATCCGCTCTAGCCCTCAATTCTACCTATACTAACCTCTAGAAGCAGCGCCCCCAGCGACGCGCAACATGCTTCAATTTATGCTGTCGTAGGATTTATTCCCGCTCCCCATGACTGCTCCACCTCTTTCTAATAATGCTCCGCGCCCTAAGCTGTGGCTCACTGGAGCCAGTGGTTTTCTCGGATGGTATGTTGCGGAGGCTGCCCAGGCGCAGTGGCAGGTCATCGGTACCTACCACCGCCACGCCGTTACGGTGCCGGGAATCGCCTTGCAGCAGCTAGACCTAACCGATGCGATCGCCCTCCGCCAGTTCTTTTCAGACCTCCGGCCCGATGCCGTAATCCACACCGCTGCCCTATCCCAACCCAATCGGTGTCAGGAAAATCCAGAGCTGTCCCAGGCCATCAACGTGACGGCATCGACCCAATTGGCTGAGCTGTGTGCCGAAGTGGAGATTCCTTTTGTCTTTACCTCCAGCGATCAGGTGTTTGATGGCACGAACGCCCCTTATCGCGAAACGGATCCAGTATCACCACTGAATTTGTATGGTGAGCACAAGGCCACAGCCGAGGCGGAGATTTTGCGCCACTATCCTCTAGCTGCCATCTGTCGGATGGCGCTGATGTATGGAGCAGCACCCACGGCGACCAATTTTTTGCAGACTTTCCTGACACAAATGACTCAGGGCAAAACATTGCGGTTATTTACCGATGAGTTTCGCACGCCGCTAAGTGGGCGCGACGCCGCAGTGGGCTTGTTGCTGGCGCTGGAAAAAGCACAGGGATTATTGCAATTAGCCGGGGGCGATCGCCTCTCCCGCTACGAAATGGGGAACATTATGGTGGAGGTGTTTGATTTACCTGCATCTAGAATTCAACCATCCCGCCAAGCCGATGTACCCATGCCTGCCCCCCGTCCTCCAGATGTATCGGCGGATATATCCCTAGCGCGATCGCTGGGCTTTGCTCCCCACGACTTTCGTTCCGAATTGGAACGGCTGAAGCGGGCCAACGTATTTTCCGTATTACAAACAATCCAAGACAAACGTTCTTAACAAGAAGATCCTTGATTCTTCGCTGGTGTTCTGTAGAGGAACGTGCAGAGATTCCAAGGCATGAAAGAATCGTGAAAACCTATGACAAAACGGCAAACTTTCCTTAAATCATTTGCATTACACTAGACGTCTTCCATCAAGAAGGGAACAATAATTGTAGTGATGCGAAATGCGGCAATACGATAGATATATCTCGCTGTATATCGGGTATCTATCGTTGATTATCTGTTGATAACCTATTAAGGTCAAAGATCTATTTTGGAGAGTTCTCGGTTTAGGGTTTTGCCACGTCAACTCGTCCTGTCTCGGTGAAGCGACGAACTTTACCCTTAGTTCCCTCTTTAAACCGTGTTCCCTTCCCCATTTATTAATCCTACTCATGACTGAATCTCTTCCTCCGGCTGATGCGGCTTTTCCGGAGTCATCATTGCGCCGGGATGTTGAGGCTTTGCGACAGCGTGTCGAACGGCTGGAACAAACACGCCGCCCAGCCGAGCATGCGTCTGATAGATCATCTGTCGCTCTGGCGATCGCCACCCAACTTTGGCAATCGTCAGAGCTACCGCAGGTTTGTCAAATTGCTGCAACCGAGCTGCGAAAGGCGCTTGGCGTAGACCAAGTGATTATTTTCAACGACTCCCACCCCTGGCAAGGCCGGGGGTGGGAGGTGGTGGCCGAGGCCGTGAGTGAATGCTGTAAACCCACCCAGCAGCAGACGAATCCATTGCCGTTCATAGAACAAGAATCGCTGCGAACCCTCGAACCGGGCACGGTGACCATCCTGGATGTGCAAGACCCCAATCCCAATAACCTGGCCAACCTGGAGTTAATGGTCGCCTTTCGCGTCCAGAAGGCGCTGCTTATGCCGCTGTTCAAGGGGGAGCAACGGTGGGGATTTATCTGCCTTCATCAATGTTTTTCACGACGGGATTGGGCGGCGGCTGACATTGAAGTGTTGAAGCAGGTGGTCGAACATCTCAACCTGGCGATCGCCCAGCGAGAAGCCCTGGTGGATGCTGAACGGCGTTCCGAAACCTTGCAAGCATCGTTGATGGCCGAGTTGCATAAGCGCTCCGATGAATTGGCCTTGCAAGCAGAGCGTGAAGCAACGATTCACCGGGTGATTCGCAAGATTCGCCAAGCCCTTGATACCGACTTGATTTTCAGCACGGCAACGGGGGAGATGCGGGCATTGCTGAAGTGCGATCGCGTATCCATCTACCAGTTCCATGCCGATTGGAGTGGTGAGTTTGTCTGGGAGTCTGTTGCAGAAGGGTGGCAGCCCCTTGCTTTGGGAAATGGGGTGCGCACCCAATGGAACGATAGCTACTTACAGGAAACCCAAGGCGGGCGTTACCGTCGGCAAGAATCCTTTGCGGTCAATGATATTTACACGATTGGGCATACGACCTGTCATCTCGAAATCTTAGAACAGTTCCAGATTCGAGCCTATTGCATTGTGCCCATTTTCCTAGGGGCATCCCTTTGGGGATTGATGGCGACCTATCAACATTCGGATCCCCGAGAGTGGAAGTCCGACGAAATTCGATTGCTGGAGCGGGTTGCCAGTCAGCTTGGGGTGGCACTGCAACATGCCCAGGATATGAACCAGTTGCGGCAGCAGTCTGATCAGCTCCAACAGGCCCTGGAGCGCGAACGGACGATGGCGACGATTGTCAATAAAATTCGGCGATCGCTCAACCTTGATGCAATCCTTCAAACAGCGGTGCAAGACATGCGCCAACTGATTAGAGCCGACCGCGTAGCGATCTATCGATTCAACCCCGATTGGAGTGGCTGCTTTATAGTTGAGGCCGTGGCACCCGGGTGGAAATCGTTGATTCAAGAACAGGAAAACCGAGGCGATCTCCTCCACAACATCAGCGAGTGCAGTATCCCATCCCTCGCCAATTCCGACATCGTCGACACTTTCTTGCAGGCAAATGAAGGGGGCTTCCAATCTCAAGGACAGGTGTTTCGGATCACGCATGATATTTACGAAACTGGTTTTTCCGATTGTTATATTTTGCTCCTCGAAAGCATTCAGGCTCGCGCCTACGCCATCGCTGCCATTTATCGAGAAAACGAATTATGGGGCTTACTTGCCGCTTATCAAAATGCCGAACCGCGTCACTGGCAAGATGCTGACGTTAACTTCTTGGTGCAGATGAGCAATCATTTGGGGGTGGCGATTCAGCAGGCGGAGCTAGCAGCTCGGCAAGCGGAGCTGTTGGGGCAGGCAGAAGAGCGCTCCTCGGCCTTGCAAACTACCCTAGAAACGGAGTTACTGCGACGAGCCGAAGAATTGGAACAGGAAGCCGAACGGGAGCGGGCGATCGCCGAGATTATTGATAAAATCCGCCAGTCCCTCGATCTTCAAACGATCTTTCAAACCACAGCAACCGAAGTCCGCCGACTGCTGGAAGCCGACCGGGTTGCCATGCTGCGCTTCATCCCCGATACGGCTTGGCAACGGTCTGAGTTTGTCGCCGAGGATGTGCTTCCGGGCTATACCTCTGCTATCCATAGTCAACTGGAAGATCATTGCTTTGCCGAACACCGAGCAGAAGACTATCGCAAAGGGCGTATCTGGTCGTTGAGCGATGTTCATGCTGCCGATGTCAAACCTTGCTATCGGGAAATTCTGGATCAATTTGAGGTGCGCTCCAATCTCGTAATTCCCTTGATCAAAAGAGATGTGTTGTGGGGGCTACTTTGCATTCACCAATGCGCACGCCCCCGCCATTGGGAAGATAAAGACAAGGAGTTTGTGACACAAATTGCCAAGCAACTGGGCGTTGCCTTGCAACAGGCCGAATTTCTGACTCAACTGCAAGAAGCAAAGGAAGTGGCAGATGCGGCCAATCGAGCCAAAAGTCGGTTCCTGGCAAATATGAGCCACGAACTCCGCACCCCCCTGAATGCCATTTTGGGCTTTGCCCAATTGATGTCCCACGAGACGTCATTGCAATCAGAACAGCAGGATCATCTCAAGATCATCATGCGCAGCGGCGAACATCTGCTGACCTTAATCAACGATGTGCTGGAAATGTCGAAGATTGAGGCGGGTCAAATCACCCTCAATGAAACGAGCTTTGACCTGTATTGGTTGTTAGATTCGATCCAAGACATGCTGGAGCTGAAGGCCGAGTCAAAAGGATTGCAACTGTTATGCACCCGCACATCCGACGTTCCTCAGTACATTCATACCGATGAAAATAAGCTCCGCCAGGTCTTGCTCAATCTTCTGAGCAACGCGATTAAGTTTACGAAAACGGGGCATGTTGTGCTCCGCACTCAGCTCAAACCTGTCCTGGGTGAATCTTCCCCGGCATCTCCAGCGGCTGTGCTGCATTTTGAAGTGGATGACACAGGCATTGGTATTGCACCAGAGGATTTGCAATATCTGTTTTCGGCCTTTGCCCAAACGGAGTCGGGACGGCGATCGCAAGAAGGAACGGGATTAGGGCTGTCCATTAGTCAGAGTTTTGTGCAATTGATGGGAGGCACGATTGCCGTCGATAGCACCCCCGGTGCAGGCTCAACCTTCCGCTTCCAGATCCCGTTGCAATTGCCAAGTCCAGGTGCAGTGCGCCCGACGGTTCCCAGTCGCCGAATTAAAGCGATCGCTCCCGACCAACCCCGCTACCGTGTCCTAATCGTGGAAGATAAATCGGAGAATCGGCAACTCCTGACTCAGTTGCTGACCAAAGTCGGGTTTGAGGTAGAGGAAGCCACCAATGGTCAG
This sequence comes from Cyanobacteria bacterium J06638_20, assembly GCA_039819245.1. Classification (GTDB taxonomy): domain Bacteria; phylum Cyanobacteriota; class Cyanobacteriia; order Elainellales; family Elainellaceae; genus Vacuolonema. The sequence goes on from JBCBSJ010000005.1 coordinate 37,628, forward strand.
GAAGCAATAGACAAATGTCACGTTTGGCAACCCCATTTTATTTGGATGGATGTGCAGATGCCCGTGATGAATGGTTATGCTGCAACCCAAGCCATCAAAGCCCGATATGGAAACGATTCTCCTCCTATCGTAGCGTTAACAGCTAATGCCTTCGAGGAAGAACGAATGGTTGCCCTTAACCTTGCGGGTTGCGATGACTTCATTCGCAAACCCTATCAAGAACATGTCATTTTGGAAAAAATGGCGGAGTACTTGGGCATCCACTACACTTACGTTGAAAACGATGAGGCGTCGTCGATAGGGACGACAGATGCTACGGCATCGACAAGTACTACAATAACAACAGACATTGCAACTACGGCAGACGCCACATCAGTGATAGATATCGTGACAACGACAAACGCCACATCACCTGCTTCTGCCTCCGAGCAGTTGGAAAATCACCCCTCAAATACTGAAGCTACTCTGGGTGGCGATCGCGCGCAATTATCTGTTCCACCGACCCCTGAAACACTATCGACCCCGACCAGCAACGGTTCCACTGATGGTGCGGCCGTACCTGACTTACATATCCTGGTAGCCGAAGACAATCTCGTCAACCAAAAGCTACTACTCCAGATGTTGGAGCATTGGGGGTATACTGCTGCCGCTGTTGGCAATGGCGTTGAGGTGCTAGAGGCTCTGCAGCAGTTCTCCTATGACGCCATCTTGATGGATGTGCAAATGCCCACCTTGGATGGGCTTGAAACCACTCGCCAGATTCGCCAAGAGTGGGGCGATCGCCCGGATGCCCCCATCATCATTGGTCTGACTGGGTATGTTTCTCCAGAGGAGCAGGCCGAGTGTATGGATGCAGGGATGGATGTCTGTTTGTCTAAGCCCGTGCGCATGAAAGTGCTCTCACAGACGATTCGTGAGCTATTCCCGACATCTGAACCAACGGCGGTTTTGTCGTCTCCGGAGCCGGAGGCGACCACCCCGGCAGCTTTGAATCACCCCATGCTCGATCAACTTCGATTGGCAGGAGGGGAGCAAGCTGACTCATTTTTGATCGCCATGATTGACGACTATATCTGCGAGGCTGATAAGCTCCTAAAGGCTATCAACCAAGCGATCATGCAGTCTGACGGTAACCAGCTCCGACACACCGTCCATTCCCTGCGCGGAATGAGTGCTCATCTGGGAGCAATCGAACTTGTCCAGGTCTGTAAGCAATTAGAATCGCTCGATCCGTTTAAGGATGCTGCTGCGATTGCTGAACACTTTCAGCGAATTTGCCATCAACACGAGCGGTTTGTTCTGGCGCTCCGCCAAGAACGAGATGCTGCTCAGTCGCGCATCACAGCAGAAGAGGAACCCGTTGCCGCCACTAACGGAGTCGTGCCCAAGGATGGGGTGTTCAAGAGCTAAGCCAGCCAAAACGCGCTCTCAGTCGTTAGGGCAAATCATTTTTTGAAAGCCCCGCGGCGCGGGGCTTTCAAAAAATGATTTGGTTTTACATATAGCGGTCTGCAACCGCATCAAGTACAAAAAAGGGTTGTGTGGGGCGCGTCGCGCCCCACACAACCCTACTTAACCAACGCGCACAGCGCTCTAAGTGCGCAGCGCTATGTCGGTACGGGTCAAGAGGTCGGCGAAAGTGTGCGCCACTGCCCGAAGCGATCGCCATAATAGGACAGTATTTGCTGCACGCGGTGCTGGCTGTTCGGATCTTCGGGTAACTGATACCATAACCCTCCAATTTGGCTTTCCAAATAGTCGAACTGCGTGGAGGTTTGAGGTAGCAGCCCCGCTTCTACTCCTGGCACTTGGCGCAGGTGTGTTGCGACTTCGCGGTAGATAGCGAGGGGGAGGCGATCGCACACAATTTTATGTTGCTGATTATTTCCGGTCATTTCAGTGTTGGATGAGGAGTCTGGAACTGAGATTTTTCTGAGATTTTAGGAAATCACTTCTTCTGCATCTTCTGAAACGAGCTGGTTCTCATCTGGCTGATCTGGCTGGGAACCTGGAAGGGGGAGAGTACAGCAATTCACTTCATCGATGCAAATCTTGCCCCACTGCAAGGCCCAGCGCACCAACGCTACCCGGTTTCCAGTTTCCGTCTTCGTCAAAATGTTGCTGATGTGGTTATCTACGGTGCGCTTGCTAATTTCTAGGCGCTCAGCGATTTCCTGATTGGTCAGCCCAGCTGCAACCAATTCAACAATTTGTAGCTCTCGCTCAGAAAGCGAATGCGAAAACTGAGCTTCTTCAATAGCCATGCTCTGCCACCGTGTATATGTACCTATATTCTAAGCCGTCTAGGTAAGCTCCGGGCAGATGTATGAGTGTGTCCACACCGCAGCAAAGAACTTGATCGGTAGCGAAGAGTTTGATTGTTGCCGATTAAATTGTTTCCGCGAAGAGCACCATACCCTTTGCGGAAACAACTATTCTTGAACAGGACTTACGCAGTTTGATGATTTTTGGGGCGCACTGCGCCCCAAAAATCATCAAACTGCGTTGGTTTTTCGGAGCAAATGCGTAAGTCCTATTGAATTCTGCTATCTCAGAACTTACAGCCGTCGCTAAATCAACATCCCAGCAATAGAAGCCGTCATGAAGCAGGCGATCGTTCCCCCAATCATGGCTCGCACAGCGAGTTTCGCGAGGTCTCCTCGGCGCTCCGGTGCAATACCGCCGATACCGCCGATTTGGATACCAATGGAACCGATGTTGGCAAACCCGCAAAGGGCATAGGTTGCGATGACGATCGCTCGTTCAGAAATGGCCTCTTCTTCAATCAGCGGTTGCAGATCCAGGTAGGCGATGAATTCGTTAAGAATTGTCTTTTTGCCCAGTAGAATTCCCACCTGCCCACAATCGACCCAGGGCACTCCCATCAACCAGGCTACCGGAGCTAGTAGATAAGACAGGATCAATTCTAGGGACAGATCAGCAATACCGACCAGGCTGCCTAACCAGCCCAGCAATGCATTGAAGGCCGCAAGCAAACCCAGGAATGCGATGATCATGGCACCCACATTGAGGGCAAGTCTAAGGCCATCCAGGGCACCAGCGGCGATCGCATCAACGGCATTCTCCGACGTGCGCTCGACTTTCATCTTAATCTCGCCACCCGTGGCCGACTCTTCAGTCTCGGGGAACATCAACTTGGATATGGCCAGAGCCGCGGGGGCAGACATCACCGACGCTGCAATCAAGTGCTCAGCCGGGACACCGAAAGAAACATAGGCTGCCAGAACTCCCCCGGCGATGGTGGCGAATCCTCCCGTCATCACCGCATGGAGTTCGGACAGGGTCATAGCCGACACATAAGGCTTAATGAGTAGTGGTGCTTCGGTTTGTCCAACAAAGATATTGCCCGCTGCCGAAAGCGTCTCTGACCCCGAGGTTTTCATAGTGCGCTGCATAACCCAAGCAAAACTTTGCACCACCCGCTGCAAGATGCCAAAGAAATACAGCAAGCTTATGAATGCAGAGAAGAAAATGATGGTGGGCAACACTTTGAAAGCGAAGAAGAATTCTTGGAAGTTTTCACCAAAGACAAAGGAGGCTCCAGCATCGGAGAAATTGAGGAATTGGGTAACGACATCACCAAGGAATTGGAAAATTGCCAATCCGATGGGGGTGCGAATGATGAACAGGGCAAAAATCAGTTGGAGGGCAATGCCCCAGAGAATGGGTTGCCAGCGAATGGCTTGACGATTGGTCGACATGCCATAGGCGATGGCAACAAATATCCCCAATCCAAGCAACGCAATGAGTCGTTCCATGCAATTTTTCCTGATTCGTAAATCTAAAGGTGATTTGTAAATCTACAGAATACGGTGAAAGCAAAGTCGCGACCTTAAAGTTTTTCACCGCCTTTTCACCAAAAGTGGGCGATCGCAAGCCTTTCACTCTGCAGTCAGACGCCTGGATGATGACGTGAAAACCAGAATACCGATTTTAAATAGCAAAATTCGCGTCAGTGGTTACGGTTTCCAGGCTTTGGGCTGTTGGAACTGATACAAATCGGTGATGACAGCGACCCACTGTTCAATGGTGGCGGCAAGCAGGCGATCGCCCTTTTCCTTGGTAGCGGGTAGCGGATCGCCCAACACCCCGCTGCGGCTGAGATCTCGCGTCGCCCAGGCAAAGGGGAGTGCTCCTTCCATGCTCAGTAAGCTGTCTTCCGGTAAGCCGTGAGGATACTCGGCGACAGCTCGATCCATCCGCACTTGATCAGGAAGCAGCGACAGCATCACGCTAGTTTCTAGTTCCCCGGCATGGATACCATACTCTTGTTCTTTGGGCGGAATATCCTCCAAAGGCAAATTGGGAACCCGCCATGCGAATAGGGGAAAGACTAGAAAGTCATCGTACTTCTGGTGCAAATCCCGCGCCACAATCTCCATAACTTGAGGTTGACCGCCGTGACCATTAACCAGGGCAAATTTGCGAAATCCGGCGCGATAGAGGCTTTCGCCCACTTCTGTCAGCACTTGAATCAGGGTTTGAGCGGTAAGGGTAATGGTGCCCGGAAAGTGCCAGTGCTCGTTAGATTTGCCGTAGTACAGTGGCGGCAAACTGTAGGCGGGCACAGTAACATCGAGCTGCGCTAGAGCTTTGCCGACGATGGCCGTGGCGATCGCCGAATCCACAATTAACGGCAGATGCGGGCCATGCTGCTCGATCGCCCCAATCGGTTGCAGAATAACCGCTTGATCGCGATCGTCCATAGCCTCAATCTCTGTCCAGGTGAGATAGGGGAAAAACCGTTCGGGGGGAATATATCCATGCATCATGCGATCGCCAACCTCCACAGGGCTCAATGCGTTAGGGCAATTTTATAGCCTTGCGGGGCTTGTAAAAGTTGACTGGGTTTACCGAAACCGATCGCGCGATGGAATCGAGAATTTGGATGCTGATGAACGAATTTATCTATCGGTCAAATCAGAGGCAATTGTCCTGACCGACAACGACCTATGATCGTTATCCACTTCGGTCGTGCGTACGCTGTGGGTTGCTCAAGGATTGATAGGAAGGCGTTGGAGAAAAACTAGATGCAGATTCGCGAAGATGATTTGACGGGCAAACAAATTGCGGATCTCCTGCGAGAGCACCTCGACGATATGCTTGCCATTACTCCTCCAGAGAGTGTTCATGCCTTGGATTTGGAGGCGTTGCGATCGCCCAAAATTACCTTTTGGTCAGCATGGGAGGACAATGACCTCCTGGGCTGCGGAGCCCTAAAAGAATTGGATGCAACCAGTGGTGAAATTAAGTCGATGCGCACGACTCGCGCCCATCGCCGTAAGGGCGTGGCCTCCAAAATCCTGGAGTACATTATTAAAGAAGCCAATCAGCGTACCTACCAGCGTCTGTATTTGGAAACTGGCTCCTTCCCAGCATTTATCCCTGCCCGCGCCTTGTACCTGCGGTATGGTTTCGAGTATCATCCGCCCTTTGGCGACTACGTGGAGGATCCCAACAGCGTGTTTATGGTGAAGCAACTCTAGGGGATTGGTGCAGGATGCACGAAACCCGTCATGACGCCACCATTTTCATCAGCGCAACTTCCCAAACCAGGCGTGGTTGGGCGTAGTTCAGTAATTGCTTGCGCACGGTTTCCAAGCTGTGGATCCAGGCGGAATGGCGTTGGGTATGCCAGTAGCGGTGTTGCAAATATTCCACTAGCCACAGTTGGGCTTCTGTATCCAGGGTGCGATTGATCCTCGCAGCAAATTCGAGCGCCGATCGCAATGAGGTCGGCGGGTGAGACAAATCGGTCAGCAGTTCGGCGGGGATGGCTTGGAGTTGTTGCCAGTGGGCGATCGCCTCCCCCGGACTACCCTGAGCCAGTGCCAGTACATCCGGCGCGTTTAGGATCTCGGTCTGTTCAGCCCGTTGTAAAACTGTTTCCAAATCCATCGCGCTCAGTCGTCGAAAGGGAATCCGCTGGCATCGGGAAATGAGCGTTGGCAAGAGCGATTCGGCATTCGGAGCCAATAAAATCAGCGTCGCATTGCCCGGCTCCTCCAGGGTTTTAAGCAATCCATTGGCTGCCGATTCCGCCATCGTTTCAGCCGCCTCTAGCACCACCACCGCCCGCCGCGCTTCCAGGGCAGGGCGACTGAGAAATTGTCCAATCTCACGAATCTGCTCTAGTCGAATCTGGGGTCGAGCTTTGCGCTTAAGCCCTTCTGCCTCTGCCTGCGCGACCGTTAGCAACTTGCCTTTGTGCTGGTAGGTCGGCTCCACCCAAAGCAAATCGGGATGGTTGCGCTGGGCAACTCGCCGGAACTGGATTTGGGTTTCATCGTTGGCCAAAATCCGGGCGGCAAAGCATTCCGCGGTCAGCCGTCGCCCAACCCCAGCAGGCCCCATAAACAGATAGGCCGGAGCTAGGCGATCGCGCTGCATGGCACAGGTCAGCAACTCGATTGCCTGGGGTTGACCAACGATGGATTCAAAAACGCCACTCATACCAAATCCGGATTGGAGGAACCATTCATATTTTCGATGAAATCCTTCTTAGTCAGCGTTGCCAATTCTCAGTATGTCTCGGTATGTGAAGAGGTATTGTATGCTCGAAACTTTGCTTTGATTCACAGGCCTTTTTAGCAACGCTCAATTTCCAGTTCCCTCCTCAGGACTTACGCAATTTGATGATTGTTGGTTTCTCGAACGCAATGCGGAAGTCCCAATCCTAACAAATTAAGGAAACCCGCGATTCTATTGAATTTCGGACATCTTGATATAAACTTTCTGAGCTATGCTCTGAACCATTCTGCTGTGTGTTCGTTCTGCACAGCGAAACGTTCAAGCATTAGTTGAGCAACTTAGAAGAGAGCGAAAGAGAGCGTTTGAGATGAGTGAGACCTACAATCTCGGGACCCAGTGCCTCCATGCTGGACAGGAGCCGGATCCCACAACTATGTCCCGTGCTGTACCGATTTATCGCACCAGTTCCTACACCTTCCGCGATACTGAGCATGCCGCGAACCTGTTTGCGTTGAAAGAGCTGGGCAATATCTACACGCGGTTGATGAACCCGACCCACGATGTGCTGGAGAAGCGCGTTGCTGCTCTAGAGGGCGGGGCAGCCGCCTTAGCGGTGTCATCAGGTACCAGCGCTGTGTTCTACAGCATCATCAACATTTGCCAGGTGGGCGATGAAGTGGTGTCGGCCAACACGCTGTATGGCGGTACCTACACCATGTTCAAAGACATCCTGCCGCAGTTTGGTATCACCGTACGGATGATCGATCCGCGCAACCCGGAGAACTTCCGCAGCGCTATCACCGACAAGACCAAAATGCTGTTCTGCGAAACGGTGAGCAATCCGGGGTTGGAAGTGTCGGATTTGGAAGCGATTGGGGCGATCGCCCACGAGAATGGCTTGCCTTTGGTCGTTGACAGCACCTTCACCACGCCATACTTAATGCGCCCGCTGGATCATGGTGCTGATATCGTCGTGCATTCCCTTACCAAATGGCTGGGTGGGCATGGGACTGGCATTGGTGGAATCATGGTCGATTCGGGCAAGTTTGACTGGACCTCGGGCAAGTTCCCTCTGATGAGTGAACCGGATTCCGGCTACCACGGGCTACGCTTCGCCCATGATCTAGGCCCCCTCGCGCCCATTGCCTACACCCTGCGGATGCGACTCATTCCTTTGCGCAACCTGGGAGCCTGCATCGCCCCTGACAATGCTTGGATGTTTCTGCAAGGGATTGAAACCTTGCACCTGCGGATGCAGCGCCACTGCGAAAACGCCATGAAAGTGGCCGAGTTCCTGGTACAGCATGGTGCAGTGGAATGGGTGCGCTATCCAGGGCTAGAAACCGACAAAGCTTACCCTATTGCCAAGCGTTATTTGAAAAATGGCTTTGGGGCGATGGTGGTGTTTGGCATTCAAGGCGGTGCTGAAGCTGGGAAGCGCTTCATCGAGCGACTGCAGCTGTTCTCTCACCTAGCGAATGTGGGCGATGCGAAAAGTCTGGCCATCCACCCAGCGTCTACCACCCACTCGCAGTTGTCGGAAAAGGATCTGGAGCTGGCAGGGATTTCACCAGGTCTGGTGCGGTTAGCGATCGGGATTGAAGACGCCGACGATATCATCGACGACCTGAAGCAAGCCCTGGACTAGCATCCCACTCTGTCAGGACTTACGTAGTTTGATGATTTTTGGGGCGCAGAGCGCCCCAAAAATCATCGAATTTCTTTGGTTCTTCGTAGCAAATGCGTAAGTCCTATCTGTCCATATGGTGTTGCTGATGCTGGGTATGAAAGAGGTGCAGTATGCTCGAGACGAAGTTTCGAGGCATACTGCTTTTCAGCAACGCCATCCATCCAATTCCCGAACCTGATGAGCAGCGACCCGATTAAGACCCAGTTTTTCTCCCTGACCACGGATGCCCCCTTTGAATTGGAATCGGGGGAGGTGTTTGAAGAGGCTGTACTGGCCTACGAAACCTACGGCACCTTGAACGCTGATGCAAGTAACGCCGTTCTGGTGTTCCACGCCCTCACCGGCAGCCATCACGCAGCAGGGTTCAACCCCAGCGTGCCCGGTGTGGAGGAGTTGTGGACGGAAGAATGTGTCATGGGTTGGTGGGATACCTTTATTGGGCCAGGTCGGGCGCTGGATAGCGATCGCTACTTCATCATTTGCGCCAACTATCTCGGAAGCTGCTACGGCTCTACGGGACCGCGCTCCATCAATCCTAAAACAGGAAACCCCTACGGCAGTCGCTTTCCGCAGGTGAGTGCCTGGGATATTGTGCGGAGTCAGCTGCGGCTGCTGGATGCACTGGGAATTGAGTGTCTGCATGGGGCGATCGGGGGGTCGTTGGGGGGAATGATGGCGCTTCTCCTAGCGGTTCGCTGTCCCCACCGCGTCCGTAACGTGATTCCCATCGCCACCGGAATGGAAACCACGGTGTTGCAACGGGTTCACAACTTCGAGCAAGTGCTGGCCATTCGCAACGACCCCAATTTCAACAACGGCGACTATTACGATCGCCACCCACCCAAAGAAGGGGTCATTCTCGCTCGCATGATTTCCCACAAAACCTTTGTTTCTCTAGGGGTAATGGAAAATCGTGCGCGCCGGGAAATTTCCTATCAAGAGGCGATCGGGCAAGCTTATTCCATGTCTCACCCCATCGAATCCTACATGTATCACCAGGGGACAAAGTTTGCGGATCGATTCGATGCCAATAGTTATCTTCGCATCATGGATATCTGGCAGCGGTTCTATCTCAAAAATGGAAGCACCGGACTCTTCGCGGCCTGCACCCATCAGAACTATCTGGTTTTTAGCGTAGATTCCGATGTCTGCTTCTACCCCGAAGAGCAATTACACATTGTCAGAGCACTGAAGGATAGTGGTATCAACGTTGCCTACATCACCGTTCACTCCGACAAAGGCCATGACTCGTTTCTGTTAGAGCCAGGGCTATTTTCGCCCTACATTCAGTTCTTGCTCGATTGAGCGTTGACGAGTGATGATAACCATCATCTTTCTAGCACTCTATTCCAATAGCCAGTTGAATAAATCCTCAACGTTAAGCTTGAAATCCTTCGCAAACTCTGGGACAGGCAACAGAGCTTCGGGCTGTTCATAGACTGCTGTTGGATGATCAGATGAGTACACGAAGATTGATTGTTCGTCAGGGTCGATCAACCATCCCATTTGACTACCATTTTCGAGGCAGTGCAAGATATTTTTGGTTACTTTTGTCTGGCTTTGATCAGGTGAGAGAATCTCGATGGTCCAGTCTGGGGCCATTAAAAAGGCGTTAGCCACTCTGCCATTTTCTTGGCGTGGAATTCGCTCCCACAAAAATACAGAAATATCAGGAACAATTGAGCGCCCGCCAAACGTACAACGAAGCTCAGTAAACGCCCGTGCAATTTTCTGAGATTTAACAATCGCGTTAATGGAAGGCGCTAGCTCTGTTTGAATGGCGCTATGTTCTCCTTGTGGCATTGGTTTCTGAACAATTTGCCCATCAATAAATTCGCTGGCAGGTTCTGTCTCCGATAACTGGAGGAATTCTTCTAGCGTCAAGGATTTTATAGAAGATTGAACCATTGGGAGCCTCTCATCTGAATTGCTCTATTCCAATACTGCCTTATTCGATAGTGATGACGCGAACGCCTTCATCTCGGATGGTTTCTGCTTCCTCTTCTGAGGGAATGTCTTCTCCGAACCAGTCTTCGACTTTTTGCTTGGCTTCGGCTTTTACCTCGGGAGTGATGCACATCGCGACTGCTCCCAATGCTGCAATCAAGGTGCCCAGGTCATCAACAAAACCTACGCCGACGGTGACATCGGGGATCGCGTCTGTTGGCAGGATGAAGTAGGCAAGCGCGGAGTAAATGACGGATTTTGCCCATAAAGGTGTTTCAGGGCGTTGGGCGGCCACGTATAGGGTAAGGGCTTTTTCCACCACGTCGCGTCCGGCCTTAGTGGCGAAGCGCGCCAGCTTTTGCCAAAACTGCTTTTCAGAAAAGGGGACTTTCATGGGCAGGCGAAGTGACACAGTACTCCCCTACCCTAGCGCGAGACTTGGCGATCGCCTGGGGGAGTTGTCCGTCCCTCTCCATTCGGCAAGCAGGAACAGCGGTTGCCCGATCCATCAAGCGTTTTCCTTGACCCGATAGACACATCGCCGTGCTCCCGCAACGATATGCTCCGTCCGTTCTACACTCGTTTCCTCACCCAAAACTGATTGGAAGACCTCAAGTTCGCGATCGCACAATCCTGTGCAAGCATTGGCTGCTGCACAGATCGGGCAGTGGTTTTCAATTAGCAAAAATGACCCATCTTCCAGCGCTTCCACCTCGGCCATGTAGCCCTCGTCGGTGCGTTGCTGTGCTAGGGCGTTCAGTTTATTGGTCAAGGAATCTTGGGACGAAATACGTGTTTGGTAATCCGCAATCTGGTGCCGAGTCCGGACATCCAACAATTTTTCTAACCCTTCATCACCAAAGGCTTCGATCGCCGACTGAATTAGTCCCAGAGTGAGTTCGGCGTAGCCATCGGGGAAAAGGCGATCAGCAGCAGCGGTGAGTTGCCAGAGCTTGGCCGGACGCCCCATAGCTCGTGGCTCTTCCTCATAAGTGACAAGCTTTTCCTCCTGCAGTGCGTAGAGATGTTGCCGCACGGCCATCGCCGACACCCCTAGCCGCTCGGCAAGTGCCTGAGAATCCATCGCGCCTTCTTGCTTGAGCAAATTGACGAGTGCCCGCCGAGTACGGGTTGAATCCGTCTTTTTGGCGGTTTTGCGTGAGGTGGACTTGGATTTAGAGGGTTTTGTCGCCATATCAAAAAAGTAAAGAAACCTCTTTACAAAGTCAAATCAGATCCCCTGTGCTGTTTTCTGAAGCTCATTCAATGCACTCAAACTTGAGGGAAACCGAGGTAGATATTGGTTTTCAGGGTAACGCGAAGCCCGTGGCAATTGTGACAGCAGCGCATGGGGAACTTGGGTGCGGAAGTTAGCAGCACGGAGCTATCAAGTATCGTTGTTGGTGCGATCGCTCTCCATCATGGGTTTTGCAAACGATGAGGGGAACGCAGATAAACGCGAATGGACGCAGATAGGCGCAGATAGAGGTGGATAGAGAGTACTCATCTCCTTTGTGCCTTTGTGGTTCCTTGATGTCTGTCCTCTGAACTTCAAATTCTAGTAAAGGAGGTGTGCATCCTTGGAGGGATCGGGGCACACTGGTGGGGAATTCATCGGCATCCGGCTTAGGAGAAAAGACAGTGAGCGAGATTGGGCTAATCGCGATTGGGCGGAATGAGGGCGATCGCCTCCGCCGCTGTCTGGAATCGGTGATTGGGAAGGTGCGCCAGGTGGTATATGTGGATTCTGGCTCCACCGATGGCAGTGTCGAAATGGCACGTTCCCTAGGTGCGGATGTGGTTGCGTTGGATTTAGCTATTCCCTTCACTGCGGCTCGTGCCCGCAATGCTGGACTGGAGCGGCTGCTGGAGTTATGTCCTGGGCTGGCCTACGTGCAGTTCGTTGATGGGGATTGCGAAGTCGTCGAGGGATGGTTGGAGCAGGCTCAGCGGGCGCTCACCGAGCATTCCGATTGGGCGGTGGTTTGCGGTCGACGGCGGGAGCGCTTTCCAGAGCAGACGATTTACAACAAGCTATGCGATATCGAGTGGGATACCCCGGTGGGCGAAGCAACGGCCTGCGGTGGCGACGCCATGATGCGGGTTGCCGCGTTGCAGAAGGCCGGAGGCTATAACCCCGCGTTGATTGCTGGTGAGGAGCCAGAACTCTGTGTGCGGTTGCGACAGGCGGGCTGGAAGGTGTATCGCCTTGATGCGGAGATGACGTTGCACGATGCCCAAATGACGCGCTTTGGGCAATGGTGGAAGCGATCGCTCCGGGCTGGACATGCCTTTGCGGAAGGCTCGTTCCTCCACGGCCAGCCCCCCGAGCACCATTGGGTCAAGGAAACCCGAAGCAACTGGTTATGGGGATTGGTAATTCCTGGTGTGGCGATCGCCTTGGCCATCCCAACCCGTGGTATCAGCCTGCTACTATTGCTGGGCTATGGCTTAATGACCTACAAGATCTATCGCTACATGCGGCAGACGGAGCGATCCTCTGGAGATAGTGCGCTCTATGCAGTATTTTGTGTCCTAGGGAAATTCCCCAACATGCTGGGTCAATTAAAGTTTTACCGAAACAAGCTTTTGGGTCAAAAAAGTAGCCTAATTGAGTACAAAGGCATGACTCATTCTGGACAAGCTCGAAAAGCTTAATGGCAGCAAATTCGAGATAAGAAAGTCCGGAAGCTAAAACTACGGCTAAACATTCCAAAACTCCCCATGAGAGGATAGGTTACACCCATCCCTAACGGGGAGTTTATTTTGTGGGTAAGCTTTTAATTGAACTATTTGATAGGCCGGAAAAACAATCAAATATTGAAGGCTTTCCATACAGATTTCTAACCAGAAAGATAATTCTAAAAATTGGAACTAAATGGCTTTTGTTCCGTCGTTCAGACGAGAACTCAGGGTTCGAACAACACAGGAGCCCCTGTTGATTTTTAATGTTCTGAACAAAAGAGATGACTCATCCAGGGCAGGGTGTGGATAGGGATTTACTGCTTAGCAATTTTGTCGTCAAACGCATAGGTTTCTGAGCTGAAATCATCAATACTTTATAAAGTGTCAGCAATATCCTCTAGAATGTTTCAAGTCTAGGGGAGGGCTACAGCTTCTAGCGATTCACGTCCATAGAGGTGCGTCTCATTTCTACTTAGACATGTAGGGGATTTAGCATAATAATTTTTTGCTTTAAAGCAAATTTTGCGTGAATTTACCGACCGTAAGGGTGAGGCAGATAGGGATTGGATGTAACCTGATGCAGAGGTCTTGAGTTACATGTCTTCATCGACCAAGACGGCGGTTACATTCCAACAGATGCGAGGCAATCAGAAATAGCATGTGGACTGAGCAACTTCCGCAGCGGGGGCGGTTTTCTAAGCCCCGAACAGTATGGCTGATGGTAATCGTTATCGGGTTGTTAGGAATGGCGGCGATCGCCCTACTTCATACGTTTTTTCCGACCTTACCCGTGACCGATCTGGGGTGGCAAGGTTGGCTGACCCTATCGGTGACATTCATTGCTTTTTTGCTCAATGCCCTAACCTCCCTACCCGTTGAGATGGTGTTTTTAGGAGCATTGTCTTCGCTATATATCACTGGAATCCTGAATACGGAGCAAGCCCTGTCGGGTTTCAGTAATAGTGGGATGGCAACGGTTGGGGTGCTGTACGTTGTTGTGTCTGGTCTGCAGCAAACCGGCTCACTGGCCTGGATCTCGCAACATGTTTTGGGGTTGCCCAAACGAGAAGCGATCGCCCTGGTGCGATTGATGTTTCCCGTCATGGGGTTGAGTGCGTTCCTCAATAACACGCCAGTGGTTGCCATGTTTATCCCTGTGGTAAACGATTGGTGCCGCAAGCTCCAGGTCAGTGCCTCGAAATTCATGATTCCGCTTAGCTATGCCGCAATTTTTGGGGGCGTTTGTACGCTTATTGGTACCTCCACAAACCTAGTGATTAATGGACTCCTGGTTGCAGACACCGACTATGCTCCCATGCGGATGTTTGACATTGCGGGAATTGGCCTGCCTTGTGCGATCGCAGGCACAATCTTTGTCTTCTTCTTTTCTCGTTGGCTGCTACCGATCCGTAAGCCCGTCATCAGCGCCGGGGTCGATCCGCGCCAGTACACCGTCGAGATGGTTGTTGCTCCAAATGGATCCTTAGTCGGTCAAAGCATTGAGGCGGCTGGCTTACGCCACTTGCCGGGGTTGTATCTTGTAGAAATTGTGCGAGGCAACCAGGTGTTGGCAGCAGTCAGTCCTAAGGAAGTTCTGCGGGGATATGACCAGTTAGTGTTTGTGGGTGCGGTCGATTCGATTGTGGATTTGAACCGGATGCGAGGGTTGCAGCCTGCCACAGACCAAGTCTTTAAGCTCGACAGCCCGCGTTCTGAGCGAAGCCTAATTGAAGCAGTGGTGTCGAATACCTGCCCGCTCATTCGTAAGACGATTCGGGAAGGGCAGTTTCGCACACGCTACGATGCTGTGGTTTTGGCGGTTGCCCGCAACGGGGAACGGATCAGCGGAAAAATTGGTGACATCCGTCTCCAGCAAGGGGATGTGCTACTGCTCGAAGCCCATGCCAATTTCCTAGAGCGTCAGCGCGGGTCGCGCGATTTCTATCTAACGAGCACTGTCCCGGATTCTGAACCCCCGCGTCACGAAAAAGCACCCATTGCACTCATGGCGTTGTTGGCGATGGTGCTGTTCGCGGCCTTTGGTTGGCTGAGTATGTTGAAAGCTGCTACCTTGGCCGCCATGATCATTCTGGTTGCTGGGTGCTCTTCTCCAATACGGGCAATGCGCAGTATTGAGTGGTCGGTATTGTTGGTCATTGGAGCGGCATTGGGAATTAGTCGGGCCCTAGAGGTGACAGGGGCATCGGAGGCGATCGCCTCCAGTTTCCTCGGCCTCGCGGGAGATAACCCCTTGATTGCCCTCGCCATCGTCTACGGCATCACGACGCTTATGACCGAGGTGATTACCAACAATGCGGCCGCCGCACTGATGTTTCCTGTTTCCCTCTCCATCTCGCAGTCCCTTGGGGTTAATTTCATGCCCTTTGTCATCTGCATCATGATTGCGGCATCAGCCAGCTTTTCCACCCCAATTGGCTATCAAACCAACCTGATGGTCTATGGTCCAGGGGGCTACAAGTTCACAGACTTTGCCCGGATCGGGATACCGCTCAACCTATTATTTGGCGTCATTACCGTGTTGCTAGCGCCCCGTATTTATCCCTTCTAACCGTCAGAGCATCTACATGATTAGACAGAGTCATTCTTGAAAGCTCCGCAGTGCGGGGCTTTCAAGCAATCATAGGGTTTTCCTTATTTACTAGCCCGGACATAGTAGCGCCAAGGGGCAGGATAGCCTTCGATGGTGCGTGTGAAGTCATGGGGGTCGAGAAATTCTTTGAGGCTGTCGATGTTGGCCCAGGGGGTTCGTCGCTGTTCCGTTAGGGAAAGGGGTTCAGCATAGAAGCACTGAATATCGGTAAACCCTGCCCGTGCCATCCAGTTTTCTAGGCAGGATTGGGTGGGCAAGAACCAAATGCCTCTTGCCTGGGCGTAGCGCTTTCGTGGGGTCAGGGCGATCGCCTCTTCCCCTGGAATTCCCTGGCAGTCGATGACCAATTCACCACCAGGAGCTAAGGCTTCTTTGAGTTTACGCAGCAAACCAATGGGGTCGGCGTGGTGGTAGAGGATGCCCAAACAAAAAATAGTGTCGAACACGTTGGGATACAAATCAATTTGCTCTACTCCCAACAGTTCAAAGTACAGATTGGGCTGCCTGACGAGGTTTTGAATTAGCTGAAAATTCCAGAAATGCTTGGCTACTGGCTCAAACCCAATCACCAGCTCAGGATTCTCGTGAATCATACGGAACATAAAGTAGCCATTGTGGCAACCAATATCGGCCACTTTGCGCTGCGCCAAGGGTTGGATATGGGGCAAAATCCGCTCCCACTTCAAATCCGATCGCCATTCCGCATCGATGGGTATCCCAAATAGCTCGAACGGGCCTTTTTTCCAAGGACAGAAGACTTGAAGCGCAGCCATCCATTGTTCGGTCTGTTCTGGCGTCAAATCACTGGCTTTGCCAACGCGGACAGCCGCTTCTGAAAAGTCAAACCACTCGGGTTTTAGATCAGACACTGACTGCACGGCTTCACGATAGGGTTGAACCTGATCTCCCCAAACCCAGGGCTGGCGATCGCCGCGCACTTCTAGGATGGCGACATGATTGAGCAAGCTACCAAACTCATCCAAATAATCGGGTGGCCAGAAGGCGATCGCTTCCCGTTCCATTTCGTCCCTTTCCCAGTCATACATCGCGTCAACCATAGTGTCCGTTATCCTAGAGTCCTGGTTCAGTATTGAGAAAAAAACGGGTTTTCCTATCACTCACCTACAAGTAAATCCCTTCAGTATCAGAAATCAATCTACATTGATGTTTCTGGAAAGGAGCGTCGGTAGGGCTATCTCAAAGCATTGGTATCAACCCACCTACCCATTGTTGGGATAGCTCAAGCTTTTTCTGCAACCAGGGTAAGAAAATTGTGAAATTTGCTGAGAATTTCTATTGGCTTAAATCCAGCAGTCTGTAGTATCGCGATTTGCTGGGCTTCGGTCAGGGGGACCAGGACGTTTTCCAGTGCCTCCTTTTTGCGCTCAACTTCGGTTTGGGCATAGCCATTACGGGCTTTGAAGGCTTCGTAGTGGCGGGTTACCTGTTCTTGAAACCTCGGATGAGGCGATTTCACCTTTTCGCTGAGGAATAGCAGTCCCCCAGGGACTAACCCAGAATAAATAGCATTGAGCACTTGCTGACGATGGTGAACCGGGAGAAATTGCAGGGTGTAGTTCAGAATGACGACACTACTGTTGCTAAAGTTGACGGCCTCGGCGCGATCGCACACAAACTCCACTTGATGCTGATTCGTTAGCACAGCTAGCTTTTGCCGTGCCTTATCGAGCATCGCCGGAGCATTATCCACACCGACAAGAATTGCAGGCTCCGGCAGAAACCGCCCCAGAAGTTCCAGAAACGTTCCGGTCGAGCAACCCACGTCGATGATGCGTGTGCCGGGTTGATAATAAGCCCGCGTCCAGTAAACCGCAGCGGCGATCGCCTCTCGATACAACGGAATCGATCGCGACACCATATTGTCAAACACCCGCGCGACTTCCTCGTTAAACGCAAACGGCTTCGGGTACGGCGATTGCTCAAATAGCGCATCCCAGGTCGGATCTAAAAACAATTCAGGGTGCAAGAAGTCAGAGGAATTCGGAGAGTTCATAGATGGCTATTGATGGATAGAACGCGGATGAACGCGGATAGAAAACACAAATGAATGCATACAGATGAAGATTATTTTCAGATGAGGGGACTCTGATAGACCCTATATTTCTCACCTCAACTGCGTTTATCTGCGTTCCAACTTCACTCTTCACTACCAGCCAACAACAGCGACCCCGTCACGGTCTTTTTAATCCAATCGGTCAAAAGCAGTTGATCTGCTTCTCCCTGGGACGTGGGAACCCCCTGCAAAGTGCGGAGATTGCAGTCTTCAGGAAAGGGGAGGCGATCGCCCGTCGGCAAAAGAATCTGAGTTTCCGGCGTTAGGCGAAACGACCGCAAGACTCGGAATACTACATGGCTACCCCCCTCACCCGCAATGACTTCGGCAATCGCTTGACCACGCCAAGGATCGAGGCGGCGTGTCTTCATGCGGGGAATGAGGGCAGTGGTGCGGTTGGCGTTAAAGAAGGGGGCACGGGTCGGACGTGGCCACTGTTGGCGGAGGGTAGCTGGATCCTGGAGGAGTTGCTGGCAAACAGTGTCGATGTTGGGAGCTGCATCGGGCTGGGGAGCGTAGGAGCGCAAGTCGATACGTACCATGTCTAAACCTGCTTCCCAGAGGCTTTCCAGGCGATCGCCGATAAACTGATCTTTGTCGAAAAACATCAGGGTGCCGTGGGGCGTTTCCACGGTAGGAAACGGGCGATTTGGCTTCTCCTCAAAGGCAATAGTAGCGGCAATGTGGGCGGTGTCTTCAGTATCGGTTTGTAGGGGATTCGTAAGAAGCGATCGCGGCGAGTAGAACAGCAAAATAGGGCCAGCTCCCAGCACTTCGCAGGGCACAGGCAATGCCTGACAGTATTGGATCAACTGGGCTTCCGGTAGTTCGATGGAGAGAATCAGTCGCTCCAGGGCATCTCCCAACAACGTGCACCATCCCTGCAAGGCCAATAGGTTGTGGTTTCCGGTTTCTGCAATCAGTTGTAGGGGTAGGTTGGGATGATACCTCTGAACCCAAGCTGCGGCTCCCAAATCGTTGACCCGCACGGCAGCAAAGGCAGAGATATCCCACTGTTGCAGCCGCTCTCCCACGGCTTCCATAGCACGCTGGGGCATCAGGGCATCCCAGACCAATACGGGACGTAGTCCTTTGGCGCGAGCGGCGATCGCCAAATCCTGAGCGGCTTTTTCCCCTAAACGCCCCCGGCGTGCCAGCAACATCGGCTCAATCAGCACTTCAGCAAGATCGGGCGCAGCAATGCAACGTTCGAGGTCGGCAATGGAAGAAACGAAGGTATTGAAGGGCACAGATCGCGTTTGAAATAAACCGCAAAGTTTCGAAGACAGAAAGCTGACAAACTAGGACACAACGGATAGCTCAGGGCTTGGCATTACTGGTGTTTGAGCATGACGCATAACGGTGAAGGGTGTCAGTTCTTGTCCTTGGTTGGGAAGCAAGGTACGGGGAAGTTTGACAACGCTTTCTTGGCGGATATGCGATCGCCGTTTACCCAGCACAGAATAGAGTTCGGTGACAGGCCAAACAATGGGGTCACCGTGGGGAGGAACAAATTCGAGAGTATCGCCGACAGCAAGAGGCTCTAGGCTATGGAGTGCCACCTCTGATGGGTTGGTTTCCATAACCATGCCGCTGTATTGGTAGGTTCCAGGGCTGACGCCATAATGCTTGTGAAAGACAGAGTCCTGTCCCGCTGGGGCATCCAGAGAGCCGGGAAAGTAGTCGCGGTTGGGTAGCGATCGCAACTCGGCAGCGGCCCAATCCAACAGAGCCTCAGACCATTGCCCAGCGGCGTAGGCATCAATCAAGCGGCGGTAAACATGGGTGGCGATCGCCACATAAAAGGATGATTTCATCCGCCCTTCTATTTTGAGGGAGCAAATGCCTTGGCGGAAGAATTCGCCCACCTGCCCAATTCCCCAAAGATCGCGAGAAGACATAAAGGTAATGGGTTCAGTGGACGCTTCGGAGTTCGTTGAACCCGCATCCGATTTGAGGAGGTAGGGCATCCGGCAGGATTGGATGCAACCGCCCCGATTAGAATCGCGTCCGGCGGTGAAATTGGAAATGGTGCAATGCCCGGAGTAGGCCATGCACATGGCTCCATGCGTAAACATTTCCACATCCATCCCCGTTTCACGGTGAATAGCTCCAGCTTCGGCAATGGTAAGTTCGCGCCCGACAATCAGCCGCTTGACGCCAGTACGCTGCCATAGCCGAGCCGCTGCCGCATTGAGGCAGGATGCTTGGGTCGAAAGGTGAACGGCCAGAGACGAATGACGCTGGATTTCGCGGATAACCCCCAGATCAGAGGCGATCGCTGCATCCACCCCGATTTCATCTAGAAAGTGGCAGTAATCGCCCAAGCCAACAAAGTCTTCATCATGCAAAAATGCATTCAGCGTAATGTAGAGTTTTGCCCCATGACGATGTGCAAAGGCGACACCTTCCTGCAAGTCGGCTGTGGTGAAATTGTCAGCTCGTGCCCGCAAGCCATAGCGCTCCCCACCAACGTAAACTGCATCAGCACCATAGGTGACGGCAACTTTTAGCCGTTCCAGGTTTTTTGCAGGGGCTAGCAACTCTGGCTTGTTCTTCATGGCGATCTCCTCATCCTTGTTCATCCTAAACTGTGAAATAACGGTTTTGAGCATCCGTCCGTCGCCAGTGTGCTATCCCAGCCTTATCCCTCAAATCATCCTCAAAATTGTTACCCCTTGAGAACGACCAATTTACCGCATCTTCAGGGTTCAGCCGATCCAAAATTTGGGCATTATTTATATTGATACACTCAGTGTTTGGTGTAATTAGGACTGATGTTGCTTATCCATTTATCCAAAGGGAGAATTTTTTCATAGAACCCATGTGTTGATGGTGTGAGCGCAGGGCGCCCAAATCATCAACGAATTTCGTCAGATGATGCGAGTTTTGCGTCCGTCTTACTATCTAGCACCCCATCACAAAATTTCATCCCTGTTTCATTCTGAGGATCAATTATTCTCTGAATAGAAAATATTTATTCATAGTCACTAGAGCGTTCGCAAGCTCTTCATTTCACCTCTAGATTTCCTCCAGCGTAGACATTGCCGAACCTATCTCCGGAAATTCTGCGTCAGTCTTGTAAACATCAGTTTCACAGATATATATATTTTCGGTTGTTGTCCCGGATAGCTCCGCGTTTTACCTTGCTGACATCCTTCAAAAGCACTCTCCGCAAAGCCATTGGAACCGTGCCGATTCAAACGGTTCTTGTTTTGCCGTTTATGCTGCAGGTCATGGGCATTGTGGGCTTAGTCGCTTATATCTCTTACCGTAGCGGGCAACGTTCTATCGAAGAGCTGGCCTTTGAGTTAACAGGAGAGGTCTCAGAACGGGTGAGCGATCGCCTTAATTCGTTCTTAGAAACCCCCCAACAACTGGTGGCGCTCAATCAGCGTACTATCGAAATGGAACTGCAGGCGCTGGAGACCGACCTTACCTTGCAGCTAGACGACTATGTGCAACCGTTCCTAAATCAGTTACAAACCTTCCAGACTCCGAACTCCATCGGGATAACCCTAGCTGACGGAAGGCATCTTTCGGTCAACCAAGGAGATACCAGTCAGACTGATACTTACACGCTAACGCGCTGTGATGAACCCGTCCCCTGCCAGGTCTATCGCTACCAGTCATCCAGCGAGCTGAGCGATATGCCTCCAAATGCAGAGTCAAACATGGAATTCTTGGAGGATTTGACCCCCTTCAACGCCAAACAACTGCCGACTTACCGGGCTGGTTCCCAAGTTGACCAACCTAGTTGGACGCCTATCTATCCAGCGCAGGGGGTTGCTGGGTCGGCCTTTTCTGCGGTTGCCCCGATTCGGCTTGATGGTCAATTGATCGGCATTCTAGAGTCGGGAATTACCTTAAGCCAGATTAGTGCCTTCCTCGGTCGCTTAGATATCGCAACAACGGGACAAGCATTCATCATGGAGCGATCGGGAGAGCTTGTCGCAACCTCTACGTTGGAAGCACCGTTTGTGAGGGGGCGGTGGGGAAAAGTTCAGCGATTGCAAGCGGATGCCAGCACAGATTCTATGACACGCGCTGTTGTAGAAACCTTGCAACACCGCCACGCGACTCTCAGTCATATGCAGGCTGTTGAGTTTTTTGACTTGACCCACAGCAGTAACCAAAGAGGACAGCTCCCAGAACGCTATTTTGTGGGTGTGTTTCCCTATGAAGACCAGTATGGATTGGACTGGATTGTCGTAGTCGTGCTCCCTGCAGCTGAGTTTGTTGCTCAACTGCGTGAGACGGTTCGCCAGACCTTCATTTGGTCCGGTGTGGCTCTGTTGGGAGCGATCGCCGTTGGGGCCTACACTACGCGCTGGATTGCTCGTCCCATTCTAGGGTTACGCGACGCTGCCAGTCGGCTTGCACGCGGGGAAGCCACAATCGATATTCCATCGACGCGGATTCTAGAGGTGCGGCAACTTGCATTTTCGTTCCGCGAAATGGCGAACCAATTGCAGCTATCGCTGGAAGAATTACAAGCACTCAACGCTGATTTGACTCACGAGCGAACTCAAATTAAACATTTTCTGGATGCTATTCCTGTGGGGATTGCCATCCATCAACCCAATGGCAAAATTACCTATCTCAACGGTCAAGCAATGCGCTTGCTAGGGGTTGATCATATCCCTGAGAGTCCCCTTGAAACCCTTGCAGCAAATTATCGGATCTATCAAGCCGGCAGCGATGAACTTTACCCCACCGAACAGCTGCCTGCGTTCCGAGCGCTCAACGGCGAGTATTGTTTCGTCGAAGATATGGAAATCTTACAAGGGACACAACGCATCACGGTCGAGATGCGGGCAACGCCAATCTACTCCGAACCCAACACCATTAGCCATGCCATCGTCGCCTTTCAAGATATTACTCGGCGCAAAAATGCCGAGAAGGTGTTGACAGGCTACAACCAGGAGTTAACGGCTGAGGTTGAAAAGCGAACCCAGTCGTTACAGCTGGAGGTTCAAGACCGATTACAGGTCGAGGCTGCGTTGCGGCAGCGGGAATCGACCTTGGGCGCTATCCTTGCGGCTATTCCTGATTTGCTTCTACGGATGGGGTCGGACGGGCGATATATCGAATTCATTAGCTCTGGAGAGGTGCAAACCGTTAGCTCAACACCCGATGTGAAGGGGCATCATCTCACTGATATTCTTCCATCTGACCTTGCCGAGCGACGGCGGCGGGGAATTCGACAGGCGATCGCCACCAATGAAATTCAAGTAGAAGAGTATCAGATTAAAATTAACGGCGTGCGGCGCTACGAAGAAAGCCGCATCATCAAAATCTCGGAAGATGAGGTGCTCGTGATGGTGCGAGATATTAGCGATCGCAAACGAACTGAAGCGGCTCTCAAACAAAGCGAAGCCCAAAATCGTGCGATTCTCAAGGCAATTCCAGATTTAATGTTCCGCCTCCGCCAGGATGGGGTTTATCTGGGCTATGTTCGCACCAGCACACTGACAGATTTACTATCTTCCACAGTCAACCCTGTTGGGCGCAACCTATCAGAGATGTTGCCCGCTGAAATTGTGCAGCGTGAACTCAGCGCCATGCATCTTGCCCTTGAAACAAAGCAACTCCAGGTCTATGAACAGGAAAATCTTGTTGATGGACAGTTTCAATATGAGGAAGTACGGGTGATTCCCTGCGGGGATGAAGAAGCGCTGTTTTTAGTTCGGGATATTAGCGATCGCCGTCGCGTCGAGCAAGAACTGCGCCTAGCAAACCTGCGGCTGGAGCAACTGGCACAAACGGATAGCCTCACAGGCGTCGCCAATCGGCGTCATTTTGAAGAGCGTCTGCAACAGGCTTGGGATGCATTAATAATTGATCAGCAGCCCCTGTCTTTGTTGCTCTTTGATGTGGATTTTTTCAAGCGGTATAACGACACCTATGGCCACCAAACGGGTGATGAATGCTTGATCGAATTAACCAACGTGGCACGGCAGGTTATCCGTCAACCAACCGATCTCATCGCCCGTTACGGGGGTGAAGAATTTATCATCATTTTGCCCTACACCGATAAATGGGAAGCTGCTCAAGTGGCCCAGCGGTTATGCGAAGCGGTTCGTAAGCTCCAGATCCCCCACCCTGCTTCGTCGGTCAGCGAAGTTGTCACGATTTGTGTGGGGGTAAGTAGCATGATTCCCAACCCAACCCTCAATCCTGATGTGCTGATTCGACAGGCAGATGAAGCCCTTTATACCGCCAAACAAAAGGGGCGCGATCGCCATTGTGTCTTTCGCTCACCCACCCTAGGCACAAGCTACAGCTAACATCGAGTCCAAGTAACAAACTTCCGAGGTATTTTTCGTGAAATGCTTGTGGAGAAGGCATTTCACGAAAAATACAAATGGGTTTTCAAATCCAATCTAGATCTGAAAATTCTTGAGCAAACCCAACGAAACTCAGGGAGCTGCAAAAGAGGATGGCACAATAAAAAGACAGTCATAACCTGACTGCACAACAACAGCTCAGATCCATTGCCCTACCTGGATTTTGTTGGACTATGCAACTGACCCCTGATGCTCCCGATACGGCGATCGCTCCGTCCCAAGCTCCCATTAACCAGACCCTATCCCTGGATGTTGGCGGCATGAAGTGTGCCGGATGTGTACGCGCTGTAGAAAAAACGCTACTACAGCAACCGGGGGTGGTATCGGCAACGGTGAATTTGGTCACCGAAGCTGCCCTCGTAGAATACGAACCAATCGCTGACCCCAAGGCAATGGCAGCCCAATTGACCGAGACGGGTTTTCCTTCGCAGGTGCGCTGGGTATCGGGGCAAGAGAGGGAGGTGGCGGGCAACACAGCAAGGCTGGAGCGTCATCGGCAAGAGACACGAGAGCGCCAGCAACAGTTGGCGATCGCCGTTTCTCTCCTAGTTTTGTCCAGTCTCGGTCATCTCAACTATTTTGGCTTGACGGTTCCCGTGTTGAGCCATATCGGTTTTCATGCTGCCCTAGCGACCTTGGCGCTTCTCTTCCCTGGGCGCTCGATTTTGGTAGATGGATGGCAGGGCCTACGCCACAATATGCCTAATATGAATACCCTGGTGGGATTGGGGGTGCTAACGGCCTATGTCACGAGCCTAGTAGCGCTAGCGTTCCCAACGTTGGGATGGGAGTGTTTCTTCGACGAGCCTGTCATGCTGGTGGGTGTGATTTTGTTGGGGCGATCGCTCGAACAACGGGCACGCCATCGAGCCGCTGATTCCCTCAACGCATTGGTGGCACTCCAGCCTGCTCAGGCGCGGCTGCTCAGCACCCCCAAAAGTGAACAGGAAGGTATTCGCGTTCCTGCCGAGCAAGTGCGGGTTGGCGAATGGTTGCGGGTCTTACCGGGTGAGAAAATCCCGGTCGATGGCGCGGTGGTCGATGGGCAAACCACGATCGATGAAGCCATGCTCACGGGCGAACCCACACCTGTTTTGAAACAACAGGGCGACCTTGTGGCCGCTGGCACTTTGAATTTGACCGGGGCGATCGCCCTCCAGGCCACCCGCACCGGGAAAGACACCACGCTGGCGCAAATCATTCAGCTTGTCGAAACCGCCCAGACCCGAAAAGCACCCATCCAACGCATGGCTGACACTATTGCGGGCTATTTCACCTACGGGGTTTTGACGGTTGCCACCCTAACCTTTACCTTCTGGTATTTCATCGGCACTCATCTTTGGCGCGATCGCCTTCTAGCGCTGGGAGATCAGCTGCACTTCTGGGGTCACCATGCCGGACATCTGCTTATGGCCGCTCCAGAATTTTCGCCATTGCTTCTCAGTCTAAAACTTGCGATCGCCACCTTGGTCATTGCCTGCCCTTGCGCCCTAGGACTGGCAACACCTACCGCTATCTTGGTGGGCTCAGGCACTGGGGCTGAACGGGGGTTGCTGATTCGGGGGGGGGATGTGCTGGAGCGTGCCCACAACCTAAAAACGCTCGTGTTCGACAAAACGGGAACCCTCACGAGCGGCCATCCTACCGTCACCGATTGTTTGCCCCTTACCGAGGCGCTCACCACCGATGACCTGCTCCAGCTGGCGGCTACGGTCGAAAGCGGTACCCAGCATCCTCTCGCGATCGCCCTCCAACAAGAAGCCGATCGGCGGGAGCTTTCGCGGCTTCCAGCGCAAGACTTCCAGACAGCGGCAGGGCTCGGCGTTTCCGCCCAGATCAACGGCGCCCAGGTCGTCCTAGGAACAGATATCTGGTTAGAGCAAATGGGGGTACTGTTGCCGGAGACCGCTCAAGTCCAAGCTGAAACCCTAGCCACAGCTGGTAAAACGGTCATCTATATCGGACAGGATCAGCGTCTCATTGGCATCATTGCCGTCATGGATACGCTGCGCCCCGATGCGGTTGAAACCCTGGCTGCGCTCAAAAAGCAAGGCATTACCGTGAAGTTGCTGACGGGCGATCGCCCCACAACCGCTAGAGCCATTGCCCAGACCCTCAACCTACCTGAAACAGCGGTGAATGCTGGCGTTTCCCCAGCCGAGAAAGCAGCATTTATTGCCCAATGGCAACAGGACGGACAGCTAATCGGCATGGCCGGAGATGGGATCAACGATGCCCCAGCTCTGGCAGCGGCGGATGTGAGTCTCGCTCTGCACTCTGGCACCGATGCGGCTATCGAAACTGCAGACATTGTGCTGATGCAGGATCGCCTTACTGATGTCGTTGCAGCCCTTACCCTCAGTCGCGCCACCTTCCGCACGATTCGCCAAAATCTCTTCTGGGCCTTGGGGTACAACGCCCTCGCAATTCCGGTTGCCGCCGGGGCATTGCTTCCCTCCACTGGTATTTTGCTGAGCCCCTCTATAGCAGGGGCACTAATGGCTCTCAGTTCCGTCAGTGTTGTAACAAATTCTTTGCTATTGCGAAGAGCACTGCCAAATGTGGGTAACCTACGTTCGTAGAGTTATCATGCCTTCTGTTTTGTACTATGTGTCGTTCATCTCGGGTGCAACTGAGAACCCATTTCGGATGAAGCCGAAAACTATTGCCTTCTCTCCACTGCTTCTAAGTTGCTACTGCAATTTCATCCGTCGCCTTAGCAATTGATCAAAACGTTGATCGAAACACCATTGCAGAGCACCCTATGTGAGATTGAGCTAGGTTTGAGATGCAGGCATACAATCAAGTCATTTACTGCAAGATTGCGTAGCCTAATCCCGCATAGAACGACTAAACTAGACGATCAGAAGAAAATCATCATCCCCTCTACCATTCTTCACCCTAGCGTCCTGCCACTGATTACCGCATGTCATCTTCTGCCTCTCGTCACAACCACCTCCTCATCGTCGAAGACAACAAAGGTCGACGAGAATATACGCTGGATGGCTCCATCTACTCCATTGGGCGTGATCCAAAGTGTGACATTCGCCTGGTTTCTCAATTTGTTTCCCGTCGCCATGCCACATTGGTGCAACTTCCTAATGAAGACGGCAGCTACTACTATCGCATTGTTGATGGCAATCTCAAGGGGCGTCCGAGTGCGAATGGCTTGCTCATCAATGGGCGCAAGCTTCAGGCTCATGACCTGGAAGATGAAGACAAAATCATTTTTGGTCCCAATGTCTACGCCGTTTACTATTTGCTGAAGCGGGATGCTATCTCTACCGTTCCGCCCGATGAGTTTGACATTACCCTCATTAGTCCAAACATGGTCGGCGATCCTGAGGATGCTGCGGCTCAAGCCGAGGAAGATGACTATGATGACGACGATGGCGATACAGGGGCCACCTTTTTTCCTAATGGAACGCGTCGGGCTGATGGCAATGGCTCGATGGATAGCGAAGAGTTTACGTCTTCTGAAATCGATTTATTCGAAACCGACGAAGCCTAAGGATCGCAACTAGGCATAAGACCCCAAAATCGACCCTCCTAGACCCCTTGATTTTGCATGATGCGGGTGGCTCCCTCACCAAGCAAAATCAAGGGGTCTCGGTTTTTGTTATGTACTTAGGGGGATATATAGCGGTCTGCAACCGCATCAAGTACAAAAAAAGGTTGTGTGGGGCGCGTCGCGCCCCACACAACCGTACTTAACCAACACGCACAGCGCTCTAGCTATAGCTACCGAGGCTAGGATACGCTGTTGAACAGTTATTCCGGCGAATGCAAGAATCCAGAAAGGCTCAATATGCTGACCGATAGGTGTCTGATGGATGCCCTTTTCATCGACAAGACAGAATCCTAACGGTCTATCCTGGCTGGCTCAAGCTATAGCGCTACATGCTGGCGGGAAACCCAATCCTAGTTTGAGAGCGTCGCACTGCAGGGCTCTCAAAACAATGATACGTAAGGCCATCAGGACTTACGCATTTTGATGATTTTTGGGGCGCTCTGCGCCCCAAAAATCATCAAAACCCTTTGGTTTTTCGTTCCAAATGCGTAAGTCCTAGCCATTTCAAAATAAGCAGAAGTCTGCTATCACGGTTAGATTTATCACTAGAACCTCTTCAGTATAAGAGCTCTAGGGCGATCGCCACCGCATCTACACGGATGCCAAGACGGGTTCCACGTAAGTATGAAGTTAATTTTTGGTAAACCATTGCGCTTTATTACTAGTCTCTTATTAGTCTGGTGGCAGAATTAGTATAATTACGCAGCAGGGTCATCGTGCATTCAACAATCGTTGATAGGACAGTTAGCCAACCATTTACAAGAGCAATCGACTTTTTATAGCTTTAGAAATGGAGCTTTGAAACATTTGCCTACAGCAAAGTTTGGCCTAATCTGTAAGTATGAAAAAGGATTCTGTGGAACTGAATTTTCGCCGTACTTTGTGGCTATCTGTGTTTACTAATCAACAGACTTCAAAGTACCCAAGAATCTAGATAAGCTAGACAACTAAAAAATTAACCAAAATAATGATCAAAAATTCTGGCATGTGGTGCACGAAGTTCGGCGCTGCAGGCGATTGCCTTGTGTGTAAATCGTCACCTCCTCGCAATCTCGGGAGAATTATGACGATCCTAGCTTCTACAACTCTCTTCCTCCATTTAGGATTGACTTCGATGGCGTCTGCTCAGGTAAGTGGACGATGGCTCGAGGTCGGGCGTATTTCCGGGGGGGTCACCTATCAACGGGATGGGAGTCGAGCCGCTCGAGTAGGCGATCGCTTGGAAGGCCCTGGTCATGGGGTTAGAACCGCCGAGCGTGCCAGCACAACCCTCAATCTCGATACAGCCATTGGCTCGATCAACGTTGCGGCCAGCACACAGGTTTGGGTGCAGCAATTGGCGATTACCAGTGATGGCGGACGCATCACCATTTTGGACGTGCCCCAGGGACAGGCGCGTATCCAGGTGCGATCGTTTACCAACCCCTCCTCCCGTCTAGAGCTGCATACGCCCAGCGGTGTTGCTGCCGTGCGAGGAACTGACTTTGGTATTATCGTCGCTGAAGATGGCCGAACAACCATTGGCACAGAGGAAGGTGCCGTAGAAGCTAGCGCCCAAGGCGTTAGCGTCCTTGTAGAGGAGGACTTTGCCTCGGTGATTCGTCCGGGCGAACCTCCCAGTGAACCGCAACCGCTGGATCGCGAACTGGTGCTTGAGATCATCAATCTGACACGACGGGGCGATCGCGTTAACTTAGAAGGACGGATTAATCCAACCAATCAACTTTTATTTGAGGATGAAGCCTTGCCTGTTCGTCGCACGGGTTACTTCCGCACGAGCGTTCCTTTGCCTCCCCTACGACGGCTAGAGTTAGAGGTGCAAAATCCCCTAGGTGAATCCCGTACCTATCGTTATTCCTTCTGGGAGATCGATGATCCCGATCGCAACTAATGGCCACGTTTAATACGCATTAAACACAACCCGCTTCCGTTCACTGAGGATTCAGTATGAATTGGGTGATCCCACTCCTGAGACAATTACAGAAGCAGCAGTGGATGAGCTATCCCCTGATAACAGGTATGGCTGCGAGTGCTGTTGGGCTCTTGATATTCAGCATTGGTGCATGGGAACCGCTGGAACGCCTTGCCTATAATAAGCTCCTACAACTGCGTGCCCGTATCTACCCAATAGAATGGGCAGATGAAATTGTGGTAATTGCCATTGACGAGGCAAGTTTAGATGCCTATGGTCGCTTTCCTTGGAAACGCGATCGCTATGCCGCATTGCTTGATGTGCTGCTTGCCAGCCAACCTGCCGCCGTTGGCTTTGATCTCGTTTTGACCGAAGCAACCCCCTACGATGCCACATTTGCTGAAAGCATTGCTTATAGCGGTAATGTGGTGTTGGCTGTGGGGGATGATGGTACTGGGCAGGCATTGGATATCGCTCCGACTATCAGCGACCCTGCCCATGGGGCGTTTTTGCTGGGACATATCAAGCACAACCCCGATCCTGATGGCATCAGTCGGCAAGTTTGGCTCTACGAAGGCCAATTCCCGAGCTTTGGCATTGCGCTTTTGCAAATGTATCAAACGAGCCTGGGAAATACCTTGGGTACAGAGGTACCCGATGTCAGCGCAATCCAGTTGCCACAGCCAGGTGAGCGAGAGGCCTACTGGCTGAATTGGGTTGGCCCTATCCAGCCCAACGCATCCCAAACCAGCGATCTGTCGGTTGTTTCCTTTGTCGATGTTTTGGAAGGAAACACTGAACCCTCACAGTTACAAAACAAAATTGTGTTGGTTGGGGTTACCGCTGCTGCCCTAGACCCCTTGCGTACGCCTTTCAATGTACAGATCCCAACGGCTGGTGTGTTTCTCCACGCCGCTGTGGTCGATAATCTGATTCACGATCGCTTCCTTCAACGAGCACCCATAAGGCTCACCGCGTTCTTGATTGGTGTGGCAGGCATTAGCACCGCTTGGCTATTGCAACACCTCAACTCCCGGCAACGGATTTTCTTTTTGCTTGGTATTGTGCCTGTAAGCTTGGCGATCGCCCTGATCGGGCTGTCGCAAAATCTGCTGTTGCCTGTTGCGGCCCCTCTTGGCACTAGCTTCATTAGTGCGCTGTCATTCCAGTTTGTCGAACAGCGAGAACGAAACACCTTAATGAACTTGCTGGCACTCAATGCCTCCCCTGAGATGGCACGGCTCATGTGGCAAAACAAAAAGGAACTCCTTCAGGATGGACAAATCCAACCCCAGGAGTTGACGGCAACCGTCCTGTTTTGCGACATTCGAGGATTTACCAGTATTGCCGAAACGCTGCCTTCTGAGGTGCTGTTGCCCTGGCTCAATCGCTATTTTGAAGTCATGACGAACTGCATCATGGCGCAAGGGGGTGTGGTTGACAAATATATTGGGGATGCCATTATGGCGGCCTTTGGGGTGCCGCTGGTGATGAACAATCCAGAGCAAATTCGGCAGAATGCGATCGCCGCGATTCGTGCCGCCCTCGATATGCACCACCACCTCCAAACCCTCAATCGAGAGTTTGAGGCCGCTGGCCTGCCCACCATTCGCTTTGGCATTGGTGTCCACACCGGCCCACTGATTGTGGGTACAGTGGGGAGTCGGAAGCGACTGAGTTATTCGCTTTTCGGCGACACCGTAAACGTTGCGGCTCGGCTGCAGGACATGACCAAAACCCTACCCCCCGACCTACCCTTACCCTGCCTGTTCAGCGAGGAAACCCATGCGTATCTGGGCGATGGTTTTCTCAGTAAACCGATGGGAAATATTCAACTGCGGGGGCGCATGACCGAAATTCCGATTTATACCCTGTTAGATTCAGAGGATTCAGACACGGCTAGCAAACGGCTCGAAAGCTCCTCTGCCAATCCCGAAACTAAAGCGCTGCTGAAATCGAATATGACATTGAAGAAGGTATGAACTGGAGCTTCGTTCTAATATCAAATCTGGTTGAAGAACCCAACTATCATTTGCGCCCACTGCAACGCAGCGGGCGCAAATGATAGTTGGGTTTTGCGGCTATTTAACCAGACTTGATATAACTCATACCCTCATTTGCTAATATTGGCCACGAAAAAGAAGCAGTCTGTTCGAAACGACGTTTTGAGCAGACTGCATGTCGGCAGTAACTAACGGTCATTACAGCTACTGCTTGATTACCGAACGTTTGAAACGAGCGGTTTCAAACGCCACACTCAAAGTGTTGTTCGCCAACCAAATATGGCTAGAGTTTGCCCAGGTTCCTTATCGCGAAGGACTCGCTGAATCAGGCGCTACAGCCTTGTCTCCAACTTCATCGGTGACGCGCTCGACCCGTGCCCCTAGCTTGCGCAGCTTCCCTTCCAGGTCGTCATATCCCCGATCTAGGTGATGGAGACCATGGAGGGTTGTGGTTCCCCTTGCACTCAAGCCCGCCAGTACTAGCGCGGCCGAAGCACGCAGGTCGGTTGCATTTACTGGCACCCCTGTCAGGAAGGGAACGCCTTGGATAATAGCGTTGTTCCCCTTCACCCGAATATTGGCGCCCATCCGTTGCAATTCGGCAACATGACGCAACCGATTTTCAAACACCGTCTCGGTGATGATGCTGTGGCCTTCGCTGAGCGCCAGTAATGCGGTGAACTGCGCCTGCATATCGGTTGGAAATCCAGGGTAGGGAAGGGTTTCAATATCTGTGGCCTGGTGTACCTCAGCCGGAACGATGCGGAGACGGTTGAGTGACTCATGTACCACCTTAGCCCCGGTTGCCTGCAGCTTCGCGATAATCGCAGCCACATGGTCAGGAATAACTGGCGCAATGGAGATTTCAGACCGGGCGATCGCCCCAGCAACCAGAAATGTCCCAACTTCAATCCGGTCAGGAATGACGGAGTAGTCGACCGAGTGCATTCTAGGGACACCGGAAATCACAATCGTTTTGCTACCAGCTCCGCGAATCCGTGCGCCCATTGCCCGACAGAAGTTGGCTAAATCAATAACCTCTGGTTCCTGGGCCGCATTGTCGAGTACCGTTTCGCCCTCTGCCAAGGTTGCCGCCATCATCAGGGTCTCGGTCGCCCCGACACTAGGGTAGTCCAGATAGATGCGAGCCCCCCGCAACCGCCGACTGCCCGGGATACTTGCATAGGCTGTGCCCTGGTCGATCTGAATGTGGGCTCCCATACTTTCAAGACCCCGCACATGCAGGTCAACCGGACGAGCGCCAATCGCACACCCACCGGGCAACGGTACACGTGCCATCCCCATCCGTGCCAACAATGGCCCAATGATGAAGAAGCTAGCGCGCAACTGGCTGACCAACTCATAAGGAGCGGTGGAATGCCCAATATGTCGTGCATTGATATCCAGCGTGTCGCCATTCCGAGTCAGCTGAACCCCGAGCGCCGAGAGCACTTGCCCCATCCGCTTCACATCCACCAAATTTGGGACGTTGCGAATGCGGCAGTCGTCTGGACAGAGCAATGCGCCTGCCATCACCACCAGCGCCGAATTTTTGGCCCCACTGATGCGAACCTCTCCCGAGAGAGGATAGCCACCCTGGATTCGTAAAACCTCTTCTCCTGTGGTGGGCGAAGGATTGAGAGATTGATCTGGCGAAAAAATGTGCGTGTCCTCCCAAAAATTAGAGATATGGGCCGATAACTGGAATTTATTGTTAGTAATCCCGAGAATACGCACCCTGGATCACCCGATGACGGTTTAGATTCTACCGGAAACCTCTGATTTGTCTGCGATTTTCTTGAAATCCTCTTGTCCAAGCAAAAAGAGTTGGCATTGGGCATTTAGAAAATCACGCAAAAAAGTGAACAAAATCCCTTGACTCTCCGACGATCTTGCGGAATTATGGAAGACTGTGACGTTAAGCACATTCCCCAGCGGAACTGGCGGAATTGGTAGACGCGCTAGATTCAGGTTCTAGTGTCTGCAAAGACTTCCGGGTTCAAGTCCCGGGTTCCGCATACTTTTTGTGTATGTTTGTGA
>JBCBSJ010000006.1:0-69720 GCA_039819245.1 Cyanobacteria bacterium J06638_20
GGGCGCGCTGGACCAAGGCACCTTGTCTTTCTGGCTGGGCCAAGGAGACAAGGCGCGCTCCATGCTTGTGCAGGGCCTCCAGAACGATGGTGTGCCACTCCTAGACGCACTGACGTCTCTCATGACCTGGCCGGCTGAAACCGGTATCCCGGGCTTCGAGAGCTGGGCTGACGTTGATGGGCTATGGTCCAATGGCGCCGCGTTCGATATTCCGATCTTGGAGAACGCCTTCAATATGTGTGGTCTGCCAGCCCCGTGGCATTACAGGTCCGCCCGGTGCTGCCGGACTGTCACCGCGCTCAAGGGAGACGTCACGGTCGATACGACCGGCATGGTCGAACATTATGCGCCTGATGACTGTCTCTGTCAGGTCATGAAACTCCAGAAGCAGCTTTTCCCGTGAACTATGGACCTATTTTTGATGCTGAGAGGTTGTTGTCTAATGCGGCGACAGCCTCTAAGCACGCACCTCTGCTCGATGACCCAGTTGTGCGAGGTGCTGTGCTTCGGTCAGTGCACCAATGGTTGAAACTTGCTAAGGGTGTGCGAGGGACGGACACAGCTCTTAAAGACCTTAGGAGCCATCCCGACTACAACGCGTAGATTTTTCTTGTTCCCGATTCGTTCTCGTGCTACCGATGAGCCCTCAGAGGAGCGTAGGCTGAATGCCACGCCAAAACCATGGAGGGCCAAATGGCCGAAGTACAAAAATACGTCACTCCCGTATTCCGCGGGAGCTTCGTGAACGTCTTTTCCCCACAATCTGTCGATGGCGGTGAACCCAAATATGGGCTCAGCGCGATCTGGACGCCGAAGAAGTTCGGCACCAAAGACAAGTCCCGGTGGAACGCGATGATGAACGCGCTCAACTCCGAGGCCAAGCGCGCTTTCAAGAAGGGTCTGAAGGAACTTCCCGACAACTACAAGAAGGGCGTTCGCGACGGCGCGGAGAAGGAAGATGTCGAGGGCTACGGCGCCGGCACCAAGTTCGCTTCGCTGACATCCAAGATGCGTCCTGGCGTCGTTGACCTAAATGGCAACGACATCTCGCCCGAAGAAGGCAACGCTGACGAGGTCTACTCGGGCGCATACTTCCAAGCGACCGTGACCGTCTACAGCTACAACAACAAAAACAAAGGCGTGTCGCTGGGCCTCTACAACCTGCGCAAAATCAAAGACGGGCCGCGGCTTGATCTTCGTGGCAACGCAGCCGAGGACTTTGCTGACGACGCTGAGCTGGACGACAGCTGGCTGGAAGAGGATGAAGACGTCGACGGTGACGGCGACGATGACGAAGGTGACGGCTGGGATTAACCAGCCAATAGGGGTGGCTTCGGTCACCCCGACTCCGCTATGCCAAAGAAAGTTATCACAGGGAAACAGCTCGTCCGGGACTTCAGCTTTATGCCAGAGGCCGGGGAAGGAGCAGAAGCACTCGTCGCACTAGCTGCTAGGCAACGGGTTCTTGATGTCGCACGCACTAAAACAAAGGCCGATCAGGAACGCGTCACCCACGAGCTGCAAGCGGCCGGGTTTAACGTGACGGCTTTCCGTATAGCTGTAAAGCGTCGCGGCGAACGCGCAGTCGGCTTGCCTTGGCAGCAGCTCACTCCGATACCTGATCGATTTTGGGAGACTGTCGAGCGCTACGAGGCCATTCTGATGCACGCAGACGATCAGAACAAGAATGCCATTTGATCTTGCATATGAGCCAGACTGGCAAGACGTTCTTGCGCCGATGGTCGAGGAGGCCAGAGCTTATCTCAAGCAGAACCCCTTCTCACTAGCGACAATCGACTTTGAGACTAGGAGCACACAAGAACTCCGCGGCACAAAGAGCGTTGGAGCTTGGTGCTACAGTGAGCATGAGAGCACTGAGGCCATGTGCCTTGCATACATGCTACCGTGGCAGCACGAGCCGTCTCTCTGGCACAAAGAGTACGAAGAGATTGGTCTCGCTGCTTCAGACCTGCCCCTTGATCTATTTGCCTACATCATTGCGGGTGGCTTGGTAGAAGCGCACAACGCCTTCTTCGAACGCGCAATATGGGAGAACGTCTGCACGGCCCGTATGGGTTGGCCTGGGGTCGCGCCGAAGCAGTGGCGATGCAGTGCCAGTCGCGCCTCTATGTGCGCGCTGCCGCGGGACTTGGAGGGCGCTGTTCGCGCGCTGGGACTGTCCGTGGAGAAGGACATGGACGGCAACCGTGTCATGCGGAAAATGTCCAAGCCCCGCAAGCTACTCAAGGCTGAGAAGGAGGAATACCGTGCGCAGGGCTTAGACCCCGAAGAGCTGATTGTATGGCACGTGACGGCTGAGGACGTCGAAAAGCTACACGCCTACTGCATCAAGGACGTGCTGGCAGAGCACCTTCTGTCTCGCGCAATGCCTCAGCTGCCGACCGACGAGCTGACACTGTGGAAAATCGATCAGGAACTCAACGTTCGCGGCGTGCTGATCGATCTGGAACTGTGCCGATGTGCGCTTGAGCTCGCAGAGCGTATCCGGGCTGAGATGAACGCAGAGCTGTCAGATTTGACAGACGGGGTAGTAGAGCGCGCGTCCCAACGGGAGCGCGTCAAGGATTACATCAGCGAGCACTTTGAGCTCGATCTGCCCGACACGACAGCGGATACTCTCGACCACTATATGGATAAGGTCGAGATGCCGGAGGAGTGCTTCCGGATCATCCAGATCGTGCGAGAGGTTAACAAGACCTCGACGTCCAAATACGGCAAGATGATCATCAACGCAGCCCGCGATGGCCGTGCCCATGACATCCTTATGTATCACGGCGCTGGCACCGGCCGGTGGGCAGGCAAGGGGATTCAGGTGCAGAACCTGCCGAAGGGAGACCTTTGGGATATTGACCTTGCCGTCGAAGACATCAAGAGCATGGACCTTGACACCATCCGGATGTGGTGGGGTGAGCCAATGGAGGCGTTGGCAGGCGCGCTACGTGGTGCCCTCATGCCTTCATCTGGTCGTGACTTCATGGTCGCTGACTACAGTGCCATTGAGGCACGTTGCGTGCTCTGGTTAGCCGACGCACGCGAAGCATTGGAGGTATTCTACACCGGTGGCGACATTTACTGCGATATGGCCACGACGATCTATGGCTACCAAGTCAACAAGAAGACACACAAAAAGGAACGCCAGTTTGGCAAACAGGCGATCCTTGGCCTTGGTTACGGCATGGGGTACCTCAAGTTCTTCCTGACGTGCAGAGGATACAAAATCCAGTTCTCAAAAGAGGACGTCCTGCGCATCATGGGGCAAGCCAAATATGCGCAGTATTTAAAGAAAATTAAGCGCTCACTATGCCTTGTCCGTGGGGAGACCTACACCAAGAAAGACATGGCAGCTGCGCGGAAGACCATCCGCCAGCTCACAGAGGCGCGCGAAGACTACGCCTCCGTGCTACACGAACTAGCGCTGATGAAATACACAGTCGACCTGTATCGCAGCCGATACGGCGCGGTGAAGAAGATGTGGAAGGAGCAGGAACAGGCTGCGATCCGCGCTGTTCTAGAGAAGCGGACGAAGGATAATCCCTACGTCTGTGGCAAAGTCAAGTGGTACCTGTCCGACCAAATCGAGATCGACATGTGGGACACGGTGCCCTTCGGTAAGTGGCTCCTTTGCGAACTGCCATCCGGGCGTACCCTCTTCTACGCTGACCCGTCTGTCAAACCCACCAAGACCAGCTGGGGAGAGACACGAAACGCACTTCGCTATATGTCGGTCGACTCTCAGACCAAAAAATGGACGCGGACAGCGACCTACGGGGGCAAGATCGTCGAGAACATCACCCAGGCTGTTGCCCGAGACGTCATGGCCCACGCGATGATTCAATGCGCAGACGAGGGCGTCTATGACCTGGTCATGACAGTGCACGATGAAATGGTCACCGAGGTCGACCATGATGTGGGGCGTGAACTGGTACAGGTGGGCGAGAAAAATGGAAAACCTGTATTTCGCGAAGAAGGACTTATTGACTTTGAGCGTCTTATGGGGGACAAACCTGAGTGGGCAAAGGGTTGTCCCATCACGGCTGAGGCAGAGCGAATGCCTCGGTATCGTAAATGACCTCGCAGAGAAAGAGAGGACCAAATGTTTAAATCCAAAAAACCTAATGACCGCGTCGTTCTAGTTGATGAGCGCCACCAAGTTGTACGCACCAGAAAAGTTTCTGATGCGGATAAAAAGGGGTTCTACCTTCGAACCGGCCAAGTATGGACTGGTCCTGACGTCATACCATTGCTCGACAAGCGCGGCCGCAAGATACTCGACACAAAGGGCTCAGAGGTCGTGCTGCAAGGCCGTGAGCTGCACATCAAGACCAAGCGTGCCATGCGCTGGATCAAGGCCAATCCACCCGGCAGTGGCAAGCGAATGCCGCGCCACATCGAATACGGCGCACGCGCGCTTGAGCACACCTCAGGAGCAGTCGCATGATCAAAATCATCGCTAACGGCAAACCCAACGACGTCACTGTTCTGATGGACGGTAAGGACATCACTGAAGAGCTCGGACCTAAGCGCATCATGATCGTCATGGATGTCAACAGTCCGCCAAGGGTGCAAATCGAAGTAGAGGCTGAGCTCGAAATCGAGGCCCCGGACGATAGCGTCCTTGTCGAACCCTCTAGGGTCCCAAAAGTCGAAAAGAGCGTGACGGTCGACTCCGCCGACATGACGACAGATCGGATTTAGGCCATGACCCAAGTTGAAGAAGGCACGAATGACTGGTTGGAGACTTGGTCTGGGCAGCAGTTCGATCCGTTCTCTTTCACCAATGAACAGATCAACGTCCTTGATGTGGCTCACGCTTTGTCGATGATCTGCCGGTTTGGAGGTCACACCAAAAGGTTCTATTCGGTCGCCGAGCACGCGATCATTTTGCATGACTACGCGATGCAGCACAATTTCGGGCCACGACTCGCCTACGAAGTGTTGCATCACGATGATCCCGAATACGTCCTTGGTGACAAGGTTCGTCCCCTCAAAGGCCGTATGCCGGAATACGAGAGGATAGAGCGGGTGGTGGCGATGGCCACGGCCGCTCATTTCCACTGCAGGTTTCCACTGCCTGGTGAGCTTAAGTTTTTGGACAACCATATCATCATTGACGAACGCGCAGCGGTCATGAACCCCAGCGCGAACGAATGGCACAATGAACATTGGTCGCCCCTTGGGGTCAAATTCTGGAACATTCGCGGGCGGTCTCCGGAGATCATGCGTCGCCAATACCTGAAGCGTCACATCGCTCGTTGCAAGGACCTTAGCCTCGAACACCTGATCCCGGAGAAGGCATCCTTTGCTCGACCTAGACGACGTTCTCAACGCTGACTTCCAGCTTCCGCCGTACCCTCATCAACTCCGAGAATTTGAGACCGGAGCTGATGAACCGTACCGAGCCCTTCTGTGGCAGATGCGGTCGGGCAAGACCAAGCAGGTCATCGACAATGTGTGCCACTGGAGAGTGAAGCACGGGCTCGACGCGGCCATCATCTTTGCCCCCAATGGTGTGCACCGGAATTGGCTGGAGCGTGAACTGCCCACACATCACTGGGAGCTCCCGTACCATGCGATCCCGTGGGACACCCATGTGGCCGGCAAAGTCCGGGAGCGCAAGGACGAAGAAATCGATGAGCACGAGCAGTTCTGGGCCTACGTCAAGGAACGGCTCAGGGACCCCACCTTCACTTGGTGGGCCTTCAGCTCGGAGACCATAACGCGCAAGGAATGTCGACAGCTCCTTGCTCGGATTGTCCGCTGGAAGAAAAGAATCGCGCTGCTTGTAGATGAGAGCGACGACTATGGCCGGGCCGGGTCGAAGAAGACGATGATGGCCCGCGCGCTCGCCAACAAGTGTGTGTTTCGTCGCATCCTCACCGGCACCGTCAT
Source organism: Cyanobacteria bacterium J06638_20 (assembly GCA_039819245.1). GTDB lineage: Bacteria > Cyanobacteriota > Cyanobacteriia > Elainellales > Elainellaceae > Vacuolonema. The sequence goes on from JBCBSJ010000006.1 coordinate 5,911, forward strand.
CGAGAACAGCCCGCTTCGCGCCTTCTCCCAGTTTGAGATCGTGCACCCAAAAGCGCTCGGCTTCCAGCGCTTCGATAGCTTCGAGCACCATTATGCTCTCTACGAGAACAGGACGACCCGTGGCGGCCGGAAGTATCCAGCCTTGGTTTCCTATCAGAACATGGATGAGTTGCGAGATCATCTGGCTAAGTGGTCAAGCGTGGTCTTGCGCGACGACATCAACCTGCCTCCAATCATTCAGCGCGACCGGAAGTTCACGCTCACAGACGAACAGAAGAAGGCGTACCGGGAGGTCAAGGCGGGCATTGAGATCGAGGTGGCCGAGGGTACCATTGAGCTGAACGAGTTGGCAGCTAAGCTGATCAAGCTGCAACAGGTCACCTCTAGCTATATCGTGGACAAGTGGCAGGACAAGCACCGGATTGCCGGGGGCAATCCGCGTCTCGACGCGACTATGGATGAGATTGAACTGGCAGGTGGTCGCTGCGTCGTTTGGTGTGCGTTCCGGCCAGAAATGGATGCGGTCGTGAAAGCGTGCAAACGGAAGGGTCTAGACGTCCTAACGTATCATGGGGGTACCTCCGATAGTGAGAAAAAGAAGGTTCGTGAGGTGATGGCACCCGAAAGTACCATCGACCAGATGGTCGTCGTGGGTCATGAGAAGAGTGGAGGCCGGGGACTGAACTTCTCCAGAGCCCGAGCGATTATCAACCACAGCCACGTTATGGACGCGGTCATCAGAAGCCAATCAGTGGAGCGTGCAACTGAGATGGGTGGGGATGCTATTGACGTCGTAAACGTGCGCGCCCCAGGTATTGACGACTATGTCTTAGACGAGATACTGTCACCTAAAGTCGCTTTGGCCGATCAGGTCGCACGAACGGGGCTGCGTGCAGTCCTCAATAGGATATAGAAATGCCTAAGGTATTCGTCCCGCAAACTCCAAGCCGTCGTGTCCAAGGTAAATGGGTTACCAAGTACGACCTCTCGTCGGCTGAAGAGCACGGGACTCTTGTGCACCTAACGGACCCTGGGATGATCACGCAAGGGTCGATGACACGCGTCATCAACCAGCTCCGTGAGAAGCTACGTGATTATGGGCCTGAAGATTCGATAATGGCAGTCGGCGATCCAGCTGTTATCGGCATTGCGGTTCATTACGCTGCACAGTCACATCGCACTGCGGGAGAGGTGCATTTGCTCCGGTTCGACCGGATTGCAAAGAGGTATAAACGTCTCGCTATTCAGCTTTGAGAAAGGGCTAAACATGACCATGGCCAAGTTTTGGTCGTCACTCGATGACGACGCACGCTATGAATTTGTCCGCGTGCTTCTGCGACACTGTGATGATCTCACAGCATTCGCCTACGAGTCCGAGATGCACTCGGCACGAAACTTAGAGCCTCCGCAGCCTGATTGGGGCTTCATAGGGACACCCGCCTTCCATATGATCTCGATGTCGGCCGAGCAGTTCTTACCGGGCAAAACAGATGTCACGCAGGATTGGGCGTCTGCGATGGACGATCTGGTCGATGCATTCGAAATCCCAACAGAGAACCTGTTCGCTTTGATGGCGGATGACGAAGACGACGAACGCCCGGGCGTGTTCAAAAGCCAAAGAACATCGGTACAGGTCATGCAAAAATACGGCCATCTATTACACACCAAAAAGAACAACGACAGTGGGCTTCCGCGCCTCATGGTCATGGGTCACGCACGGCATGGGAAGGACACAGTCTGCTCAATCATGGAGGAATTATACGGCCTCCAGTGGCGCAGCTCGTCCGCCATGTGTGCAGAGAAGGTGATCTGTGAAATCATACAAGGTCAAGAAGGCTTAGAGAGCTCAATGCGTCGATCCTTCTTGGACAGCCTCCCTGAGGTCATGCGCGAGAAGATGTTGGAGGACATCCGGAAGTACCGACATCTCTGGGATGAGCATGTAAATCGTACACGACGGTTCAAAGAGCTTCCGAACTTCGTCGAGTGGACCTTTGACATGCGTGTTGATTTCCGAGAACTCTGGTACCAAGCGATCCGCTGGTACAACTGGGAAGACCCCACACAGCTCATTCGTGAAATCATGGACGTCTCCGATTGCTACTGTGGTATCCGCGACGCCCGTGAACTGACAGCTTGCTGGAACAGTGGTTTGCTCGACGACATCATCTGGGTGGATGCTTCGAAGCGCATGCCCGCCGAGAGCCCAGATTCCATTAGCGTTCAACCGTGGCACGCGACCCTGCATCTCGACAACAACCATAGTGTTGATCAGCTTCGCACGGCTATCATACAGCTCATGTGGGGTCGCTATGGTCTGATTCCGAACCAATGAGTGGGGCTCGCGAAAGCGGGCTCTGGAAGTGGCTGAGGAAGGCTCAGTTTCACTACCGTGACGCCCTAGCTATGTACCGCGTCGAGAACATGCTCGCAGCCGGCATGGCGGATGTTGAGGGTTCCTTGCTCGATAGCCAATTCTTCGCAGAGCTGAAGAGCGAGGCGCGTCCGGCACGAGAGGACACACCCATCAGGTTCAAGGTCAAAGACCGAGAAGCCCAGATGAACTGGCTCAAGGAGCGCTGGAGACTAGCCGGGAATGCGTGGCTTTTTGTGCAGGTCGGGTCCTCGCACCAAGCTGCTCGGTACTTGATACCCGGGCAATACGCCCAGAGCGTGTATGACGGTCTGTGCGAGGCTGATATATCCATCCTATCCAGAAGCTCTGCGACCGACACCGCGGCCGACATTGTGGCCCGTATGGCCCGAAGAAAGCATGATAGATGAAAACCAAGATAGAGCCGGACCTACCCGCCCCAACGACCATCAAGGCCTACACTTGCGAATTGCTATGTGAGGTCGTGTATTTTGAGAGCCGTTTCGAGGACCCGGGGCCGGACAATCGAGTGGGCCCAGGTCATCCGGATCGCCGGAGCGTCGGGTACTCGTACTCTGACATCGCGCGCATGGTAAAGCTCAAGTTCCCTGATGCGAAAATTTCGTCTGTCAGTGTGAGGCGGGTGAATGGCCGTATCCGAGCCGAGGAGCCCGGTTTTGAGGGTTACCTTCTCCCCGGACGTCGTCCCCGCGCGACGTCGAAATAGCCCCTAGACGGGCGGCTTACGCTCGTTCATACCTGATCGTCTGTGACACCAATCTAGCCGAGGACCAATCGAGCCATGAATCATTTTTCCGCCCCCATCGCCGAACAAATCTGGGACATGAAGTACCGGATGAAGGAGGCGGACGGAACGCCCATTGATCGAGATGTCAAAGAGACCTGGGGCCGCATAGCTAGCGCTTTGGCAGAAGTTGAGGAAGACCCTGAGCGTTGGGCTGACGAGTTCTATGGGGCACTCGAAGACTTTAAGTACCTGCCAGCCGGCCGAATCACTGCGGGCGCAGGCACAGGGCGCAACGTGACGCTCTTCAACTGCTTCGTGATGGGTACGATCCCTGATAGCATGGAAGGTATCTTTGACATGCTCAAAGAGGCTGCACTCACGATGCAACAAGGTGGGGGTATCGGGTATGATTTCTCGACACTTCGGCCCAAGGGTGCACTCGTCAAAGGCGTAGCCGCGGATGCCTCAGGGCCGCTCACGTTCATGGACGTGTGGGATTCGATGTGCCGCACTGTCATGTCCGCTGGTTCGCGCCGCGGAGCGATGATGGCAACGATGCGTTGTGACCATCCGGACATCGAGCTGTTTATTAAAGCCAAGGAGGACGCCTCTCGGCTCCGCATGTTCAATGTCTCGGTGCTCTGCACCGATGAGTTTATGAGGGCCGTGGAGCACGACCGCGATTGGAATCTGCACTTCGACGGCAAGGATTACAAGACCGTCCAGGCACGCGATCTGTGGGACAAGATCATGCGCTCGACATACAATCAGGCTGAGCCCGGAGTGATCTTCATTGACCGAATCAACCAGACCAACAACCTGCGCGACGTTGAGACTATTGCCGCCACAAATCCCTGTGGCGAGCAGCCCCTGCCCCCGTATGGAGCGTGTTTGCTTGGCTCTATCAATTTGGCTCGTCTTGTCAAAAACCCCTTTCAGCTGAATGCTGGGATTGACGGACCTGAGTTGGAGAAACTAGTGGCAACTGCGGTGCGGATGATGGACAACGTCGTCGACGCTTCCCGTTTCCCACTGCCAGCGCAGCGCGAGGAGGCTGTAGCTAAGCGGCGGATTGGCCTTGGGGTCACGGGACTTGCAGACGCCCTCGCGATGTGTGGTCTGGTCTATGGGACTACGAAAGCGGCGCTGCGCGTTGAGAGGTGGATGTCGCTGGTTGATCATGCAGCCTATCAAGCATCGGCCTTGTTGGCCGCGGAGAAGGGCTCCTACCCGCTGTTCGACGCAGACCAGGTGCTCGCACCAGGGACACACGCCTCGACACTCTCAGCGGGCACCCAGGGTCTTATTCGGCAGCATGGTCTGCGTAATGCCCTTCTAACCAGTATCGCGCCGACCGGAACGATCTCACTCTATGCTGGCAATGTCAGCTCAGGCATTGAGCCAATCTTTGCACTGAGCTACAACCGCAAGGTTCTCCAGCCTGATGGCTCCAAGACCGAGGAGCGGGTTGTAGACTATGCAGTCCAGAAATGGGAGGAACTGAAGGGTGACGAGCCTCTTCCCGATTACTTCGTGACCGCGCAGACCTTGAAGCCGATGGACCATGTAAGGATGCAGGCCGCGGCTCAGATTTGGGTGGACAGCTCGATCTCGAAGACGATCAACGTGCCTAGGGATATCTCGTTCGAGGACTTCAAAGAGGTCTACTGGGAGGCTTACAAGACTGGCTGCAAGGGTTGCACGACATACCGCCCCAACGACGTCACAGGATCGGTCCTGAGTGTCGATGAGCCGAAGAAGGCCGACGTGCCTGCAGTGGTGCACGAGGACGTCTCTGACCGGCCCCAAGCGCTGGAAGGCTCGACCTACAAGCTGAAGTTCGGGGGTGAACACGCCACCTACATCACGATCAATGATATCGTGGAGGATGGGAAGCGCAGGCCCTTCGAAGTCTTCATCAATTCGAAGAATATGGAACACTACGCGTGGACAGTGGCGCTCACCCGGATGATCTCGGCGGTGATGCGGCGACCACACGATTCAACCTTCGTCGTCGAGGAGCTGAAAGCAGTGTTCGACCCGAAGGGTGGAGCGTGGGTGGACCGCGAGTATGTGCCTTCAATCATTGCCGCCATCGGCAATGTGATCGAGATGCATATGGTCGCTATTGGGTACATGGGAGCCCCGACGCCGACAGCCGTGGGCCTGTCGGGAACATGCCCAAAATGCGGGTCCGGTAACTACAAGAACGAAGCAGGCTGTGAGACCTGTCTCGACTGTGGTTACTCCAAATGTGGTTGAATTAGGGCCAAGGCCAATTAGTGTGAATTATTTTACAACTACTAATTGGCCTTGACCTAAGTTAGAAGCAGGGCTCTGTCCAACGCCCTTGCTCACCCTTGGCACGGTTGTAATTTATGACGCACATTGTGCGCTGTCCGTCAGCGTATCCACCCCCGTGATGGAAAGCGTCTGCAGCAACTGGGGTCTGGTGAATCTCCCCCACAACCCCGCCTTGTTCCCAGCCAACCTTTTCCTTGTGGTGCAGGTGGAAACCGTGCGCGTAGGCGAACTTCGTGCGTCCCCACATCGAACGCTTGTAGGTGGACATGACTCTCGGAAGCTCGGTGAGTTTTAGCTTGTGCCCGTGGTTGGCACCGAGCATGACATCCCCCCATTCCCAGAACCAGAAGTCACCAGGGTCTGTGTCGATTTCGACATCCTCGCAATTTCGATACCAAGCCTTCAAGAACCAAGCGGCGCTATCTGCAAAGAGCTCATCGTGATTACCCGGAAGGATACGCACCACTGTCCGGCGGTGCTTAGCGCGCGAGAGCTCGACTTGGAACACTAGGAGCTCCATAGCGTAGGACTTGACCTTAGAAAAACGCGTATCCACGTCCAGCGGGTTACCGGACCGGTCAGTCATGTTCCGCTTGTTGTCACAGTGGATCATGTCGCCCCCTCCCAAGATCACACCAGTGTCCGCAGGGGGTGTAAAGGTGTCGAGCAGCGTCATGAGCTGCCTGTACTTGGCCATGGCGGTCTTGAGGTCCCAAGACGTACCGGTCTCCTCTCCCCAAGCATACATGCCGAGGTGGAGATCAGGTAGAGGTCTGAGGGTCATCAAGTCTTCATGTGTCGTCTCAGGCACTTGGGGACGCTCTATGGCTCCGTTGTGCCCTACCAACTCCACGACCGCTTCACGCATACCCTCTATAAGACTCTGCGCTTCACCTGCTTTGGGATGAACCCGCGGCCACTGTTTGACAATCTTGCCGGTCGCATCGAGCTGCAAAGTCGACTTTGCGATCATCCAGTCATGGGGGATATCAAACTCACCTGAATTTTCAGGCGCGGTTCGAACGGTGGTGAAGAGAGTTTTTTGGTCCTTGTCGAGGCGTTTTTTCTCCTCGACGATCTCGGTGCCTGGGGCGACAATGCCTTCCTTGTATCGACCATCTAGGTTCCGAGCATACACCATTTTGATGCGATCCCGCATGGTACGTGGTCTCATCGGAGGGTCGTAGCTCATTGCCGTAGCGGTGGCGTCCATATCGTGGTCGATGTACCGCTGGTAGTTTTCCATCAATACGTCGTCAGGGATCACGTGCCCTCGGGTAGGGAGCTCACTCATCTTTCTTGTCCTTTACGGATTGTCGCCGAAGCCGAAGTAGCCCTGCACTCCGAGCCACAATAGTCCGAGCAGACCAGTCACGACCACCGTCACTATTGCCTTCCCGGCCACGGTCCTGATAAATTTTCCGGAGGTCCGCAATGCTCGAATCTGAGCCAGGTCCTTCTGAAACTCTTCGTCGCTCAGGAGGTGGCGCATGTCCCGCACCGCTGCCATGTCTTTCTGAATCTCGAAAGGGTCCGAGACATCGATGCCTAGGGCCACTAGTGTTTCATGGACGGCTGCTTTTGCGGCTTCTCGCGTTGCAGCTTCCGCAATTCTTTTGGTCTCTTCAGGATTGCTCATATGTTCAATTCCGCACGGAGGGTTGTCAGATAGGTGTTGAGACCTTCAAGGTCAGAGTGACACTCGACCAATGCAAGTTCGAGCAAGATCACATACTCAGCTGCGTCGGACTGCATTGCATCAGCTGCCGGTCTCGTCGGCAATCCGGGGCATGACCTAAATTGTTCAGGTACATCGGGTAGGTTGATTACTACCGGACGCTCGATGATCTTCGGTTCATTCTGCGCACACGCCGGTAACAGCACAGCGAAGCACAGGAGCCATGGGGCCATCATCTTCAGGTGGAGCATTTCGAACCTCATCGAGAATACCGCGAAGCCTAGTCAGTTCTTGGTCGCGGTCAACGGTCGTTTGCTCCGCTGCCAGGCGGGCACGCTCCACGGCCTCATTGGTTTGTAGCAGGATTTGCTTGTCAGCTTCAAGCTGCTTCACGCGCTGTTCAGCCAGCGCGCGATCTTCAATAACGCCCACGACCTGCGACACAAGCAGCCAAGCGCCTAGAACAGCGCCTGTCCACTTTACGACAGGGTTAGTGATCCATGAGATGAGAGTGGTCCACCACATATTAGCGGCCTGTGTTCGCGCCGCTCCGGTGGTCTTTTAGGCGGTTGCTGACAACCTGCCAACCGAGCCAGACCACCACAGCTCCCATTGCGAGAAAAGCGATCTCCCAATGGGCGTCGAGAAGCGACTTGCCTTCTTGGGCTACTTGCACCCAGCGAGAGGCAGTCTCGACACCCTCCTCGGCGTCCGACACGCTTAGAGATACTGCGCCGCCCCCGCCGATAACAGTACCCGCGACTCGGAGTTTGTCCCCTAGGTCCACGGTCTTAGAACCCTTGCGTCGCAGATCATCAGCCGTAGCATTGGCTCGTGCATTAATCACTGGGCGTTTTACCGGCGCCATCTCAAGCGCTTCCCATGTCCTAGGCCCCGCTACTCCATCGGTAGCGAGATTGTGATCAGCTTGGAATGCCAGTACCGCGTCACGTGTCAGACGGCCGAAGGAGCCATCGACTGCCCCGACAGGGTAGCCTAGCTCAGAGAGCTTGCTCTGCAATGCCTCGACAGCCCAAGAGGGTCCACGTCCCATACGGAGTGTCGGATAGGTCGGGGCGTCCGTAGCGCCGCTCTGGAGACGACGCTGCCAGCGATCCGCAGCTTCTTCCAGCCGCTCATCGTATCGGTTCTTTGCGTAGGCTGGCCCGTTGTACCCACGTGCCGCAGCGACCCAGTCGCCGCGCACGACTTCATCGAGCAGATCATTCTTACGCAGATAGAGGAAGATCATCTCGATCTGGTCTTCGACGTCTTCGTCAAAGGTCTCATCGTGCGCTTCGTCCAGCATGCCCTTGGCACTGTCGTACCCAAGGTCCTCCCAGTGGGAGCCCATAACTTGGCCTAGACCAATAGATATGCATTCATAGGGGATGTCAGTGTCGACGCCGAATCTCTCACAGAGGGCGACAGCACGGTCCAAAATGGCGTAGCGACCCTCTTGGTTTCGTGGGTTCTTAACCCCGCCGGCTTTTGGGTCTGCCAAGCCTTGCGCTCGCGCTTCCTTCAAAGCCGACAGAAACTTGCGGAGGCGCCGATCAAAATAGTGGCCTTCCCAGCGGATAAGAGGCATGTCTTGACCCGCAACAGGATCAAAGGCATCACCATTACTTTCCACCTCCACGAACGCCAAGGCGTGGTGGGGAGGGACCCGAAACTGATCTGCGATCCGTAGGGTTGCCTCAATAATGCGGGGGTCCATTTTCTGCTCCTAGTTCAGCTGGTCAGCTCCAGCGGCCAACCAGGCGTCAATCTCAGTTGCTTCGGCAAGGCTAACATGCCCCACCTTTGCGGCGGCGCGGTATAGACGCATCGCACAGGGTGCGTTCAACGTACTGTTCTGCGCCCCAATGTACAAGGCTAATGATGGGAAGATTGACATCGGAGAAGTGTTTACACCAAGAGGCGTGCTGTTCCACCGAAGACTGACAACGCCTCCTTGAAAATAAGCTCCGATTATCAAGTCTTGAGCAGGCATCATGAACCCCTCAAGAGGCTCAATGTTATCTCCTCCGGTGTTATGAACGACGAGTCTCGGTCTGCGGTTGGGCTGGTCATACGCCATGATAAACCCACGGTTCGCGCCTGACCCTTCGTCCATGGAGAAAACGTGGCCTCCGTCCTCGAAATTGAGAACACGAACCGCCATGGCAATATATCCTTCTCCGTCCGATAGAAGGTTCGTGGCGTCAACGTTGAAAGGTCCCACTACAATGTCATTGCCCACGTTGTCATTCTGCCGGCCGATCTGGAGATAGTCACCACTCCGCTCTTTCCGCAGGAAGGCGTTTTGAGAACCCCCAGCTGACTTCACCAATAGATTCCCATTGCCAGTTATGTCCTGCACGGATTGAACGACCGATCCATCCGCATCAGTCACGGCCGTGCTGCCCGCTAGGTCAGAGAACATCGTGGAAGGATCATTGCAGTCGTAAGCCAACTCAAGTCCGGACGGCAGCCCGGGCGTCGCGACCGTTCTGCCGAAGTAGCTCGTGGGGCCGACCGCGAAGCCTGCGTTGCCACCACGCGCTAGTGCGTTTGTGGAGCCGAGCGATATCTCAGACCAGATGGCCTCAATAGGCCCAGGGTCCTGCAGTGCGTACAGCTGGAACAAAGGACCTTTGGTGTTGTCGTATTCTTGGACTAACTCCAAGGGGCCCCACACCCCCTCAGAGTTAACACGTCTTTGGACGCCTCCGCCTCGCAGGTTTTCTTCCGTCGAGATGTACGCGACAATATCCCCATTGCTCCTAAGACCAAGAGGGACACTCTCATATCGTTGATCACCATCCGCCAGCTTGAAAGGTGCCTCTGGTCCGCGTGCGACAGAGACATCCATGGCGAAGAATTCTTGGGGCGATGTACTGAACCCTCCAGCAACGCCCGGCGTCTCCCCTACATTGAAGGTGACCACCCAATTCCCAGAGCCTTGGTACACCATGAATGGGACGTTACCAGTAACGTTGGGGTCCACGCTGTCATCGTGTTCATACACCCTGAAGTCGTTCAGATTGGCCGCAGACAAAGGCCAAGAGTGTGTTATCAAACCATCATAGGAGCGCGTCTGTTGGTTCGTGATGTCGTGTAGCATCAAATAGACGTCTCTGCGCCAAGCGTCGTTGAACGGCGCTCGGGACGCAACCATATGCACCTCGGTATCAGAGACGTATATGGTGCTTCCCATATAGGCCCGACTGTCATTGCCAAAGTTGCCTACATCGACCTCCGGCCCAATGGTCGGCGTAACGCCTGAAAATGAGATGTTCCTATAACGGATCGGATAGGCTCCGGCGGGGAACTCAGCACCAGGGAACACCCGCTCCCTGAAGAACACCCCAATGCTGCCGTCGGACAATGTCACGGGGTGAGGGTAGGTGTACTCACCGCTGATCGCGAACACCTCTGACCACCGGAAGATGTCGCCAGGGTTCATCGACACCGCCATGTAATATTCGCCATCAGAACCACCATTATGGCTGCCATAGAAGACGACGATTCGACCATCTCCGTTGATCGCGAGTGCGGGCATGCCATGGTTGTTGTCTGTGACATTGTGGCGACGACCGACTGCGAACGACGGAAGCCATACATCCCCCGTGTGATCATAGGCCTTGATATGGGTGAAGATACCCAAGTCATCACCAGCGTCGACAGTTGAGTATGCGATGAGGGTCTGGTTTGTGGTGGAGTTGTAGATCGCTGCGGGCTGAGTGCTGGCTGCGTACCATCCAGCTGTGGCAATCTGCGTCGTGAAGGCTTGCGCCTGCGCTAGCGCTGATCCTTCCAGCGGCGTGCTGGTCACCATTCGCAGAAAGCCGTTTTCGGCAACGCTGTCGAGGGCAATGCCGATGCCAAACGCCGGACTTCCAGTCGATTCGATGACACGTCCGTCGAGGCCGAACATGAGCTCAGCCCCCGCCAAGATAGCGGCTCCCGCTTGGACTTCGATTACCGCGTCTTTCAGCTCGGCGACAGGCAACGCAGCCTCTACCCCCACCGCGGAATCCTCTAAGGCAACGCCTACCGGAAAATCAGTCGAGGCGGTGACTTGTACTGCGTTTCCGCTAGAATCTATGGATACTCCACGTCCACGCGTTATGACTGTTTCGGATGCGACAGGCAGCGAAATCGCTCGAACTTTTTGAAACGACATGTCAAGGCCTTTGTGGTGGTGTGCCGCAAACTACCAGAGATGTGCTGGTAGATCAATGTTACCCCAGAACCTTCATAGACATCCAAGTTCGGTTTCTGATGATAGTCGTTGTACCCGGAAGCGCACTTACCGTCATCTCAAAATAGTCACCAGGAACCACAGAGATTGGATAGGTCGAACCCTGTAGGTTCTGGAAAGCTCCAGACGCTTCTATGGACACATCGACCGTCGGGTCAAGGACAACTCCGTTCTTTTTGAACTCGATCCTGATGTCATCGCCTGTATCCAAATCGGCCAATGAGAGCTGCGCAAGCAACTCGACAAAGCTTACCCCCGCCGGAACTGTCAGGCGGGTCGGATTCGCAATATCCCAAGCCTCTATATTGGTCTCTACAGCGGAATCGAAGGAGACCTCTATACCCGTTGTGAGGTCCGCTGAGGCGTCGTCCGTGTCAACACGCGCCACCGCATGCTGTACCACGGAGACCCCGTTTGGCACCTCTTCGATGTAGAATTGAAGCGTCGCGGAACCAAGTACATTTCGGTTAGCGTCCCCAAAATTCTGGATATCGAAGTAGTCTCCTGGGACAACTTCGATAATTCCAGTGTCGATGTGGCCACGGGCGATTTCCAAATTCACTTGAGACCTCGCAAGGTCTTCAAGTATGAGTTCAACGCCGTTTTTCCGAAGTCTCAACAGAGACTGTGTCGTTGTAGATGCGTTGTCAGTTCGCATCAAACACCCGACCCGCACTTTTGTCACCCCTTCTGGAACTACGAGTCGCGCAGGCGTTGATACTAAGTCGGACCAACCTCCCACATCTGCCACTACTGTGTTGAAATCAACGTCGTCAAAGCCATTTACTGTGAGATTTTGAGTTGCGTTGTTTGTCAAACGGGCATACCGCTGCGCCTGCTGTGGCACCGCGCCACCAGTCATGTCAGTGACAGAGAAATTCGATCCGGACAGGACAAACGCGGTTGTGTCGCCCCCAAAGCCCTCGACGAAGACTTCCAGATAGTCCCCAGGGACAACGTTTATAATTGCTGCGGCGTTCATGCGCAGGCCAGTGGTGGAGTTGAAGAATCCTCCTGTGCCAATGTCTGTGCCATTCTTCCGGATCACGAACTCATAATCATCTCCGGCGGTCGTGTTACCTAAACCGACGTAGGCTGTCATAAGAACACGAGTGACCCCGGACGGGATGGTTATTCGGCTTGGGTTGGGTGTGTCAGCCCAGAACCCGTCAGTGTCATAGTCTTCGGTGTCCCACTCTGCGATTGCACGCTCTGTGGTGAAATCAAAATCTGATGTATTAGTGCTGACAGAGACCTTCACCCCTTTGAATTCGCTAAGGGATATCGTTGATCCCCCTCCTGACCCGCTCACAAACTCTGACCACCCATTCGAGCCGCTGGCGACGACTAGAATGTCTTCGTCCTTCACCCAGATACGGAACCCCTCGGGGGCTTGGTAGAACTCCCAAGCCGTCCCGTCATAGTAAGCAATACGACCGTCTTGGCCAGACCAGGCACCCGTCGCGCTTACCGGCACAATGTAGATCAGGCCCAACGTTTCCGTGGCCGATCCGACATCAAGAGACTGACTTTCCGCGCCGCCCAGAATGTTGTTTAGCTTCCGAAAGGCATTACGCAGCGCATCGCCATTACCGTCGTTGTCTGCTGCTCCGATGTTTACAATGGTCATGTCTGATCCGCCGTGATAGTTGTGTCGTCTGCCGTGATCGTGGTTGTGTCAGTCGAGATGCCGAAGACCACAGGATAGAATGCATAGTAGGCCGAGGTCTTTGTATCACCTCCAGCGCGTCGAGAATAGAGCCGCAACTCTCCCGTGGCGCCGGACGCAGAGCTGAGGTCAACCGCCAAGGGGCTGACCACGTTGCTTTGACTGAGCCCGACGTCTTGAACGCCATCGACCCAGACCTCCAAATCATATTCCTCGACTTGGTCCGGAACTTGGGTCGCGTCATTCTCAAAGGTCACTTCTCCTGACGCCCGGTTGCTATTCACCCAAGTCAGGGAGAACGAAGGAGTGCCAGCTGCGTCATGAGGAACCGTGGATCGTGATCCGTCTATTTGCATCAGACGTGGACGCAATGGGCGATCCGCCAAATCCGCCATCGCTTGGCTGGCTTCGGTCTCGCTAATCGCGGATCGCTGCGTTCCTCCGACTCGGTCTAGGACTTTGTAGAAAGCTGTACCAGTCTCTGTGAGCTCCCCGGAGAGCGTTCCTAGGCCTAGGAGCTCATTTGTCAGTACGAACACTTGAGTGCTTGCTGCGTGCGTCAGCGGGCGCGTACCAAACAATCCGCGGTAGATGTTCGAGAGCGTGAAGGTGCCATCCATGTTGTCGAGCACCGTCTCGTAGGCCATCCACTCACCGTTGACATACAAGATGCCCGCTTCGCCTGTGCGTACTTCAGCTGTCAGAGCCGATAGGGGCGTCCCAACCATGTTGCCAATGGTGAAGCCTGTGCTGTCCAGTCCCGTCTGGAAGCCCGTCAGGCGGTCGTACTCGGCCTGCAGTTGCCCGGTGACCGGGTAGGCAACATCCTCGGGGTCGAAGAACTCCAACACCCCGGTCTCGTCGTCTACGTTGAACGTGAAGCCTGATGAACCTTCTTGGGGCCGGACCGGGAAGGGCACGACGGCCGCAAAGCCATCCTCCGCCGGCGTATCAAGGCGTGATGCGTAGAAGAACGGCTGCTCGACAACCGACACGCTCGGCACGGTCACGGGCTCCGGGCGGTCATCGACCCAGCCGGTATTTTCAGGTGCTGCGAATACTGTCGTGGAGATCGCGTAGATGTCTTGGACCAGCTCAACTTCGACCCGGTTGTCTTCTAGCTCACCAGCGTCGACCTTCTGTACGCGCACTACTAGTTCATCAAGGCCGAGCTCCGGGAAGGTGACCTTGATGACATCACCCACGATCAGCTGATACCCGCTCCGATCCATGATCGCGGTCATCTTCACTAGAGGTATAGACAGTCGTGCAAGTTCACGCGCTGCGAGCTGGTTAGCCAAAGTCTCATCGTAGCAGAACGGGAAGCTGATCTCCGTAGTCCGCCGGGTGCCGATCATGTTTAATGTTGCGTCGTTTTGGGCAAGGGCAACACGAGAGCTCTCTTTTGTACGAGACTCGAACTTGACCTTGACCTCAGTCACAACGTCTTCATACGCCGTCCGGCTGAAGCTCGGGATTTCGACGATCTGGTCTATCCCGTATACCGGTAGAGACGCGACATCGTAGTCGTTCCGGATAAGACGCAGGTTGACCTGACCATTCGAATCCTCGGCAAGTACCCCGTCAATCTGCCTTAGAATTTCTCTCAGGACATTTTTGCCCTGCCTTGGAGATGACACCACCCCCGACCCGCCATTACCTTCGGATATGAGAGTCGTTGATGCGGCTTGGAAAGATGCGATGTTGAACTTAGAGGGATCGATATCGAGGCCCGCCCACTCATTGACGCACATGTCGTATGCGACCTCGGCAAGATCGGCGTCATCTGCGCCTGACGCTATGCGTCCACCAAATGTGCCTCCGATTCGATTGGTGTACCGATTAAGCAGGAACTCCATCTGTGACAAGGCTGGGCGCTCGCCTATCAGATTGTTCTCCAAGACGATATGGCAGACCCCGCGATAGGCTGGGATATCATTCGTTCCGACAGATGCTTGGACCGTGGGGTCTTGGTTTTGCGTGAAGCTGCCAGTGTAGAAGGTGTAGTTGCCAACGTGCCCACCTCCATTCTCTCTGCCACCGTAAAGCTCAGGGGCAAAAATCTGAGAGCTGACCTGGTCATTGAATTGGTGCTCAGCGGTAAGAGTCTGACGACCCGTACCAAGTCCAGTACCCGGCTCGACGTTCTGGAAATAGTTTGTCTGATTGAACGGGTACCCGATGTACCGGCCTCTTATGAAGCGGGCATCCTGCCAGTTGCCGACCGGGAATAGCCCTCCAAAACGGAATTCCCGGTCGTAGTTACCGGTGTCGAGAGCCGTCGTTGCCCGTCCAATGCGAGGATTTGCCAAGTCCGGGTTACCGGTACCATCGTCATTGAATATTGCGATGCCCCAAGCTTTGTTCACTAGACCGGGGTCCCCACCAAGGATCGGGTCGTCCTCCCAATACCCGTCTACGCGCATCACAAAATCCAGCTCTCCATTCGCCCAAGCCTGGTTGACTTCGGCCATAGAGGGGAAGATATCCAGAAGGTCGATCATCAGGTCGTCATCGCCTGGGCGAGTGTCCCACTCCCCATCTGCGGTCGGGAGAATGTTCGAATACTGCACGGGCGACGGGTCATTCAGACCACCCACTGACCTTACAAACTCATTGCCGCCGGTGAACAGAGCCGAGCCATCTTCGACCTCTTCGCTATCTATGAAAATTTTCTTCAATTGGACGTTGTCACCCAGACACAGCCCGAGGTCGATTGACAGGAAATACTCATGTCCCGTCACAACTCGCGTTGAAGAGAACAGCCCCGTCTTTACCTTCTTCGAGATGGGTACTGCTCGGTAATCACCATACCATAGTGTATTCGGCCCTTTGATCTTCGCACACCCGAAGAGCAGGGGTATGGGGGCGTCTTCAGTGGCCCTCGGAAAGTTGTTCGGGTCTAGGTCTTCTGCGCGTGCGTCTTCAAATTCTGGCTTCGGGGCCAGAAGCGCGGTGAGCAAGAAGGACACCGCAAATAGCGCGAGAGTGAACCAGACCATTTACAGCCTCGACGAGAAGGGGTTTCTATCAGGGACCAAGGGAAAGCCCCCGAAGTTTACGGCATTGTTGAAACGGTTTATGCAGTCACCGTTCAACGCATGGTCACAACCTCTCTGTATCGTCACGGCCGCGGTCGGCATGATGGCCGACGAGAACGGGGTAGCAATAGTGAAGCTCGTACCAGTGTTGCCGGTGATCATACGACGTTCCGACCCGCTGATCATCTGTCCTGCATCGCACTCTCCGTCCGCGAAGGGGTTGCTGTCCAAGCCGACAGTTGTCCCGCTCACTGAAGCAATCGTAGTAGCATGGAAGTTGGTGGGGTCGGTCAGATCAACACCGCATCGAGCGTCCCCGAGTACGTGATTGCAAGGCGCTTGGTATTTTGGCCGAGGCAAAGGGCCGTCGAACAGGAACGAAAACACAGACGGTACACGCAGCTTAGCAATGCGACGGCGGATAGACCAAGAGACCACCTCACCCTCAAACAGTTTGAAGGTGTCATTCAAATCACTTGGGTGTGCCCTAAAGACTTCCATGCGGAGAGATGGCGGAGGCAGTCCAGACAGCACGTACTCAGTGACCATAGGGTGTGTCAGCGAAAGCTCGACGTCTAGCGCAATGTCATCATCTTCCTGGGTCCCCTCTTCGAGGCTCGACCTCTTGATCGCGAAGCTGCTATCGTAGGTCCCATCCGAGTTAGTTACATCTCGGCCGCGGTTGGTCAAACGATAAGTATTATAGGTGCCAGTGAACTTAAACAGCTCGATGGGCGAGCCGTCCTGCACGCTTCTTTCGTCAGTGTCGAACACCATGTGAGGTCACCCGTCGTCTGTCGTGAATACGTCGAATGCAAGCTCGCTGCGCACAGGGCCATGCCTCCAAGTCTGCGTGTCTGCCATTCGGACCTTCAACAGGTAGCTGATCCGCTTCACGTTCGCAACCTTCGAGTCATTCGGCAGCGCCGGGGCAAAGGTCACTACTCCGTTGCTCTGACTATCTGTAATCGTATGCCGGCTTAGGGTCCCGTCCTCATACACAATCTCAAAATTCTGGAAGCTCGCAAACGCATGGAAATCCGTGCTTAGATCGTCGACTAATGTCATGGTCGTTGCGGCCGGTACCAGAGGGGATTGGAGCTCCATATCGTCCAATTGAGTACTAAGCAGAAAGGCTTTCCAGTTGCCTCGCACCGTGTCCAGAAACAGCCTCCAGTAGTCCACGTCGCTTGGATCGAGAACTCTGTCGACGCGAAAACGGCGTCGTAGCCGAATATCTAGATTGGTGTTGCTAACTGCTAGTACTTTTTGGCCTAGACCAAAATCAACGATCTCCCGTTCGAACTGCAGATTCTCTGTTGCATCAGACAACGCTTCTCTGTCTAGAACGGGTAAAGAGTTGAACAACGTCAAAGACGCCGCTGTTCCTGTACGCTGCACATAAGGATTTTGCCAGCTTTCCATACTGGCTGAGAATTGTCCGGCAATTGTCTGAAAGGAAAAGCTTGTGTCATTACTGATCAGTGCGAGCATTGCTTTATAGGCAAACCAGCTCTGGTCAACATCTTGGCTCAAGTTCGAGGCCAGTGTCACTTGAGCGTCCGTGACGTTGGATAGTAGGAACGATTCAGTTTGCCCTGTATCAGGGTTTAGGAGCACAAGGCGGTCTGACTCATTGAGCGAAAGCACCGTGGTGTTTACGTCTATGACGTTCGACCCGCTAAGCGCCCCTGCAGTAAGCCGCGCGCCCCAACCGAACAGCGGGACGGCATCTGGAGATTTCAAATCCACGGCTAGTTGCTGCATGATCGCCCGCCGCTCGCTTTGGGTTACAGCCTCAAAATTCAAGGACTGCTCGACGCGCGGATCGGGCTGTAGGGACAACCGGGACTCGCTACCATCCCAAGTCGATATGACGTCAGTTGACCATGACCAAGTTTCTGTAATGCTGTCTGGTAGGATGGGGAAGGTGGCCATATCAGCCCCCTTGTAGCACGGAGCTTGCCGACTTGCGATTCCGTTCTAGACCTTGGACGATAAACTCATCCCCCTCCGATCCAGACAACGCCTCGACAATGTCGCGAGGTGTGATCTGAACAACCACGTTCGGGGCGGGAGCCTGCACAATTGTGGGCTGCATGACCATCCCTTCCCCTTGCCGGCGTTGTTGCTGTGGCGTGCTAACGTTTACCTGCTCTCCACGGGTCGCACGGAAGGCCACGAGCGTGTTGTCTGTACGCCCATCTCCACCAACCTCAAAGGAGCCCCCGGTGGCGAAGCCTGGTAGTCCAAGCGTCCCAAGACTGCCCAGACCTCCGAAACCCCCAAAGCCCCCGAACAGCCCACTCACCAGTTGCGCAAACAGTTGATCAGTCGCAATCTTTAACAGTTGAGCCGCGAGATCACCGAAGAAGTCTCGTATGCTGAGTTTACCAGTCTTAGCAAACTCAACGACGGCGTCAGACGCTTTGTCAAATGCGCCGACAACGAAGTCTGAAACCTGGGCTCCAAACTCATTTGCCTGTTGGGCAACACGTGCCAGACCGTTGGATATTCCACCTAGGAAACTGTTGTCCCCACCTGTCCCCAAGACACGTAGGTTGTTCAGCTCTTGCTGGTACTCCATCAGCGAGACACGCCCCTCTTGGAACAACTGATTCAACGCGGTAAGACGCGTGTCGAGTTGTTCTTGGGGGCCGCGAAGACCGTCCAGAATATCTGCTTGTTCCGTCAGCACAGCATTTTGCTCGATGACCTGACTGATCAACGAGGCTTCTGTCTGTGTGAGGTTGCGCTTCAGCTTGTCCTCAGCGTCAAGAATTGCGTTCAGTTTTTGCCGCTCGATACCATTGACCCGAAGGAGGTCATTCTCTTGCTGAAGGCCCGCAAGTATCTCAGCAAAGTTGGTCCCACTGCCACCGCTTCCCCCAGGACGTTCAGGGGCTCCGCCTCCAGACGCATCAATATCTCCCGCGGCCAGCTGCTCTGCCCTCAGCACGCGGTCGCGCGCAATCTGCTCTGCGCGCTCGTTGATCCCAGCCGCTGCGTCGCCCACGAAATCGGTGCCGAACGCAGTGTCAAAGTTCTCACGCACGGCATTGCCGAGCTCTAAGCCTGCGTCGCTGTACTGTAGCTTCAGACGGCTAAGGTCTGCGTTGGGTATATCGGGGATCAGATCACCGCCTCCGACGGCGTTCGAAACCCTATTGACGATACCGGTAAGCCCATTGATGGTACGAATAATCAGATTTATCGCACTCTGAATTGCCATCACTAAGGCATTAGCTATCGCTCTCCCAACCGTGTCGGCCGCAGCCGGCAGGTTGTTGAGAAGGTCAATGACAGTCGATACGAAGAATACGAAGAACCCAATGTACCCATTCACAAAGTTCTTGATTGAGTTGCTGATCGCAGACAGTACGACATTGGCATCTGTGTTCAGACCGCCAAAAGCACTGGCGAAGAGATCAACCAGACCTTGTAGAACTGCCTGCCCAACCGACAGGAGTGTTTGGAACGCATCGATAACGAATCCAATCGTAGCGCGCGCAACATCAGCGAGGTTAACGAATGCACGAGAGCCATCGTCCAGTTGGATACTGAACAGGTTGACTTGGTCACCGAACTGAATAAGAAGCCCGACGACAAAAGACAAAGCGGTCGCAAGGGCTACAATCGGATTGGCAGATAGCACGACATTCAGAATGCCTATGGCTCGGGTTAGAAGCCCGACATTTCCAGCCGCAAGCAACGCGGCGCCCGCCAGACGCACAGCCAATGCTGGAATGATAGCGACCAGAACCCCAAGCAGGCCCTGAATATTGTCGCGCAGAAACAGGATCGCGCGCACCAACACCTCGGTGGCACCTACCGCTTCATCAAGGCGACCGACCGTAAACCTGACTTGGTCTGCCAAAAGCCCGAAGGCCTGAGACAGTGTAGGTATCGTCTTAGCGAACTGTTGCTCGATCTGCTCCTCAGCGTTTTGGAACGCCGTGATAATGTCCCCGGCAGTAATTAGGCCCTGCTCACCGAGCTTACGCAATTCACCCCTAGTGACGCCCAGTTCTTGAGCGATAACGTCGGCCACGATGGGCAACTGCTCCAGAACAGACCGGAGTTCGTCGCCGCGAAGGGTGCCAGACGCGATACCCTGCGACAGCTGAATTAGACCTTGGTTTGCTTCTCGGAAGCTGGCACCCGAAACGATGATCGCTTTGTTCACACTCTCTGTGAATTGCAGGAGCTCTTGTTGGTTGACACCAAGCTCTCTCGATGAGATCGCCAGACGAGAGTAAAGTTCAACAGTACCAGCAAGCGAAGAACGCGACCTCTGTGACACTGCAAAGAGTTCATCAAAAACGGCGTTCAGATTTCCCTGGCTTGTGGTCACGACCCGCAAGCGGTTTTCGAGCTGGTTGTAACTATCGAGCAGGTTAAAGACCCCTCGCACCGCCGCTACAGTCGAAATACCAGCAAACGTCGCCACGAGGGCACGGTTCAGGCGATTAGCAGTGCGCTCAAGATCATTGAGTTCACGCTTTGTTCTCCTGACCCCCGTTGTGGCAGGACGGCTATCAACCGTGACTGTTATGCGGAAGTTTGCCATTTACACCCTTGCGTCGCTTTGCTGGCCGGGCAGGCGGTTTACGGTCTTTGATCGTCGGTTTGGATTTCGGCTTATTATCTTCTGCCCATTTTCTAAAGGCTTCGTCAAGCTGCCGAATGATGTCAATGAATCCACTTAGGTCCTCGGGCTGGAACTCCGAAGACTTTTCAAACCACAACACCATTTTATCCCATGGTATCGGCGACAACCCATCAAACGCAGCAGGACGGCACGTACCAAGGTCATTGAAGGCCCGTAAGAAGATCAGGTGGGCCGGAGGTACGAACGGCTCCCCCTCTTCAGCCCACTCAGGCAGAGGTCGTCCCTTTGTCTGAGCAGCGTCGACAGAGAAGCCGTCCCGTTCATACCGAAGCTCGAAGAGCAGTCGCTCTACAAGTTTCCCGCGATGCCCTCAGAATCGAGCGGGTCCATTCCCCAGTTCTGGTAGTCATTACAGAAGTTGCGAAGCTCATCGAACTCAGCTTCAGGGATTGAGGCTAGGAAGTCACGGCAGTCCTCGGCCGTGAAGGGCACCTCTTCGCCGTCTTCGTCCACGACATGCACCCACCCAATGACGATATGCGTAGCGTACAGCTCAACGTCTTCCTTACGAATCGTGCGGATGTCGCGCGCTTCGATGCCTTTCTTCTGGATGGTCCGTGACCGTCCTTTTGAGGCCTTGATCCGCGCGTTGGCATAATCAGTGTTGACATCCCAAGCAGGGCGCACGGTGAGGACGGGATGGATTGCAGTGCCATCCACGTCCTCTGATAGCGCAATACCGAACAGCGTGCATTGCTGCGTGGTATCCTTGGTGACCTCAACCTTATAGTGATCGAACTTACCCATTTCTGATGTCCTTTCTCAATGCTCCACAGGAGGGGTTAGTTGACGACTTTCTCGGTCACGTCGGGCGCGGCCGGGAACAGGCTGACACTAAGCGACGTGCCCAGGGTCGGGTCGCGGAAAGCTTGTCCTGTCAGGTTGATCAGGATGCTCTCATTGACCGGTAGTTCTTTGTCACCGGCGCCGAGCGTCAGAGACGGGATGTCAATAGCCATAGAGCCATTGTCGTTGTTGACCAAAAGGTCAAATGTGACAGTGCGGTTCTCTTTGATGGCCTCGATCACCTCTTCGCTCGTAAAGAGCACCTGGGTCTCAAGGTCGACTTCGAAGTTGCCGGTGTTGATGAAACGCGCACCAAGGCATCCGAGCACTTTCTCAGGAGACGCGTTGTTGTTCAGCGTCAACGTGATCTCCTTGAAGTCCGTGGTCAGGCCCGTCTCGTCAGTGTTCTGGATGCGCAGACGGCCAAAGTCCGATGACGTGTTCAGAGCCGTTGTTTTCAGGGACTGCCGCGGCGTGTCAGAACCCGTCTTAGCGACGAAGACGGGCGTCTCAGTGTCAAGCCCGACGAATGACGCCGTCACTGTGGCTTTGTCGGTAAGGGGGAAAGTGAATTCCAACTGGTTGCAGAAGTTTCCCGTAGCATACTCGAACCCCGTTTCACCAGCGGGTCCGAGATTAGGAAACTGGGCTTCAAATTGGAACGATTGCTCAATGAACGCAGGGTCCGTCGTGGCCACGTTGCGAATGAACTGCCCAAACAGAAGATCAACAGTATCGCCGACCCCGTCATCAGTTGCAAGAGCCGCAGCAAGCTTATCCAGCCCGATCTCGGTCGCCGCAATGGACGTGATGCGTGCGTACCCGGCACCCGTATCAAACTGTTCTGAGGTGGTGAGGCCGCCAATGTGGATGAACTGCCCAACCGTAAGCCCGAGTGTCGTGAAATCAAGCAGGGTTGTGCTCAACACGGCCGTCGTGCCAGACACCGTCAGGGTCAGGTCGCCTGTCGCGGCTCGAATACCCGCGTATTCAAGAATTGCGCTCTCACTAGCCGTCTCAGCTGAAAGTCCTGCAACGGTTAGCTCAGTGTCCGTGGACGCTGCATCCGCTGTCAGTGGCTTCAAGCCATTGTTCGCGGTCGTCGAGTATCCTTGCGCGAAAACGAGCGAGCCCGACTGCAACACAGCGCCCTGCGCTGCGTCGAGCGCCGGAACAGTATACCCAGTGCCGGTAGCGCTAGCGCCATTGAACCGCAGATTCTCGTTTGTCGCGACCACAAAACAGAAACCAGCGATGAAGTCATCGACGATATCCATGGTCAGATCGGCCTCGTACTCGGGCGCCGAATCAAGATCGGTTACGGTACCTTTACGACGTTGACGGTCTGCCGAGATAGGGTCTCGCGCGACGGTCGTGATCTCAGCGCCAAAATTGGTGATGTCATTTGGCTCTAGCTGCTTCCAGTCTGGCGACCCAGGAAGGACCCCAAGCGATGCTTCTTTTGCGACCGCCAGGCCCGTGTTGTTCGTCAGTGTGCGACCCATGGTGGTCTCCTGTGCTATTTGGTTTCGAAGTACCGGAAGTTGGCAACGACATTCACCTGATACCAAGTGCCCTCGTCATCCTCTCCGATCTCGTTGACCACTACGTCCAAGAACGTAACCGAAGAGATGGTCAATGTCACCCCTTCGAATGCACCTTGGGCGATCATGGCCAGCTCATCAGCTCTGTCCGTGGCTGACCCACCTTTCGTGAAAATTTGTACTGTGGCAACTCCTTGACGTTCAAACCTACGGGCTGTGGGAGGGCCCAAGGTGCCTTGGGACGCCAAAGTGTTGTTAATCGTTACCCGAGCCCACTCATCGAGACCTTCGCTCTCAAAGTCCTCATTCTGAAGAGTATATGGTGTAACGTCATTCCACGCAGAAACAAAGCGCGAGTTGATAGCCTGCCTAGCTTCTCTAAGTGTGGTCATGTCGCAAATTTCCTCGCGGCTTGAATCACCCCAGATTGAACAGCCCGGTCAACAAAATTCGCTGGGGCTTGCGTCGAGCTTCCACCATTGAGCTTACTGATATAAGGTACGTTATTGGTGATAAACGCAGTCTGACCAAGTTCAAACGTAGACATAATGGCTAATCCTGCGGCCTGTTCCGCCGCTGCGGACGGTACGATTCCGGGCGTCGGACGATTGGTTCGAGTAGAAGTGTTCGGTGCCCCTATGCTCGGTATCCAATTGGCGCGTGCCCACCCGGTGTCGACCGGAGTAGAAGCTACCAATTCTGCCGTGACCTCGAACACGATGGCACGAACAATTCGTTCACCAAGGCGTTCGAGTTCACGAGCAATTCGGTCTACCTGCGCCGTCATTTAGTCCCAGGCTTCGCCAGCCTCTTTGGTCTCGGGCTCGGGCTCGGGTTCTTGGTCAGCCCTGAACGCTTCTAGTGCCTGTTCCGCGGCCTCTGCGGACGCATAGGTGCCTTCATAGCCTCCTATGATCCACGTACCATTCCACTCAGCAATGGCATCCTGTTCGACTTGGGGCATCAGATCAGGTTCCGGGGCGGTCTCAGGTTCCGGGGCGGTCTCAGGTTCCGGGGCGGTCTCAGGTTCACCAGAGACCTCTGGCTTAACAAAGTGCTTGTCCGTCCCCCACGATTCAATCATGGTATTGGACCACGGCGCGTTCGCCGGTCCGACCCGACGGCGTGTATACCAGTTACGCATCTGGTGTTGACGAAACTGAACGGTCTTCTTGACCGTTTTGGTCTCACCAGTTGGTCGGCTTTCGGTGACAGTCTCTTTGACTTCCTCCTCAGCCATGGAGCCGTCTTCTTGCTCCACCTCGATCATCTTGGTCACCTCGACCTCGACGTCCTCAAGGATTGGCTTCTCGACCGCAATGCGGGCCTTGCCATCCGCTTTGATCATAGTGCCGACAGGCATCACACATTCGCGGGATACCTTGATCGGCCGGACCACCACGAGATCGATACCACGACGGTATAGGGGGCGTGCAACTGTACCCATAGGTTCGTTCCTTATACTTTAGGGTTGAAGTGCGAAGAGGGCCAAGAAGGCCCCCTCCGATGTCTTGTACTTTACTCGTCCTACGACGCAGCAGATACGCCGGTGAACAGGTAGCCCAGTTCGGGGGCGACAACCTTGTGGTCGTAAGCCATCTGGCCTTCGATCCGGTCGGCCTCGACGCGCTCCTCACGGAAACGCTTGATGCGCATACCATTCGCTGTGGCGCCCATAAAGCCAGTCCAGGAGAAGACGTTGCCCGCCGTTGGCTCTTCGATGCCCACCGAATTGGGAGCATAGTAGAGCAGGGCGTTGTCCCCGCCAATGAACTGGGTTGCTTCCGCAGCGCCCCGAGCAGCGGTGTTCTCCACCGCGTCAACAACAAAGATTTCGTTGAGCTCGAACAGCTGTGCAAGCAGACGCTTCTGGACTTCCGCAGGCTGCGACACAGTCGCGCCGCCTGTGATCCGGGCCAAGATGTCATCGTTGTCGAGCAAGGTGTCGTACCCAGCGCGCGAGATGATCATCTTGTTTGGACGGAAACCGGTTGCCCCATGAACAGTCCGGATACCAGTGCGGATTTCCTCAATGGGGGTCGAGGCCGGCGCGCCCCAAGTGGCAGCGACGTCATTGGCCCAGATGCCAGTGCCGAAGTACGAGCCCAAGAAGTCCTTTTCGCGTTTGATCAGGAGTTTGTGGGTGACGTACTGGGTCGCCGATTCATCGAGGCGGATCAACTCATCCTGGTTGGAGCGTTGACGGTCGGTGACGTCCTTGTGGAACGCAAAGACCCGCGCAAAGTACGGGTCAGTCGACAGCGTGAAGCTGCCACCAGCCGACTCGGTACCATCCGCACGCTCTTCGGCCTCATCGCGGTAGAAGTCACCACGGTTGAAGACGTAGTAGAGGTCCGACTGCTTGGACACCGGCAGGTTCGGCATCGCGCGAGACGCGATAAACATGTCGGCGCGCAGAAGGTACTTCTGCGAGAAGTTCGTCAGCGGGCGATTGACGTGGATGTCACCCGCGGTAGGGTTCGTGACGATAGGCATTGGTGTCTCTCCTCAGATCACGGGTGGGTTTACGGGGCCGTCGAGCCGCGCTTGGTGAGAAGGACCGAGGCGAATTCACCGGCAGCGCCTGCAGCAAGAACACACTTGCCCAGAACGACGTTGCCAGATGCAGCGGTCGCGGCGCGACCATCGGCCCCGGTTGCGACGTCGGCGCCAACCGCGATAGCGGCAGATGCTTCGACCTCGACGATCCCTTCAACGAGAACCGGAATGGCCGGCGAGCCGCGGCCCGCTGTCACTTCGGAGTCATCGTAGGCCTCTGCGGTCACGCCGACTGCGTCACCGTTGGCCGTGGGAGTGGTCAGACCGCTGGCGCCAATATCGACAAAGCGACCTTGGGCCAGGTCTGCACCAGATGCGGCTTGAAGGGTGACCGCAAGTGCTTTTTGGAACGACATATGTCAGTCTCCTATGGTTGGTCAGGCGCTTAGTAAGCGCCCGAGATTGCGGTCTCGTAGAGAGCCGGGTTCTGCTCGCATGCCTTCTCGTAAGCGTCCATGTCGGACAGCTTCGGGTCAGCTTCGCGCAGCTCTTTTGCGATGCGATCCAGTTCATCGGACGCTTCATCGCGTTTCTGGAAGGCACCGCCTTCGTCGGCCTTGTTGATGCCCTGACGGCCGAACGTGGTCGTCGTTTTGCCCATCTCGCCGCTGTGGGCTTTCAGAGCAGCGAGCATCTTGCCCTGCATTTCATCGGTTTCACCGGACTTGGCGATGGCCTTAGCGAGAGCGACACGGACTTCGACGTCCCCTGGGACATTTGCGAAGTCATCTTCCGCCGTTTTCTTGAATGCAGCGTCTTCGCTGTCTTGGCGCATCTTCTTGAGCTCGGCTTCGCGAACGTCGTCGCGCTTGGCCATTTCGACCAGACGCGGATCGTCCGACTTGCGGAACTCGTCGCCGGAAATCTCCGACTTATAGACCACAGGGTCTTCGTCCTCGGACTTGCGCATCTCAGCCATGCGAGCCTTGCGGTCCATGCCGGCGAAGGCCTTGGCCGCATCTTTGTCAAGCTTTGCCATGAACTGCTTTTCGGCATCATTCATGCCCGCTTTGGCAAGAGCTTCATCACGCTCTGATTCTGCCTTAGCGAGCGCTTCTTGTGCCGCTTTGAGATCATCGGCGGCTTTGGTGTCGTTGTCAGCCATGTTGGCGTCCTTCTCCAAAACAACATCGCCGCTCTGATCCCATGCTTTGAGAAGGTCGGCGATTTCAGCCTCCTCCGGGAATTCGATGTCAACTTTCGTGAGGACCGCCATCATGAGACGTTGCAGCTCAGCTGAGTCAATCGTGTGACTATGTCCGAAGTTCTCTGTGACGGTGATGCTGCCATCAGCGTTCATCACGACGTCATGGGAATGTTGCCCACCTTCCTCTTCCCCGGCGTAGCCAAGATAGACATGGGCCTTCCCGTTCTCGTAATGCTCTACACGAATGCCGTGTTGGTGTCCAGCTTCCTCTCCGGTCGCCATGTCCACCAAGGACTTGTTCACAAGCTGCAGCGATACGGTCTGGGCCGTATCCTCTTGCATCAACTCATCGTCCGACATCCAATCAAGGTCCTCGGACTTCATGATCTGTGCGACCGCAGGGCGCTGAGCAGGCTTCTTGACGAAGCTCACTTCCTCCAGCTTGAACTCGGTCATAATGCGCTTATCAGCCATCAACGTTCTCCTGCGAGATGCGTTTTCCACCAATCGAGAACCCTGTGTAGGACCCTTTGGCGTATTTCTCCAAAAGCTCGGGTCCATCAGGCTTCATGCCAACGATGAAACCTGTCTTTTGGACCTCAATGCCAAGAGCTTTCGCGATGTCGCCTGTCATGGGAAAGCCGTAGACAACTTGGCCAACGGTCCCGCCCATATGCATGTCCTTGGCGATCCGATGCCCAGACATATAGTCCGCAGTAGCTTCTAGCATCGCAGCTTCAGGGATATGATCACCTTGGCTATCAAAGAAATCATCCTCCCCATCTTTGCAGACTATGGCGTAGCCGAAAACGATGCCCAAGGCTTCATCGACTTTCGCAACGGTGACATCAATGGATTTCGTGTCCTCATTCGGGACTTCCATTTTCTCAAGCCACTCTTTGCCAGCTTGGCCGCCCATAAGAAGCCATTGAATTTGAGCTGTGGTCGGACCCCCATCGAAGGCATCGCGCTTTTCGAAGTCTTGGCCGACACGTCCGGTCCAGAACTTTTTCATGGCTTTCAAAGTGCTTTGGGAAACAGGCTTGCCCTTCGCGAGTTCCGCTGTTGTGCGGACACCACGATGGTAGCGCTTACGAAGCTCAAGACCTCGAAGCGCGTTCATGGTAACCGGCAAGGGTGGCGTCAGATCAGTATCTGCCATGATCAATGTTCTCGTTTTGTTCTGCACTACTTCATAACTGACCCGCTTTTGCAAGGGTCGTTTACACCGCGGGTCGTAACCGCCTCTCAAGCGCGCAACGGCAGTGCACTCTTTCGGACGCCGGCGCCTGTGGATCGTGGGGGTACCTTAGGTTTCCGTTAAACCCAACGAACACTTCTCCATGCCTCTTCGTCTGCCCATTCAGGTTTAGATGCGAAGGACGTTCTCTACCATCCACACTGGTGTTCCAAGTGTTCTCAATTTCATCACCGTCGAGAGCTCCTGTCCGTAACAACTGATCATACGCTTCGTATGAGCCTTGGTTCGCGGCAGCTAAACTCTCAGTCCGAGCGATACGCTCGGCCCGGAAACGGAGTTGATTTTCCCGATACCGATCAACCATCTGGTCAATGCGATCCGCTGGTATGCCTTCACCCCGTTCGAGAGCACGAATGATAGTGCGATCCGATCTTTTGTCCCGTAATTCTCGTCGTAAAGCGTCACGATCCAAGTCCTCAAGTAGAGATCGATAGTTGTTGACCTCTTGGACTTGCTTGGGTGTCAAGCCCAGTGCGCTGCGAAACGCCCTGGCGGTGTCACGTGGGTTCAGCCCTCGTACAGCTCCGTCGCGTAGGGCTTCAAACACCGCCTCGCGCTGTGCCACCGTAAAATCTTGGATAATCTCCAAGCGTGATTGCTGCATCGCACGTACCACCGGTAGATCGAGGGGGTCAAACGTGGCTGGGTTAACTAAGATGCCGTTCGAGAGCCACGCCGTCGTGGCCGAGGCTGCGCCAAGCATCCCGTCCGTGTACACGTTGGCGATCAGGCCCGCTGCAGCCTCAACAGACCTTAGGGCCTCTTCGACACGGCCCGCAGAAAGCAAATCTGCGAGCTCAGTCAGGGTCATCTGGTCTTGGATTAGGTTCAGAGCCTGAAAAAACACGACCTGAAGCGGGGCTTCTAGATCACGTGCGAGCTTCCGAACACGCTCCGCCGGGTCCGTAAATTCACCAGTGACGGGCATCTCAGCCCCCTTGTACGCGGAACATATAGGTTGCGGCCGCAGGGTCTCGGTTCATTAGCTCTGTGAGCTCGTATTCCGACCCTTCAATCGTGACAGAGTCGTTAACCTCAGGCACCGCCGAGGGAACGACAGACGCACCGAGAATCGTCACAAAGGTACCACTGGTCGTCACCCGGCTATCCGGTATCCTGACTTGTCCTTTCTCAAGGAACCCCTGAAACGTATGAGATACTGATGTCTCAGAACGGCCCGCGGCCAAATTGCTGGGGTCACGCTGACCAAAAGTGGTCTTGGTCAAAGTTCCGGGGACTAGGTTACCCGCTTTCGCAATCTCCGTTGCGATGACATTGGCGATGTCGATCCCAAACAGGCTAGGCATCAATAGAATCCTTCAGTCAAGTCTGGGTCATTGCGATCACCGAACGGCTGGCATACGTCGGTTCCGAACGCCTCGTTATTAAGTGAGCTGTCAGACCCTTGACGGTCAGCCAGGTAAGGTGTGAGCAGCAGTAGCACACTTCGTGGTAAGACTGAGCCATCTTCGGGCCGGAAGAACTCAACTTCTGCTGACCCGGCCTTGACCCGTTTTGTGTTGGTACCTCCGATTTCTGAGGTTCCTGATAGAGTCGGATCAGCGATCAAGGCCAACGCGGCTTCATAAGAGGCATTGATGACATCAGCCGGTACGCCCGTGTCATCCGCAGTAGGCATCAACTCATCGCCATTCTCATCAACCAAGCCAAGCGCATCAAACCAACGTGTGGCAGCTACAAGGCTCTGCTTCTGAATGTTGCTGTCCGCATCGACGAATGTCGATCCATTGAGCGTTGTCTGCCAATACGTCTTTGCCCCAGCTTGAGTGCCGTAGACGATAACGTCAGTGCCTGAGATTGATACCGTGCCCATTACGCGTCCTTGTTGATGTCTTGGTCAACCAGCCACTTACCTTTAAAAATCGTCCGATCCCCGTAGCTCGCGAGGACCATGCGAAGATCGTAAAAATAATCAAGATCGGGGTTCAGCGCTCCGGTATTCCCGGTCGTCGGCTGCATGGTGAACTCACCCGTGGTGCCGCCACCAACAAGAACTCCAGTCACTTGAAAGACCTGGTTTGTGTTGTCCGTCGGGTCCTCTTCCGTATTGACGGTGAGGGTAAACGTTCCGCCCGAGATATCTATGTCAGCTCCAGCAGGCGTTGTAAGCTTAAAAGGGATGATCGGGCTATCACCCCGTGTAACACAAATATCCAGCGGGATTGGCTGGAAATCCGCTGTCTGGAGAGTTTGGTTACCCGCCATCAGAAAGCCTCGCTACAATGGGGTCTGGTTGGATCGCGGCCACTATAGGCTGCGTGACACTTGCCGTAAAGCTCTGAGATACAGCCCCGACAATAGCGTTCTGTCCGACTGCGCGTACCACCGGATCAGCTCTCACAGCTGCTTGGAGGCTAGGCTGAACGACGCCTGACAGGAAACCCCCCACGACGCCAGAAGGCGTCCCTCCACTTCCCGTGGGCGTCAGTCGACCCAGAGTAATGCGCGCGAGCGTACTCATGGTTGCCTCGTGGCTGTTGACGTGGTCTCCCCGTCGCCGGAGATCACAATATCAATAGAACCGGACTGCTCCTGAGTGGGCGTTACAGTGACCGGGTTGGCGACGTCAAGGCCGCGCATCTGCCACAGCTCCTCGATCTTTTGTTGCACGTCAGCGGGAACGCCCGAGCCGGTTGCAATACCTTGAGCGGCTACTGAAGAGTTGATGAACACAGTGGCTGAGGCCGTGTCAGCCGGCACCGTCACGACGCCGTCATCCGAGAATAAGTTCCCATTGAGAAGGACTTGGTGATCAAAGTCCGCAGGCTTCACCTTCCAGCCGTTCGTCAAGATGAACGTCGTACCTGTGAACAGCCCAGTAGCCCCAATGGGCGTCCCGCCTTCCACCAAAAAGGCCTGATCAAATTTGGCATTGTCGATAAGCTGAGCCCAGCGCTTCCACGCAGAATAGAGGTCACGGGCAACCTCAAAAGTTGTGTCTCCCACCCCTGCAGGCTCGGTGATGATTTTCGTCACTCCATCGAAGAGGAAGTCAGCCATGTCCCCTCCTACGGGTTGTTGTAGTTTCGGTCAACTCGTTGCTGAATCGGCAACGTGATATCAGATGTCGTGTCCACGCCGTCTAGTCGCTGGTACTGCTCGGTCAGCGAATGAATGACGATATCGACACTAGCAGTTTGAATCGTCGCAGAAAAGGTACCAGTTGTGACGTCCTCTTGGCCTGCCACTTCAGTCTGCGTACCGGCTTCGTATACTCGGACCTCCGTCGGGTCTTGGAGTCCGGTCAGCGTCAGCGTGGCCGGGTTGACCACGACAACCGAGCCTCCACGGGTTGAGACGCACTTGGTCGCGTCCGCGTTTGCGCCATTGAGGTTTGTTATGGTCAATGTGCCGGCGCCGCGCCACTCCACTTGGATTGAGGTCCCGGGGTCGAATACAATCCCGTCAAAGTCGAGAGCTAGGTCGTTTTCGAGGCCAGAACTGGGTTCGAAGATTCGAATATCATTAGCCTCATTCGCACGGCTCACAGTCAACGCATTGACCGCTATCTGCATATTAGCCGGAGTGTCCGAAGAGATCGTATCCTGAGGCAGCGCGCCGCGCTGGAACAGGTCTAAAATCTCAGCATCAGTAACAGCCCGCGTGTAGGACATCCAGTTGGCGTAACGCGTGTCCAGCTGTGTCGGGAAGGTCACGTCCGTGCCTCCGACCTCCAAGCTGCCTCCTGGGCCTCCAAATGAGATATCCCCGGAGTGAGAGTCGAGGTCCCCAGAGGTAAGCGGATTGCCCGACGTGACTTGCTGTCGAACACCATCGATCCAAAGAATAAGGAGCTGTTCATTCGTGTGGTCAAACTGCCAAGCCCAATGATACGCCCGACCAGCTTCAAGCCGAAAATCAGAGTAGGCTTGCGCATTGTCATCTGATGTATCAGCGTATGATACGATCAGAATACCTCCGAGACCTTGTAGGACCGCCATATTATTGATGCCCCCTCCCTCTTCGTAGAGGCATGAAAGAGCAGTGTCTATCTGCTCGAATTGAATCCAACCTGCCATGGTTCTAGTCGTTTCAGTTTGACCATTGATATTATTAGAGTTTGCACATTCACGCCTTGCACCCGCGGCTTGGTTGTTGACCCGCCAGCTATGGGTGTTTTGCTCACAGATCGGCGTGGCCTCGAACGCCCCTCCGCCTCCTATAACAGACGTTGTAATTGGGTTGGCCCCGGCACTATCGGCGTAGCTGTCGTTGTTGAACCGCCACCAATGATCTGGATCAGTGTCATTAATGACCGTAAAGTAGTCATCGAGAGGGGGCACCCCAACACCGATAGCGAACGGAGCGCTTTCGGTCCCTCCGTCGTCAGTGACAACGACATAAATGGTCGTGTCGTCCAGCAGAGACCCTTGCACCACATCGAACTGGATGCTCGTATCACTCCAGCTATCAATAGTCTGGATGACCTTGGTGGTCCCCGCGAGGTCATCCCATAGCTCGACTTTCCCTGTACCCTGCACGGCTCCAAACCGCACACCTGTGATGACAACATCCGTCTGCGAGTACAGGATTTGATTGTCAGTATCGACGTCAGTGATGTTTGGGGGTGGCGTATAGGCCCCGAAAATTGAGTTGAGGTTCAGGACCGAAAACTGGCCAAGGTCATTGGTCAGAGTTCCGGAAGCGCCTGTAACCTCGATGTTGACATCCAAATCCCCTGCGACTTCTGTAAAAAACGCAGCCGACGTGTTAATCGCTAGGAAACCCGTACCTCCAGAATTCCTATGGTACCCGTCACCCGCACCCCGGAGGAAAGACCCCTCAAAACGAGGGCGGAGAAGAGGCACGGCCCGCTGTGGGGAGTCAGGCGAAATCTGAGATAGGGTCGCAAAGACGATATTGGCGCCCGGGTTTTCGACCGTGATGATCGAACTGGCCGCTGAAGCTGTGAACTCAGCCGTATCAATATGTTCAACGGTATCCCAAGTAAATGGACCGGCCGTGTTATAGTTCCCTGTCGTCGCCTCGACGATCACAGTATCTGCCGTTGCTGGGAGCTGCCAAAACTGCAGACGGCCTTGAGTGATGTTGATGGTGGCCGAAGTTGGACATTGAACCCGAAGGTCAATATCCGCCCCGGCCGGCAAATCCAAAATACCGATCCATGTCAACGCACCGTCTTGACACCCGTCTGCCCCACGCAAGTAGCAGAAACCACGCGTTCCGGTGATCTCAGCGCCAGCGTTAGTCAGATACGAAATGACGTCTTCTCGACCAGTAGCGGTTTGATTGATATCCAGAGAGTAGGTAACGAGGTACCGACCCGCATTAGCCACATCAATGACCGATCCGGTCCGCGTGAACCCCGTGTCTTGCTCGTCATTCGTGTTCAGG
This sequence comes from Cyanobacteria bacterium J06638_20, assembly GCA_039819245.1. Lineage (GTDB taxonomy): Bacteria > Cyanobacteriota > Cyanobacteriia > Elainellales > Elainellaceae > Vacuolonema. The sequence goes on from JBCBSJ010000006.1 coordinate 39,319, forward strand.
CCATAGGTTAAAACCGTCGCACCCGACGTAGATTGGGTCGTGCTCCGGGAATACAGCCCATAATTATCAGTGTCGTCGAGGCGCAGGGCACAGAGGTTCCCGACACCAACTACCCGATTAACGGTGCCTGATGTCGAATTGTCGGTACGCTCAAACCGGATAAAGACCTCTTCGTCTACGTCACTGTCGATGATCGCGGCCCCGCGTACCACACAGTTTTGGTCTCCTGAGCTTTTCCGGATAAAACCTTGGCCAAATCCCCCTAGGAGACCATTAGTGACAGAGTGAATTTCACCTTGCACTTCGATACGTTCATTATTGGTAGTATCACCGGTGTTGAAATACTCCGAATAGACGATCAGCCATTTTCCCCCATCGAGCGTGAGGCTGGTGCCATCGAAAACTACGCCACCGAAGTTCTGGATCGTCGCATCCCATACCGCATCAAGTGTCGAACCCGCATTCGGAACGGCAGTTGTGAGAGCATTATTTCCTACAATTATCAGATCGCCCGGGTTAGACATTGGCGTAGTTCCTGTCAAAGACCTGAGAAATTGGAACAGTAACGTCGCCAGCCGACGTATCAACTCCCTCAACCCGAACATATTCGTAGTCCTCTTTATGGACCACGACGTCGACCGAATTCACACTAACCGATGACTGGAAGGATGTCCCAGAAGACTCTATACCTGCGACCTCTGTCGTGGTACCAGCTTCATAGACGCGAACCTCGCTGTTTGTGATCAGCGGAGCCACCGTTAAGACGGCAGGATTTATGAAGTTCAACGTCCCCCCATTTGGCGTTGACCCGATTGAGGCATCAGCACCATTCGTGTTCGTCCAATTCAGTGTCCCAGTGCCCGAGAACTGAACATGGATCGACGCAAGCGGGTCATGAGTGATGTTATCCGCCGTGAGGTTCAGCGTCCCACCTCCTGTCACATCTTCGACCCGAATATTTAAAGGTTCGTCTCCGCGAACCGTGCCCGCCAAGGCGTCCAGCGCGATCTGCATATTGGCTTGGGTGTCTGAAGAGATCGTGACGCCAGGTCGAGCGCCCTTCTCGAACAGCTCCTGTCGCACTTGCGCAGCGGTTGGCAAGGTCTTGTTGCCCCACGACGCCCAATACTGATAGTCGCAGTTGACAAGACCATTCAGCAAGACGGTCTGGTTTCCGACTTCCGTCGTGCTGGAGGGGTCTGACCACTCTCCGACGTTTCGATCAAGCAGCGTCGCAACCCCCGCTGGCGCTGCCCCTTGCGATACCCCGTCGAGGAATAGCTCGACAGTGTCATCAAAGCCGGTCCCCGACCAGACTGCAAAGACATGAAACGTCCTACCGGCAGACAGCGCTCGGTTCGCGAAAAGCTGGGTCACAGTGCCCGATATCACGATATCGAGCATGAGGTTATTCCCCGCCCAACACACGAAGCAGAACTGATTGCCCGTCGTGCCTTCACGATAGATGGATTTTGGCGGCGGCTGGACAGCCGATATGTTCAACCAGCCCCCTATAGCCTTTCGTGTGAGGTCTTGGTCGACGTTGGCAGACGTCGCCAATGCAATACGATCTGAGATCGCGTTCGATCTCCGAGACGCAATAGCATCCTCGGTCAACTGGGAGCCCGCCGCGATACTTGTCTCAGTACCGTTCAGGCTCCCAACTGAATCATTCGAATTGCCATTAAATGACCAGATGTGATCTGGGCTCAACGCCAGGATATCGTCGCTGTAGGCCAAGGGTCACTCCCTTAGACCGGGTTTGCGTAGTTCCGTTCAAGAGCGGAAACGAGCGAGAAGCTAAGTCCGGTCGACCGAGTAATCGTACCGGTTGCCACCACGTACTGCGCACCATCGAGGCCAAGGGCGACGATGGTGACGTCAGCGTCTGTGCCTGGTGTCCGACCACCTTGGGTGTTCCCATCATAGTCAAAATCAAAGGCCACTGAGGCTGCGGCACCAACGTTACCAGAGATGTCCACTCCGGCGTTGTCATCTACAAGCACGGCTGTAGCGGTGCCAAAGTTGCCGGCCGGGTTGGTCGTGAAGAACATCCGGTATACGGCATCAGCGTCTGCCTGCAACGTGTCAGAGAAGTTGATCGACCCTGCTGCGACAAACGGAAACGTCCGAGACGCCTCTGTGTTGTCCCGGAACACAAGATCGTTCGTGTCATTAGCGTCGAAGTTAATGATCGCGACACCCGTACCACCTCCGTCAGGGTTCGTGGCGTTCAAGCTCTCCAACGTGGACCCAACGAACTGGAGCAGTGCATCCTGCAGGTTACCAGGCTTGACGTCTGCGTCGGCATCGATGTCTGTGGTTTGACGGAGAGACCACTGCACGAACTCGTAAATCTGCTGTTTGGTGCCATTGTTTCCATCGACTACCACGCCGAAGTTGAACGGGCCTCCTGACAGGTCAGACGCGAACAATCCCGAAGACGCCTGCGGAGTGGCGAAATACGTGATGGACATGCCCGTAAAGGGCGCCAAAGTGGCGATGTCACTGTCCGAAGTCGACACATTGAGGTCTGTGGACTCGTTCAGTGGGAAACGACGAACGATATAGTCAAGCGTGCTCCCAGAGGCCACACCGATCTGCTCCGACGTTTGTTGGCCGTAGAGCTTGCCTTGCTCCCGGATAAACAGAGTGAGTACGTCGGTCCGCTTGTCGAAGTTCCCATTCGACGCGTCACCAAAGGTCTGGACAGCCTCATCTACCGGGCCGGCGTAGGTGAACTGCGTGGACGCGGTATCGGAGCTGAAAGCGTAATAGGCGAAATCGCCGACCGTTTTGCTGACTGCGTCAATGTTGCCAAGCGAGATAACACCAAGGTACTCGCGCTTGACGACGTTGGCTGTCGTGATTTCTCGCCACCCACCTTGACGGATCAACTTCCGCGCCGCGTCGTCTGCCGGTTCCCACCCGTTGATGAATTCGAACTGCTCTGGCGTGATGGCAACCATCGGAAACGCGAAAGGAATCTTAGTCGCATCCGTCCGCCATTCCTCTTTCAGAAATGAGTAGAGCGCCTGCAGGGTCACGCCGTCTTCCGACAGATTGCCCGCGATAGCAAGATCAATAGTCAGAGCACCCGTGTCAATGACAACTTCGGTGCCTTGGTTCAGGTCGTCAGGATCGTTGATAAGAGGCATAGTGGCCCTCAGGTTTGTCCAGAATTGTTGCTTTCATTACCGGCGCCCGCAGCGTTTCCGGCTACGAGCCTACGTAGCTCCGCGTCGGCTTCCGCCACAATGGTCCGTGTTTCTGGGGCCGAAAGCCCGAGGAGGTGGCGAACTTCCTTGATGATCGGGTCGTTCGGATCGAGCGGTGCTCCAGCGCGAGCCATCGCGGCAAGAGTTTCAGCGACATCCTGGGCGTCTTGGTATTGGACCTTGGCATGGGTGATAGCAGGTTTCATCTCCGGTGGGAAGCCATTGAGCCTCCACACGGTGTCTATCAGGTCTTTCTGAACTGCTTCCTTCACATCGCGCAGCGTGCCCTCGATGATCAGGAAAAAATTCTGGCTTTTGTCCTTGGACAGAGCATATGACCCTTGCCGATTGCTGCCAACCAGCAACCCCTCAACGCCTAGAATGCGCGCGATCTCAAAATTGACCCGTTGGATTGCTTGGGCCATCTCCGACATCGGTGACACCCCAGGTGCCTTGATGATATCAATATCCCACTTCTTGTTCGAGCTGGGTGTTTGCTTGTCATCAGTTGTCTCGTAAACGGCGCTGTCCAGAACCATTGAGGTTTGGCCTGTCTTCACATGATTCTTCGCAAAGTCCTTGACGGGCCGGATAACCCGATCAGCCTCAGCGCGCGAAATATCGCCTTTTTCGACAGCCTCATTGATCTCTTCAAACGGCGCTCGACCAACCGGAATGCCGCGTAGATCATTGGCGTACCCGACACCTTCCAGCCTTTCGTACTCGGAGAGCGTATCGGCGTGTTTTATGATATGTCGAAACAGTCCCAGCCCCTCAGGGCTATCGTTCAGGGTGTCATCAACAAGATAGAGCAGTTTGTCACGCGGCAGGTATATTTCCTCCGCATCGTAGGGATCACGCTGAATGACCCCGATGACTTTGCCGGTGCCACGGTCAATATCCCAGCGTTCGATGGTGAGCTGTGCCCGGGGAGCAATATCCGCAAAGCCCATAAAGCCTTCGTCATGTCGACCGGCTGTCCACTCAGCAACGGAGAACCCGTAGAAACGGTACATGGACGCGCGACGCACAACACGGTGCCATGGCGTATCAGGCTGCTCGAAGAGCGCCTTGCGCATGATGTCGGCATATTTTTCGTCTGTGTCGCCCTCGGCCGGGTCAATCTTCCACTCGACAGAGCCAGACAAGTTGAGGAAGAACCGCACACCCGCGGCCACGATAGAGGTATTGGCTAAGACGCGAGAGTAGGTCCGGTATTTCTCGCGCCCTTTGAGCTTCGCCTCGACTTCATTGTCGTCGATGTACCCCCCATAAACAGGAACGCCCGGCGCACCCTGAGTCTGGGTGGGTCGGACTGTACTGGCGTTTCGCCGAAGGGGAGCTAGGATCGCATCGAGCCGATCTCGTATTGCCATGTCGCCTCACGCACAGGGCGGAAGACGCCCCTCTCGGATTTCCTTTGACCGGATTTCTCGCACAGCACGATGCTGCCAGTCAAGGATGATTTGGGTAGCCCATGGTCCATGCTCCCTCTTTGCCTCCTCGTACCAGTGCAGGACGTTCTCCGAGCTGATGTTGTAAGGGCACTCTGAGAGGAACTTTCGGATGGGCGCTGGCAACCTATCAAAGGCTGCCAGCTCCGCGTGAACCGTTGTGTCCATGTTGGACGCTGGTTCGTTCTCGATCATGGGCGTTTAACGACCCCGGCGGCCAGGAGCGTGTCGCGAATGGTGCGGTCAAGACGCGCCGCGTGCAACAGGGCGATCTGCGCTGCTTTCCGGGTTCCGTAGATCGGCGTCAGCTTCTCCTGCATGGCGTCAGCCTCCATGAGCACGTTGCAGGTGTACGCCGAGTAGGGAACACCGACAGCGACGCGGCCGCACTTGTCATTGGCCAAAGAGCCCAAGAACACCGTCACGTTGCCGGTGAACGATGGGATGTCATCGCCCTCGACAACGACGCTGTCAGAGTTGTTGACGGACTGGGACTGGTCTTGCCCCTGGCCTTGGCTGACGTTGTTGACGTTGCGGTTGGTGTTCTTGAAGTTGGCGTCGAGAGATTGTTGCTGGGCTGCGATAGCCGCGGCGTTAGCCTTCGAGCTTGACCGCGCGGCTGCCCCAGCGGCAGCGCCTGCGATGGCTGTCGGGTTGTTGCTGTTGTCGACCTTCTTGCCAGTGGCATGAGCCGGAACAGCGAGAGCGATGGCAAGCACCGCGGTAGTCAGGATAGTCTTGATATTCATAACCGTTACCTTTCTAAAGCTGCCCCCACGCAGCAATGGGGTCATGGCACGGTTTGTTCGATTCGTGCAAGAGAAAATATTAAAAAAGTGCATATTTCTAAGAGTTGGTTACAAAAGTCTAATTTTTGTAACATTCTTCACTACCCATCTCCTACAAATAGTGTGGGCTCGCCACCAAACCCTCGCTTTCGCGCAACGGCTGCGCGCCGCGTGCTCTCAAGCGCATAGCGTGCTGCATCAATGGTGTGGTTGTCTTTGTCCGCCAGTTCAGGAAGGATTTCCTCTGTCTGCTTGTCGACCTTGTAGCTGTAGAGCTGAAACTCGTCGCGGACGTGCTTGCACCGCGGATGAATCACGATGTCATAGCTCTTCAGGAACTCGACACCTTCCTCGATAGAGTTTGCACCCCGTGCCGCCCCGACAATTGAGAACCCCCGATCCTTCATATACGTGATGGTATCAGGTCGCGAACTGTCCGCCACGATCTGGTTCATCATCACGTTATCGACGCCCGGATGTTGGAAAGGATTTTCCCACCTCGGGGGCTCTCTGTAATCCGAGCCTGCGAAGAGCGAGGGGTACTCGTCAATCGAAGCGCCGACCTTGTAAGCCTCGTTGCGGAAATAGATCAGCCGCTCACCAGGCCAAGCATAGCACTCAACCAAAACGGTCGGGTCTCGGGTGCCCCAGTCGGCACCGAACAGAGGACGCGCACCAGATGCTCGGACCTTATCGTCGAGATCGTCCTCTACCCAGTTCGAGAAGACCTTCGCCTCGCTGCGTGCGATGAGCCCGCCTTCCCAGATGTGCATGTACTTGTCTAGATCGCGCGACTTGTCCCACTCCATGTCATTGCGCAGCTCGTCTGGGAAGAACGGGTTATCTCTCCAATTCATCTCGACGGTGAGCGCTTCATCAGGGCGGTCGCGGGCGAGGTCTTCACGCAGCCGGTGGATGGGATCACTAGCCAGCTCAGGGTTATAGGACGCCCAAATCTCAGAGCCGGGTTTACGGATCGTCGGGCCGAGGAGGTCAATCGAGCGCTGCGACACCTTATTGGCTTCTTCGAGCCACACAATGTCGATACCTTCCGTCGATTTGACACTGTCTGGGTTGGTCTTGAGGCCCATGAATAGGAACTCGGAACCGTTCTGGCCCCGGATCACCCGGTCGGTAAAGCTGAAGAAACCATTGCCCCCAGTTTCCTGCGGCCCCCAGCCCAGTTCGATAATCTTATCCTGAATCAGCTGTTTCGATGAGGTCGCAATGGATTTCTGCACCTCACGGGCGCAGAGGATACGCATCTTACGCTCCCCTGCGGCCAAAACGAGCGCGATGGCGATGCCATGCGACTTACCGGAGCCCCGGCCCCCGTAGAGTATTTTGTATCGATAGGGCTTGAAGAGCGGCCGGAGCTTGCCGGCCATTCTCAGGTTAGGCCCAGGGGTCTTGATCGTCCCTGTCGTCGTCATCCACTTTCTCCCCTGCGGGTCGACCCTCGTCGGCGTCTACGAAGGTGATGGTGGCCTTAATCGGCCCACCGCCTTCACCCACATGCTCGTGGGTAGTCTTGTCCCCGTACTTCGCTTTGCGATTGGCCTTCAGATATATCTCTAAAAGCCGATCTGATATTTTGCGCACCGTGAGCGGTACGGGCTCGCCGTCATCATCATACAGAATTTCACCAGACTGCGGATTGCGCTTCCAGACCGGGCTGCCATGAAAGAAAACAGGTTCAACATGTCCTTCAACTGCACGACGACGCAGCTCCATCTCCCCCTGGTCGATAGCGTCTTCGCGAGCATCTTTGTGCAAAATCGCGAAGACCTCGTCTTCCTCCATCCACTTACGGTAGCGCGATCTAGAAATACCAATAACGCGGCAGGCTTGCGCCACCACGCCATGATTGGAGAACTCTTCGATGAAACTCACCTTCAGGCGATTTTCCTCGGTCATCTCCTCCCAAGCTTCTTCCAGATCGAGCGTAAACTCAGTCATTGGGTCCTCGTAGTTGAACGGCCCTCGCCGAAGCGAGGGCCACGTCCGGGTGTGAGAAAGGGACGGTGGGAGCAGCTACCCGGAACACCCCAGCGCTACAAGCGCTTGGCTCTAGTGTCAATCTGACGTTTTCAAGCAGCTGACTGTGCCATTGCGATTAAGACGTCCCGAAACTCAATGGGGGTATGGATTCGAATAGCACTGTCTTTACCCCCGCCACGCATTGCCATGATCCCCGCTCGGCGACACCATTCAATGCCGTGTTTCTCAACCAAATGGGGGGGCTACGCGCCGAAAATCCTCATCTGTTACTGGATGCACACCCCACCGGAGTTGTGGTAAATTACAGTTGACCGCATAGAGCCAAGTAGGCTTTGGACAATAGTGACCATACTGACCTTGCTCTACGCGACAGGTCATTCCCCCGAATCGATCTGCCCTAGTCCATCCTTGTTCCTTGGGCTGTGTGATCCCGAACATCTCCCAAGCCAAGCTACCTGCGGGATGCTCCAGAACTCCGCCCCATCGGCGCACGTCGTGTAGGGCGCACTTAAAACACCCTTGATCATCCCCTTTTTGCTCGACTTTTCCCTTAGCAATATTGCCGGGTTGGCCGCGCCAAAATTTGCCATACCGCGGACATGGAGGGTGTGCGACAACAGGCCAAGGACCCTGATAAATACGGGCATCCCTGTCCTCGTCATAAACCTCGACACCTTCTAAATTTGCGTATGGTCCGTCTTTTGCGACATACAGAGCAGCTATCACTTTTTCATGCTTCCGATAAATCCCGAACTTCTTCCCACTCGTCCCCAAGATCATGCCAACCAAAACACCTAGGATCACACGATTCCGGACTCCTCCAACCCTCGCGAGGCCCGTCAAGTTGAACTCTGCCATCCTCACGCATTAAGCCGGTCTCACCAGGACGTAAGGTGGGGTCTTCACCGATATACTTAACATGTTTCATTCCCAAGCGTCCTCTTCCTGGAAGTCATCCATGTGCTTCTCCTCCTCTGCAATTTTTCGCAAAACACGCAATTTCTTCTCACGGCCTCCAATCATCAGAACCTCCCGAACCACGTCTTCGAGCGGTTCCTTGGCTTCGAACGATAGGCTCACCAGCATTGCAAAGATATCGCTTTGGATGCGCAGTGTTTCCCCGCCCTTAATGTTCGTCATGACCTCTATGTAGTTGGGGATGCGATACCCCAACCCGCGAACAGTCTCGATAATCTCCATGTCCGTAATCTTGCGCAGTTTCTGGCGCGTCTTCGACACAAGCACTTTGGCCTGTTCGATATTGATAAGGTCGTCCTCTTTGGACGGGGGCTTGACCGCAACCATGATCTGCTCAGGCGTGCACGTGCGCGGCGACCGATCTGCCATATGGATCAGCATCCTCGCTTCCTGGAAGGTGAGGCGGGTCGTTTTGCCCATACCTGTCACCTTGCCAGTGTCCTCTACGACGAGCTTGATCTTCTGCCCGTTCGTCGGCTTGCGAGACGCAATGCGCATCGTCATTACTCAGCACCCTTTCTCTTTACGCCAGATCGCGACATTGGCTGGTATCGTATGGTGATGGGTTCCACTAGGTCCCACCTCCGTGGCATCGACCAACAACGTGCAGGTTCCAACCAGCTCCCCATGATCATCGGGTAATTGATCCCCGAGCTGCACCACATAGAACTCATGGCACAGCTTTGGGACAAGATGCCCGACCCCTTGATCACTCAGCCAGAACATAACCGGGCGATCCCCGTGCATGCCGATCCCGACGAGCTCTGAATCCCAAGGAACTTCACAGTGGATTTCAGGCATAGGCAGGATTTCAGTGGCAAACATAGTTCTAGGCATGTCAATCTCCTAATGCCAAGCAGCCCAGAAAGCCGAGTAGCCGACGGTCAATGCCAGTGCGCCTCCAATAGCGAAGCCTGTTGCGATCACAACGCCCGCTCCAAGCATCAGGTGTTCTGGCTCATAGCTTTTTGTCATCCTACACCTCCCACCCAGGGTTGTTCAGCATTTCAGCATGAGCTTGCGGATCATGCTGTCCCTCTGCATCGAGGAACCGCTCGACGGGACCACACCCGTCGCCGAAGTCCACAAGAAACCGGTCGGCCGTGCGGTCGATGGCGACAACCACCTTGGCTTGGCCTTCCACGACAAAGGTGCCGGAGAATGACTGGTTGAAAACCCAGACCTCTTGGCCAACATCAAAGGTCATCGCGCCGAATCCATGGGTCGCCAACAATGATGCTCGCTTCGCGGTGCAGTTCGGGAAGACGGAACCTCACGCGCATGATGTCACGTGACTCCATAGCGACCTGCGCAACGCCACGCCGGTCAGTGGGTTCTGCGCGGCGCACAGCGTCGAGAATTGCATCCACTATCCCGTAGGCCATGGCGTTTTCGAGTTCATCAGCGACTTTGCGACGTACCTGCTCGTCCATGTCCCCGATGTTGATGGTCTTCGCAACGGAGTCGAAAGTCGGACCAGCGTGGGAGGCTTTGAGAGACGCCTTGAGATCAGCGATCTCCTCGCGCTGCGCCACGATCAGGTCGATGCAGTTCTCATACTCACGGCGCCGCTCCAGCCAGTTCTTAATCCCACGCATCATCGTCTTCGTCCTCCTCTTCGACAGGCGCCGTCTCAGGCATCGGAGTTTTGTTCTGCTTGACGAGGTCTGGATCGCTGTCCTGAACCATGAACAAGGCATCTTCGACGCGCTGGGTGTACACGACCATAGCCTGGCCGAGGTCCATCAACGGCGCCTGTTCAGCCATCTCCTTGATCGACATCCACAGCGGCTTGTACTCACCCTTCATATATGGGTGTGGCCCGGGCTCGCGCGGCGTGCCATCAGGCGCGGTATGCGGCTCTTCGCCGACAACCCGCGGCGTCGGTTCAGGCGCGGAAACCGGCCGATCAGAAGTACCGATGGTCGCTCCCAGCTCACGCAGGGCGTCGAGCAGCGGCGCAACAAGGGTGTCGATATCCTCCGTGGAGGCTTTGTTGGACTTCGCGCTCTTATCGAGCATTTCGACCGTAGCGACCATCTTGTCGATCCGGCCTTCGTTCGTAGGCGTGTGGAACTTGCTCACTTGATCATCTCCTGTACGGGCGCGAATAGCCCGACATCGTGGTAGGCCTGGTGGCCAAGAAAGCCGGCACTGCCCAAGAGCATCAGGGCGATAAATGCGGCACTAGCGTAGGTCTCGAATCTCATATCTTACTCCCTATATGGTCCGTGGTATTAAAATAGGGGCAAGACCAACTTTTGTCAAGTGTTAAACCTTTCGCAACGCTTGAGTCAGATGCTCAAGGTCGACGTACTGGCCTGGCTCCATCAAAAGACGCGGTTTACGTTTGACGGCAATCCGAGGAACTTCGACGTTCGCAAATCTCTGTGAAATGTGTGAAGAATGCCAAGGGTCAGGTATAGTCATCATATGATACCGGATCGCATCGAGGACGTGGTCTTCTTCCACGCGATAGACCAAAAAATGGTCAGGTCGTAACAACCTCGCAGGATTACGCGGCATGGCCATAAGACTTGACGCAGACGCCACCGCGGGAACGGCGAGCATTCCGGCTAGAAAACCTCTACGGTTCATCATTTGTCTGTCCCCCGAACAAGAAGCGCGGGCCACAGCATCGATGTGATGACCGTGTTCTTCATGGCTCCGAACCGGTCTTCGGCGACCTTATCGGGGTGTGCGAAGGATGTGATCACGATGGCCGTGCAGATCGCGGTGGCGCAGTAGAACTGTACTAGGCTACTCATGCCGCGGCCCTCCGAACGAGCTTTAACACTTCGCGTTTGCGACGCTTCACGTCCTCATAAGCGCCGTCCGCAATCTCGTCGAGGTTCATCTCCCGGGCGAGATCGGCCCGGACGCGCAGCTTGGCGATGTGGTCCAAGTGCTCCGCGACTGCTTTTTTGGTGAATCGATCCATGACTATCCTTTCTTGCGACGCATTGAGGCCAAGAGGACCCGACGTTCCGCAGCTTTCTGTCCAATGCGCATTTGGCGCATCTGTTCGACGGCCCGGCCCTCTCGCCGGCCCGCCTCTCGAATTTCTCGCGCGATACGCTCCCGGATCACAAACACTGTGTGGTCCACGCCGCGCGAAACGTCAACATGCACTGTGATATCTTCTGGCATCAGTACGCCTTTCCGCCTTTCTGAGCACGCAGCTCTTTCTTGTGATCAGCGCGTACTGCGTTGTATGCGATCTTCTCTTCCGAGATCGGAATGATGTCGATGTCGTGGGTCATCGCCAAGGCCATAACGCCTGCAATTCCAAACCATACCTCCGCCGACTTGCCATTGCATCGCGCAATTTGCTTACACACGTAGTACAGGCCCTCGGGCTTGGTCAGCTGCCGCAGATAGGCGTGCATTTCATAACTAAGCAGTTCCACGTCGACCGCCTCGAAGTTGATCTCGTAAGCACCGGCCAAATCAAGCAAACGAATCAACGCGTCGGCCAGCTCAACCGAAAACATCGGGTAATCCGGAAGATGATCGTCCATCAGGTCTTTGCGGTCACCCTCCATGGCCTCGCCAAGCTCTGAAATGACGAGCATCATGGCTGTTTCGTGACGATCAGACTTGTTGTCGAGCCATTTGTCCCACCAGCCCATTTCGAGGTTCTGGGCGTGGATTGAGACGGCCATTTCGGCCAGCTTCGCCCTGTTGACCGAGAACTCACGCATTTTCAACTTCCTCTAAATCGTAATACGACAAGGTCGTCGTGAATTTTTGCTGAGAATGTTGAGCCCGTCCCCTGGTCACACGCACCGCGGCATATTTACCCGGGCTTACGGTTAGGGTCCTATCGAGATCGAGACACCCTTCAACCTCAATCTCTTCGACTAGCACGAGCCGATGCAATTTCTTTTCCATTTTACCACTCCTGGTGATGGGCGTACTTACCCTTTCGGATCATTGCGTTCTCGATGTCGTCCGTGCTGATCTGCACGTCGCCATCGTTCTCCATGTGCCCGCACATCGCGAGCACATCGGCCAATTCAAGCTGTAGCCTGCCACGGTTGGACACGGCATCAGGCGTTGGCCTGCCTTTGAAGAGATCATCCGGGTGATAGCTCTCGAAGCCATGGCGCAAGATTTTCCCGACCGCCTGGACGACCTCTCCGCACTCCTCGGCAAGCATGGACAACCGCTCGACTTCGGCCGGCGTCAGGTCGCTATGAAAACTTGGTAGTTTTTCTGACATCAAATGCTCTCCTTGATCAGAGCTTGCAGCTCTCTGGATTTCTCGGCCATGATCACGTTCCAATACCCGAGCATCGTTTCTCGGATTTCCCGGTACGCCTCCTTAGGGACACGGCTCGCTTTGCGGTTGGACATCCCATTGCCGTCAAAGCCTCGCATCACTATGTCTGCTGAATCATAATCACCCCGGCCATCGTGGTCCTGCCAGCGCTTATACTGGTCTTGGGCGTCTTCGATCTCACCGATCAATTCACTGATCTCTTTGAGCGGAGGTATCCAAGTCACTGGCTCCTCTTTCTCACCAATGAGGTCATGCACGGTCGAGCCAAATGCATCTCTGATCTCGTCAGCGCCGACATCAACCAGCACATTGGGAGCAGGCTCTGCAACCACAGTGTACCCATCGTAGTCTGCATCGTCGATGGCCTCCTGCTCCTCTTTACTCGGTGCAGGATTGGTTGAGAATTCGATCTGCAAGTCCATCAAAAAAGTGGCCAGCACTTTTGCCTGGTCCTGCGTGACGACACCATTGAAGCTCATGTACAACTCAGGCTCAGTCACCGTGTCCTCTTTGCGGCTCCGATCCTCCAAGATCGGATCACGCTCTGGCTGGAGGTCGGACGCATAATCACCACCTAAGTCCACACGGCCGAGGTCTGAATTCTCAGCGGACTTCATTTGCCGGATCAGCTCAGGGAAAATGTTGCCTTCCATCAGAAATCTCCTCCTGTAATAGCATAGACCACCCACTCCATGTAAACATTGATCATGGTTTCATCCCCTCCGCCAGGCCGCGGCCGAACTGCTCGAACGCATCCTTCAGCGCACGCTCGACATTCATGCTGCTCACAAGAGTGGAGTTTTTGACCCCGGTCAGCTGAACGTTGGCCTGCTCGGCTTCCGTGATGCGTTGTTCCGCCACTTCAAGCGCGGCAGCCGTTTTGGCGAAATCGTTGACCGTTTTGTCATACGTCTCGTTCAGTGCCTCGATTTGGGCCTCGGCCTCTTCGAGATTTGCGGCTGCTTCGAGATGCCACTTCGACTGCTGAGCAAGACGCTGTTCGAGGCTGGCGATATACTCGCGATCTTTATCGCGGGAGTCGCGCAGATCGGCAAACTGCTGATCACGGAGCGCGATGCTCATTTCCAAATCGCGGATGTGTTTCAGCCGCTCGCGAGAGGTCATGCTCTCCGGCTTTTTGCGTCCACCACGGGGTTCAGGTTCACGTGCCATGTTCCGTCCTATTCCTTTCTATGATGCCCGCGGAGCGTCGATCAGGGGGACGTTCTCAGCTCCGCGGGCTAGCCACTACGTCGAAAGTAGTGATTCGAGGTCTAGCAACCTGAGAGTAACCTGTCAACTTAACCTGAGAGTAACCTAAACATTTTTTCGCAATTTTTGAAAATTTTTGGACCTAGGCAGCATTTAGGAGCTTGACGCACCTCAATGAGCGGGGTAGCTCCTTGCATACGGACGGTGGGCAGCGCGTCAGATCGGTACCGTGTGCATGGAGTGCAGGTCTGACGCGCACATCGTCCCCTGGAACGTTAAGACGAGGTAAACAAAGGGCTTTTCATCCCTTGAGTGGCGAATTTTCTGGTTACCGATGCCACGAAAAGACCCCACCCCCGTCATAATTCTGCCACAATTAGCCTGGCGGGGCGTTCACCTTCTGTTCTCTCATGTTCACGTTTTGTTCTACGCACTGATTCGCTCTGCTTGTGCGCATAATCTGTATTATGTTAAGTAAACAGCTCTTACTTAGCTAATTGGCTAAGTGTCTGTTAACCTCGTATTAACAATGCCGAGTAGCCACGTGGCCAGGTCGCGCTTGGAGGCCGACAAAACGCCCTCAGGGTGCATGATTGCAAAAGAAGTGGATTGTAAAGCGCAGGTTAACGCACGCTCCAAGGGTGGAGGACGGCGCGCAAGGCCCCCTGTGGACCGATCAGCCCATACCGGGCGGTCTGCCAAGGCCCCCACACAGCCCTATCAACACGCTCATAAAGCCGTTAACCATCCTGCAACATTGCCCTATCTTCCCTCTTAACCTCTGCTAAACGGGAAGGGATTTATGCTTATATCACAATGCTTTGCCCTATCTTCCCATCTTCCCTATCAATTCTATTTCATTAATGGCTGAACACACAAAACACCCCCTATTCTCCCTATAGCAAACACGACTCATAGGGATGATAGGGAAGATAGGGCAAAGCATTGGTATAACTGCATATTCCCCTTCCATTTGCCCCAAATTCAATCGGGAAGGCACGCCACCTCATAGGGCAATGTTTCTACAAGGTTGCTTCCGCGTTATAATTCTGCAACAAATGCCACACTCACTGGAAAAAGGACGTTTTAACTATGATGCAACCTAACGCACCACAAAACCCGGGTGTCATGATGCCTGTTACATGGGGGACGCTACGCCACACGTTGACCACAGCGGGCGGCTATTGGGTGGCCATGGGAATCAGTAATGGCGATATACATTTGACCATCACGGGCGCGGTTCTGATCGTGCTGGGCGCCGCCTGGTCGTGGGTCGACAAGTGGATAGCCGCTGCGCCCCCGCCGCCTGAACTGGATGAGCTCGAATAGAGCCGATACTTAGCAACTCCCCTAACCATGAATCAGAAAGGCCCGGTGCAATGGCACGCGGGGCCTTTCCTTCGCAGGGCGGGACCTAGTCGCCCGTACGTTCCAATGTAGAGCCTTGATCGATGCAGACCCAATGGCCGCGGCCCGGTTCTGGCATGACGGGCATTCCGCCTAGGACTCGGCAGTCCTCGCTGAACGCATGGCGGGCTCTCCGATCTTTAGATTCGAGATGACCTAGGCCTAGGCAGATCAGAAACAGGCAAAAGACGACGAACCCGGCGAAACCAATATCACGCATGATTATTGCCCGAATTCCATGACCGAGCCCCGACGAATGCAAGCCCATGTGTCACGACCTGCTTTCGTTATGACGGGCGATCCGCCCAGCGCTCGGCAATCCGTATTGAATTGCGTGCGTGCGGCCTGGTCATCAAAGCCAAGGTGCACACAAAAGGCGATCAGCCCTATGGCGAATGCGTATACGGCGCCGAGGGCGATCTTTTCTACGAACCTCATATCTGCCCCCATTGCACAACGCCCGGGGTGCTCTTGATCGTTAGTGTCTGCACCGTAGGCGGGTCTAGCCATTCCGGTTCGCGTCCTAGGCCCTCATCTTCGCAGATCGCCCACGCTAGCCAAATGCTCATAGCCTCTTCGGGGTTTTTCGCTTGCACAACCGCGCTGCAATCTTCCCCATCACAATCGGCGCTCGACACATAATAAAGCGATAGCTCGCATGCCGTTTCGATTTCCTTGATAAGGGCGTGTTGCGCGATTTGATCCTCTTGATCATAGAACTTGCTGTCTTTGTTCATCATGCGATCAAGCGTTTCGGCCTCATGTTCGGCGAGCCTGTGCAATAGGTGTTTCATGCTGCAACTCCTTTGACAAAGCGCACGATTTCGCACGCACCATTTGTGTATGAATCGACTTCACCCCACTCGTTATAGCCGCGTTCATGGTCGCGTTTTGCCTCTTTGACGGCGCGGGCATACTCTAGCGAGTCATCGAAAAACCGCACCTCTAGGCCCATATCGCCAAAGGTCGCGACGTAGAAACGGGCGGGCGTTCTGATCATCGTCCTATCGGTCATGATTCCACCTCATCTTCCGCGATAGTGGACGCCCATTCGGCGTAGGTCATCCATCCGTGTTCACACTCAATTGCGTTAAGTCCCGTTTTGGAAACTGACGCGATTTCGTAGGTCCGACTTGGGTCGGCTTCGCCCGCGGCCCGGGCCATGTGCTTAGCAATGGTCACTGCGTCGTCGAAAGATTCTGCGATGATCATGCTGGGACTGTTGCGGCGCTCACCGGCCTTTGGGTCCCAGCGCGTCAAGACGATGTTGAAATGATAGCTCATGTTGTGGCCTTTCCCATATACTGGGCGACGGTTTCGCCCTGTTCAACGTCGATGACCGCCGCGGTTACACAGTCCGGGTCCATGCTTTTCATCATGGCGGTTTGTGCGTCCTCAAGGGTTGCGCAAGTGTAAGTCGTTTCGACGGTGTGGGCTCGCGTTACGACAAGAACAATGTAACGCCTAGTCATGCTGCCACCTCGCGCCAACGGGTTTCGTTCATCTTGGGGCTTAAGCGGTTGCGCTCTTCAAGCACATACCCCAAAGATTCGAGCTCTGCGCGCAGCTGCACCTTTTTCTCAATCAGGCGCAGCGGAAACGTGCGTTCACGATAGTATTCGAGCGATGCGGAACCGTGCTGGCCGATGTGCTGATAGCACGTCATATCGCCCGCCAGGTTCCACGGCAGTTCAGGAAAAAAGGCGATTGCGTCGCCATCTTCGTCCGCACGGAAAATAACAATGGTCTTGTCGGTCATCGGTCTAGGTCCTTTCGCGATGATGGTTTTAGATAAGGTCTGCAAGGAACTTGGCGCCTAGGGCGCATACTGCGGTGCCCCCACCAAAGCCGATGACGTATTTCATCGTGTCAACGCTGAAGCCGGTCAGTTCTGCGGCGATCTGTGCGATTTCGATAAGCATTTGTCAGTTCCTTTCGTTCTTGATGATTCTAAAATAAGGCCTAGACCCCATTTAGTCAAGGGTCTAGGCCAACTTTTTCATAACTCCTTGATCTGTTACGCTTTTTTGTTTTCTTGATCCGTCTTTGACTCCTGTACCAAGTTGACCTTTCCGAGCTTCACGCCGCGAGGGAGGGAATCGCCCTCTATGGCTTCGCGTAGCTTCCGCGTTGCTTCTTCTTCACTGCGCGCCGACACCTCGACCGCACAGCGCGCGTGCAGGGTGTAGTTGAACACCTCGACAGGCGGCCGGGATAGTTCCCAATTGCCCCACGTGTGCAGCGCTAGGACAAGCCCTACGCCCGCGACGACAAAAGCTAAGCCCTCGGAACCTTGGCCGTCTGTAGCAATGCCCAGGCCGCCAAGGACGAAGAGTGCTGCAACTGCGTAGGCTATGGCACGCGCCCCTATTCCAAAGCGTCGCATGTGAATTGCCCTTTCGTCTCAATGGTCACTCTAAGGCCGGTCACGCGCGCTATAGCGCGTGCGGCGTTTTCGAATTCTCCCGCGTTGATGTACCCGCGCACGACGCCGCATAGGTTGTCCGTGTCAACAGTGATCGCGTAGCCGCGGGGAGTGACGATGCGCGCCTTTGCCGAGTGATCAACGGTCACCTTCGCAGGGTCTGAATTAGCCATGGGCGCGCACCATGAAAAACTTACGCTTGCCGGTGTTGGCCTTGGCGATGGCATACAGGGCCGATTCCATGGGCGCGTCGCCGCGCCCGGTAATCGACTCGTCGAGAGTGATTCCCGCGTCGCTGATAGCCTCAGCAAGCGCAGCGCTTGCCTTGTGGTAGCCGTAGCCGCCAGCCTTGCCGCCCCCTAACCCATAGGCCGACTTCTCGGCGCTTAGATCGCACGGGCGCACCCAAATGCACGCGTAGACGGTGGAGCCGCGCAGCGTGCCATAGAAACGCGCTGTGACCACCTCGCGCCCGCTTGCCGGATCGATCAAGGCGAGCTGCGAATAGAAGTGATTTTCTTTGCGGTTCTGGCGCAGTTTGTCGCCATAGCGCAGGTTTGAAACGTTAGCTTTCATGACCCTGTGTCTCCCTATGCACACGCCGCAAGAAAGCGGTCGATGTCAAATTTCGGATTCGTCTCGCGAAGCTCAAAGGCAAAATGCTCGGCAACGTCATACCGGATAGGCTTCGGAAGTGATGCGATAATAGCCGCGATGGTCGCAAAGTGCCGGTGCTGCATTTGAGCTTTGCCAGTGCGCTTGTCTTTTGCTAATGCAGATTCAGTTGTCAGTGTCATTGTTTAGGTCCTTTCGATTTCTGATGATTCGAATATAGGAAACCAAACAAATTTGGTCAAGGTCAAAATGTCATTGACTTGCGATTCTTCGCTCCTTACATAGTGAGACACAGAAAGCGAAAGGACCTACACTATGTTTAAAATGGGAAACGAACTCGCGCCGCATGTACAGCGCAAAGCTTTGGCGCAATTTGTACATAGATTCACCCGTGATCATGTGCCGACCTGGGCGTGCGACCCAATGTCGAACGGCCAACCTTATCCTGTGCAATTCGATTCTGATGCGGATTGGCTGGCGAATACAGAATTCCAGGTTACTAAGTCGGGTGAGCTCGATAAGCGAGCAAAATGGTGCCGTAGTTCCCCGACGTGGCCAGACAATCCCGAGCACCGCAAAGCCGCTTGACACCGAATCAGACTGCCCCTAGGGTCAAGGCTCTAGGGGTGATGACCACCCCGCCCCTCCCTGTTGGACTTGGCGCCTTGACTGGCTTTTTGTCAGTTGAGGCGCCTTTTTTCTGCCGTATTATCGTCCTGTTTTTGCCTAAATCAGGTCCAAATTGTGACAAAACCTAGGTTAATTTTGTCCATGGTCTGAGGTTTTGTAACAGATTCTGGAAAATGCAGTCTGCGGATTGGAAATTTGAGTAGTCCCCTCTGAAAATTTGAGTAGTCCCCTTTGGAAATTTCAGTAGTCCTCCTACAAATTTTTTGGTCTAGGCCATTTTATGCTTGATATGGCACGATTCGTCGTCTAAACGTACTCTAGAGGACACGAAACGCTTGGAGAGAAAGAGCACAAGATGTACGTACTTACCCTGAAGTTCAAACAGACCATCGAGCATAGACGCTCTGTTCCAGGAACCGGAGAAACTGAACACTGTGGTTCTCACGTTGAGGAGTGCACGTCCCTTTTCGTGATCTCCGATAACCTCTCTTGGTACAAAGAGGCTGCAATTGCGTATTTGAAAGCAAAAAAGCGCCGCGACGATGCGTTCGAATTTCTCGGGGAAGTCAGCTGCGAATACGCGGAATCTGGCGCCCTATTCAAGTAAGAGAGAAAGCTATGAGTTTTGCTTTAAATCCGTTTAGGATAATTCTGTTATTTTTGCAAAAGGGGGTACCCTTGTCGTTTTTGACTAAGGGGGTACTCATAAATTTTGCAAAAGGAGTTATCCATGCTTAGGCAAGAAGGTCAGAAAACTCTCCAATGTGACGGTTGCGGAATTCAATTTGATGACCGACCCAGACATCTCGAAAAAAGGACTCGCAAAGAAGCTTCTGCTGAAGGATGGTTTCACGTCCCAAAATCCGACGCTTTAAACAGTGATGGCGATCTGGATTTCTGCCCTAAGTGCCATTGGGATATTTGTGTCGCTTATGCAAAAGGGGGTATCCAATGAACCTTCGAGAGCTTGCAGATGAGATGCAAAAACTGGCCGAAGAACATGGTGACTTGGAGGTAGTCTGGTCAGACGGATACGGAGAAATCTATCCAATTGTTGGAATAGATTCTTGGCAGGTGATCATTCAAACCGGCCCTCGAATCGGATACCGACTACAGGCATATGCTGAAAACTCTCGAAAACCTGCTACTCACGTAATGATGGATTTCGAAATCTAGGAAAGGACTAAATATGCACGTGATTTTTAAACTGCACCGGATCAATTTGTTTGTGGTCTGCCTGTCATTTTTTGCAATTTCCGCGATTGCGTTGATCTCATGACCGATGATTGGGGTCCTTGGATTGCACACGACTTGCCAACTGTCGGGGATTATATCCAGCTCGAAGGGTGGTCTGTCCTCATTGGTAAATATAGGCACGAAGGCTTCGTGACTGGTGTATCTGATGGACTCTGGCGCATGTCTCCTGAGCTTTGCGGCCGCACTCACGTTTACCGATGGCGTCGGCGTCGGTTGCCCGAAAACCCCGTCGTAATGAAGCGCAATAAAGAACTGGAGGTCACGTGAACAAATCTGTCACAACCGCGGTGCATGTATACCGGACGCCGTTCGAAGCCGACCTAGACGCCATTGGTGTGCGTTTGAATCGGGATAGCAATGTCGTTTATGAGGAACGGGGTACCCCTCTTAAGCAGATACGCTTCCGGCGCCCAGACCTTGATGAGAACGGAGAGCCTGAGTTCTAGAGCCAAGGGTCATCGTCTTCAGGATCATCGGGCTCCCAAATGCCCAAGCGCTGTAGATGCTCGATGCACTTCTCCCGGCTCGGCAGGTACATCACGGCCACGCGGTTTTGAGAATCAGTGGCGAATCCTACTGCCTCACCGTGGAACACAAGGCGCTTGGCGCGCACATCGACCACCTTGCGGAGCTCTTTGCCGAACTGCTTAGAATGGATACGGCCCGCGGCGCCCGCGTTGATCTTGACCTTGGCGCAGAATCGCTCGAAGTCGTCGTAGAGCAGCCTGGTGGGCACAGGAGTGCTGTCGGTGTCCCAATCGAAGTCCTCAGCCTCTTCATCGGTTAGAAGCGCTGTGAGCAGCATAGGGTCATCGAAGCCCTCATGCACAGCCCGTAGGAACCATTGTTGGATCGGGTCGAGCGACGCGATCTTCTGCTCATCCATCGCACGTGTTCGTGGAATGTTCTTACGGGGGTGCCACCCTTCGATATCGCGATGCAGCATGTCGTAAAGGAAGGCCTCGTAGCCCCCGTCCTCCATCTGCTCATGGAGCGAGACCCAGAAGGCATGGTTACCTTGGTAGACCGGAGCTGCATCCACCACGAAGAACCGACGTTCGTGCTCCATATCCATTGGCACGACCCAGTTTTCGTTCGAGGCCATCATGACGTGCAGGTAATTGTGGGCCTTATATTTGTCGACGCCCTTGGGTTCGACCATGAACGTTGGCTCGGTTAGGAGTGACTTGAATTTTGACTCAGCTTTCTTGTCATAGGGGCGGACGGCTTCGTCAGCGAACAGGAACACTCGGTTCTCTAGGTGCTGGTTGAAGTTGTTCGTGATGGCATCGGGGTCCTCGATCTTAACACCATACTGCCCGCACAGACGCGCCATGATGTTGCCCAGGGTGCCTTTACCTACCCCTTTGCCGCCGCGCATGCAGAAAGCCACCTCAGCGGTCCTCTCTGGGTGCTGGAAGACGTAGGCACACCAGTTCAGGATGTACTCATAGATGTCCTCGCGGCCGTCGCAGAACACCTCCCAGAGCATCCGGTCCAAAATGCTCCAGCCTTGTTCTTTTTGGACATAGGGGTACCCCCAGCCGCGCCATTCATTCAATCGAATCGTACCGTCACGGGCTTTGAGTATAGGTTCGGCGGTCGGATCGAACTCAAACCCGGCTGCTGTTTTGCGTCTTGGGCTCTCGACCCAGACATCAAAGAGGGGAACTGCTTTTCGCTTCCCGTCGATGAGTTGATAGACCTTGGGCTTGTTCGCCCATAGTGTCCTGACGCTCTCCATGTTCAGGCGGACCCACACCTCTTCGTGGAACTCCGCCCCCTTGCCGAGCTGGCGCACAGCGATCACTGGACGCTTCTCGGCGACATACCAATATTCGTCTAGGACCGCCTCCAGATTGCTCTTTTGCCGGCTTGCCTCATCGACGGCTTCAAGAGTCTGCTCATCGAGTTCGTGGTCAACGGCGTGCTCACCGTCCCCAAACTCTTCCTTAGCAGTGTGCTTTGGAATCGTGTTGCGATCACCGTGCTTAATGACCAGCTGATCGAGCGTCCCCTTGCCGACCTTACTACCCGCTTTAGTGGTTGAAAGGCTGTCCCACCGGAGGCCTATCTCTCCTGAGTTGTCAGAGTATTCGGGATCGCTCGTGGACCAAGCGATGAACTCCTCACGAGCGTCACCCCCAGAGGCCTGGTGCACGGCCTGCATGAGGCGAAACCAGGGGTCATTGCTGTCGAAGTCGTGCGGGTCCATGCTATCGAGCATGGCTTCGATCTGCTCGGGACTGTACTCACCACCCTCAGTCTTGTTCTCGACTTCGCGCCGGACGATTTTCTTGCCCAGTTTTTTGGGAAGCTTCGGTGCCTCAGCAATGTGGGGCGTGTCTTCATTCCACCGGTAGAGCTCTCTGGTGTCAGGGTGCATTGACCCCGCTGCGACGACCTGACGGCCAGCGCTCTTGAACTCAATGCCATCGTAGCCTTCTAGGGTATCAAGCACCTTCACCTTCGGTTTGGTGAAGTAGATGTGCTTGCCGCCTGACCCCGTGATCACAGTCGGCGCATTTGCCAAATCAAGACCATAGTCTGCAGCCAGCCGGGATAATGGGTCATCGCCGTCGGCAAAATTCCGCGGGTCGACGTCAATAACTACTTGATCGGCGCGCAGGCGCACACCGACATTGTAACCACGACGCATGTGCGTAATGGCCTGGTCGCTATCACCGTATTGTCGGGCGGTCCAGTTGGAGTGGATGGGGCTCTTGCCCCGTTGCATCACTCGCTTTTTTCCGTCCTTACCCGTTCTGACGGTCGTCTTGTCGTGCTTGTGGAGAGGGATCAGGGTGAACCCAGCATCCAAATATGGCGACAACTCCGACGCGTCGGGTGCGTTGGCCATAGTCAGACTTTCGGTTCGAGAAGCCCTGCTCTGAAGTGCGTTGCATCAGGGATGTCGTCGCCGTTTGGGTCGACGATTCGCCCAACATTTTTCTTGGGATTACTGCCCGGTGTGATGACTTTGCAGCCGTTAATGATACGATACCCAGGACACATTGTGGGATCGTAAACGGCAAAGTTCGTTGCACGAGCGGGCAGCTCGCTGATAGGCTTCCAATCTTCTGAGTTCATGCAGCTCACCCTGTTTTTCTCATGCAGCACAAAAAAGCATTGATTTTCGTGGATGTCACGTCTTAATTTGCCCCCGTGAGAAAAAAAAGCGAGGACGACATGGCTGGAGATGATTGGGACGTGGATTGGGAAGAGGACGCTGAAGAGGTGCCTCAGTCTGACGGCGTCTATCGAGTCACTGCCGAGGAGCTGCGTTCTTTCATCGAGCGTGTTGAGCGCTTGGAGCAGGAGAAACGCGATATCCAAGACCAGATAAAAGAGGTCTACGCAGAAGCCAAAGGTCGCGGGTATGACACAAAGGTTATGCGCGCGATTGTCGCTCTACGCCGTAGAGATTCTTCGGACATTGCCGAGGAAGAAGCGATCTTGGACATGTACAAGAGCGCTTTGGGCATGTAGCCCACAACTGCATCTGTGAGAAAGGATATCCCATGACTGATGCAACGATGTCGATCACGTTCCATGACGTGACGCCAGATCAAGCAGCGGCCCTCATGGCCGTTGTATCGGGCGATGCGGCGCCGGCCGAGAAGCCAAAGTCTACGCGCCGGAATGCCGCGGCCAAGCCAAAGGAAGCGGAGAAGCCTGATCCGGCTCCGGCCAAGGATGGTTCTGCCGATTCTGACGATGGGGGTACCCCTGAATATACCTTGGATGATGTCCGGGAAGCCTTGAAGACATATCGCGGTGAACATTCCAAGGAGGCGGCCGAGGGGATCATCAAGGGCACCGGATCGTCCAACATCTCGGGCATTCCTGAGGACAAATTTGCTTGGGTTATCGAGCAATGTTCGAAGGCGCCGGACGAAGGTGGCTCCGACGAGGAAGACTGGGACTAAACCGCAGGCAGCGGTGTCGGGGGCCTTTCGGCCTCCGACAACTAAAGAACTTTTTAGTTTTGACATTTGTCGTGCCGTGTGGTTACAAAAACTAAAGAACTATTTAGGACGGGAGTAGAAAGATGGACCACCCGGTCATTAAGCAGATCACAGATTTGCCCCAGGAAGATCAGCTTGAATATGCAATTGAAGTCATTCGAGCGCTCGTCAACGACGACGTCACGGTGCTGGCGCAGTTGCGTGCAAAGGGCATCTCCACAAAACCTGCGGGCATTCTCTTGGCCCTCGGGGCGCGCCCGGGAACGGCCCTGACCAAAGAGCAACTGTTCAACCACCTCTATCCTCTGGACTCTGACGCTGAGATGAAAATCATCGACGTCTTTGTCTGCAAGCTCCGCAAGATACTGGGTAAGGATGTGATTGAGACCATCTGGGGCCAAGGCTATCGCATGACGCCTGAGAAGGCCGAGGAAATCATCCCCAAGCCATTGACGCCGCGGATACCGGTGACCCCTCCGAATCGAAACGCTCTGGTAAAATCGCGCGATGACAGTCGACGTTGGACACCGGAGGAAGATGAGCAGCTGGTCGAGATGCTACTCTCCGACGAGAGCATGGCAATGATGGCCCATCGTTTGCGCCGGAGTGAGCGGGCGGTTTCAGATCGGCGCCGCAACCTTCTTCAGAGAGCGAGAAACACGGCATGAACGACATTGTTAAAGACCAACAGTGGGATTTCTTAGAACGGCCGAAAGTCGAAGCGCTCGACGCTACGTTGGGTGTTCCCCGCCCTGTCCTTGACAAAGGTTTCATCCGTGTCGTCGACTACATGGGTGATGACTCCGCCATCGTGCAGGCGGCCCGTGTGAGCTACGGCAAGGGCACCAAGTCACCATCTGATGACCGCGGCCTGATCCGCTACCTCATGAAGCACTGGCACACCACGCCCTTCGAGATGTGCGAGATCAAGCTGCACGTGAAGCTGCCTGTCTTTGTGGCCCGGCAGTGGATACGGCACCGTACTGCCAATGTGAACGAATACTCGGCGCGCTACTCGATCCTTGACAAGGAGTTCTACCTGCCTGGGCTTGCTGAGATGCAAAGCCAATCGCTGACCAACAAGCAAGGCCGCCAAGAAACGCTTCCGGAGGGGACAGCGCGAGAGTTCCGGAACAAGATGGCCGTGCACGCTGATTTCAGCTATGACCTCTATGAGGACCTGCTCCGAGAAGATTCTGACGAGCCGGGCTTGGCACGTGAGATCAGCCGCATGGTCCTGCCTCCGAACATTTACACGCAGTGGTATTGGAAGGTTGATCTGCACAACCTCTTGCATTTCCTTCAACTGCGGGCTGACCCGCATGCGCAGAAGGAAATACAGGTATATGCCCACGTGATCGCAGAGATCGTGAAACTCTGGGTACCTCACGCGTTCCAAGCGTGGCAGGATTACCGTTTCTTCGCTGAGACGTTTTCGAGGCAAGAGATGGAAATGTTGCGTCGAGTCGGTATCAATCGTTCATGGATGGGTATGGAAAAACCTGATGGTATGAGCGACCGGGAGTACCACGCGTTCTTCGATAAATTGGGATTTAGTTAATGGGACTGCACGCCAAGCTCAGCGCATCGAAGACTAAGGAATGGCTGCACTGTCCGGGTCAGATCGTCGTGGACGAGATGTTCCCACAGGAGGACACGCCCAGCCCTGAGGCCCGTCTCGGAACCGCGGCGCACGCCCTAATCGAGCGATGTCTAGGCGAGGGTGACATGCCCGCTGTGTATCTTGGCCGGCTGATCATGATCCTCAACGAGGGGGAAGCCAATGAGGGCTTCTCTATCCTACGTAAGGGCGCCAAGTTTCCAGATGATCCTACGAAGGCCGAGATGACCTTCGAGGTCGACGAGGATATGGTCGAGGCAACCACATGCATGGTGCTCTACGTGGCAAACCGCTGCGTTGAGCTCGGCTTGGTCAAAGCGACCAAGAGCGACCGGGTGAAGGTCCGGGCTGTCTCAGAACTGGTCGCCAAAGGCACCGTGCGCCTTGAGACACGGACGAATCCATTCCCTTTCCGTGACGATACCGGGGGCACAGGTGACGTGACCATCGACGCATGGCCCGAGGTGTTGGAGATCGTCGACTACAAGAACGGCTCTGGCATCTTCGTGTCCGTGAAGAATAACCCGCAGGTGCGGACTTATGGCATGGGGGTATGCCAGGTTGGACAGGACGAATACATCTCGAAGCCGGAAGACGTCGACTACGAGCTGATTCGGATGACCGTGGTTCAGCCACGTCACCATGAAGCGCCGGACGGCGGGGTGATGTATGAAGAGATGTCCCCTAGTGATTTGATCCAGTGGCGCGATGAGGTGCTGTATGCAGGCGTCCAGCGCGTCGACGCGGTGCGCATGGAGGTCGAGGAATGGATTGCAGAATACGGACAGCCGACGCGCACGCAGCTGCTCGACTACCTCTGTGATCATGGCTACCTCTGCCTCAACAACTTGGAACACAAGTGCTGGTTCTGCTCCGACAACACTGACTACCCGGCCGCGCACCGCAAAGTGCAGCAAATCGCAGCGGCTGATTTTGCCGATGAGCCCGTCGACCTCGACATCGAAGAGTATGACATGGACCTACTCGCGCAGAGCATGAAGTGGTTGCCGTTCATCGAGACGTGGATTGCCAACATGCGCAAGGCAGCCAAGAAGGCGGCTATGGCTGGTGCGAGTGTTCCCGCTCACAAGCTGATTCGGAAGAGCACACACCTAGCGTATCGCGATCAGGAGAATGACGAAGACGCCATCATTTTGGCCTTGACCGAGAAGTTTGGTATTGATAGAGAGAAGGTGGTCACGGCCAAATTGGCAACCCCAACTCAGGTCATGGCCCTAGTTAAGAAGGCTGACGCCGACGAGGATGAGAAAAAGAAGTTCGCTGAGGACTTCACTTACCGACCTCAAGGTGACGTCGACCTTGTACACGAATCGAAGAAGGGCACGCCGTATGTGCCCGAGACTGCACATAGCGACTTCGAAGGCGTTGAGCTGGATCAAGTCGGTGGGAACACGCCCCAGGATGAGGATGCCTGGGATTAGGAGCATAGGGCGGTGACTAGCTGTTCGGAGGTGAACCGCTGAGGCATGAGACCGCGGTAAAGCTGCTTGAGCTGTAAGCCTTGTAGTGTACATGCCCAGCCAGCGGACGTGACGGCGGATCGTTGGACCCCTCCGGATCGAGAAAGGTAAGATAATGGATGACGAGATTTTCTACCTAGAAGGCTACCAAGCTTGGCAGCTAGGGATGCAAGAGAATGAAAACCCTTACGAGGTAGGGACAGAGAAACACGAAGACTGGAAGGGCGGATACAATGATGCCGCCATGGAACTTGGCGAGGAGGAGTGAGGATGGTGAGCTTTTTTACAGGGTTCTGGTCACTTGCGATTGAACGGCCATTTCTGGCTTTCTGCATCGCGCTGATCATGCTGGCGGCTGTAAGCTCGATTTGCTCCTTAGTTTTCCGCATGTGGAACCGTTTGATGCGGTCGCGCAATATCGCTCAGCAAGGCTGGCCGACCAATCCTTTGATGGACGCTGATGGTGACATCATTCACCCTAGGATAACGGACGAGGAGTTTTTGGACCTCGTCGAAAGAAACAGACGCAACATGGCGGAGCACCTAATCAATGGCCGTTGAATGGTTTAGAGAGCACACGCTCTACGGGACGTCGCGCGTTATGCTCGACAAGGCGATGGCCGTCGCGGTCGAGTATGAAGACCAGGGCCTCAAGCTTACACTGCGTCAGCTCTACTATCAGATGGTGGCTCGGGGCTTCATCGAGAACAAGCTGCGCGAGTACAAGAAGCTCGGCCGCGTGATTACGAATGCGCGTGAGGCAGGTATGATGTCTTGGGACATCATCGAAGACCTTGGCCGTAAGTCAACGCATCCTTATGTCCGCCAGACTCAGACAGGGGCGATGCATGGCTTGGAGTACGCGCTCCAGCTGGATCGGTGGCAGCCTCTGGACCACTACGTCGAGGTGTGGGTGGAGAAGCAGGCGCTTCAGAGCATTGTTGCCCGGGCCTGCAAACCCCTCTACACGCCGTACATGGCGTGCAAGGGTTATCTCTCGGCGTCCGAGGCGTACCTAGCGGGCAAGCGCTTCGAGGCCGCAATTGCGCGGGGCAAAGAGCCGGTGCTCATTCACCTTGGAGACCACGACCCGTCCGGGATCAACATGACCTCGGACAACCGGGACCGGCTTCGTCTTTTCGCGCGTGACCATAGTATCCAGGTCAAGCGAATCGCGCTCAACATGGACCAGGTTGAGGAGTATAATCCTCCCCCGAACCCAGCCAAGGAGACCGACAGCCGTTTCCAAGCCTACCAAGACCAGTTTGGTGACAGCTCTTGGGAGCTTGATGCCTTGCCGCCCGACGTGCTCGACACGATCATCGGGGACAGCATTGAGCCCTTTATTGACCGCGATGTCTGGGAGGAGTTGGATGACCGGGAAGACGAGCTGCGTGAACCGCTGATCGCCGTTCGCGAAAACTGGGAAGAGGTCAAGGACCTGATGGAAGAGGCAGGGCTGATCTGATGGTGACCATTGAGCTCGAATTCCAGACGCACAGGTGGACGTCCATCTGTGTTCGTGAAACAGATACGCCCGACGCGAAAGAGATTTGGCTGCCTGTGAGCCAGATAAAGCTGGGCCAAGAGCTGAACGAATACGGGCGCGGTGAGATCATTGAGGTCGAGATGCCCCAATGGCTCGCTGACGATCGGGGATTGGTCTGATGCTGATGACCGGTATGCACCACTTTGACGGCGAGACCTACCTGTGTCGGTACTGTGGATGCTCCATGTCTGCAGCTATCGGCGCCGGGGTCGGCTGCTACCCGGACACGACCAACCTCGTCTCCTTCAAGCACCACCAGGCTCTTAAGGAGCTTGAGGAGGCTTTGGAGCAGCCAGACGAAAAGGTGATCGACATGATCACGGGGGCGTTCGACGATGCACGTAACTGAGATCACCGTCGCCCGCAGCTGTAAGATGAACCTGGGCGACTACGAGGCTGCTGACATCTTCACGTCTATGAAGGCTGAGCTGGAGCCAGAGGATGACGAGGTCGACGCTCGCAAACAGTTGGTCCAGCTGGTGGAACGTGCCATGGTCGTACAGGTGCTGATGCACCATAAGGCCCGCGGCAAGAAGGTCGACAAGGACTACATCATCAAACGTTATGGCCTGGGAGGCGCAAAATGAGAAGCTGGCTGACGAACTTTGCATGCTACCTGTTCCTGATCTTTTGCGCGACGGGGGTATACGCACACTCGTGGTACGACCTCGAATGTTGCTCGGAGCGCGACTGCAGTCCGGTCGGAAGTGACAATATCAGCATCACCGACGAGGGGGTGCTGTTGACACTTGACCGCGGAGAGCATCCTTTTGTCTTCGGTGAACTCGAAGCATTGATTCCGTGGGGAGACCCGCGGATTCGGAAGTCAAAGGACAGCGAGCATCACGCTTGTATCGCACCGCCCGTGAATGACTTCTTGGATGGTCCAGACGAAACCAACATCGCAGGCTATGTGCTTTGCGTTTACATCGCCGCTGTGGCGTAGAAAGGAAATACCATGCCCACTAGACACGAAGTGTACGAAGCAATCGACACCGAACGGGAGTACCAAGACAATCTTCCTCGGAATGAGGTGAATCGTATCACGGACTCGACGTTTTCACCGATGACCAATCTGGCGATCATCGAGGAGTTATGTGCCCGTATGCGCTCGGAGTTCTATGACAGAGCCGGCCATCCAGACCCTGCGTATATGCGAAAAATCGCAGCAACCGCGGTGCGAAACATGGAGAGTTTTGGCGCTCCGAAGCGAGGTACTTAACATGCACCTAATGCTTGACCTTGAAACGTGGTCGACGCGGCCGACGGCGGCCGTCGCTCAGATCGCCTTGGTCCCTTTCGAATTCCGGGCGCGCGGGCGTGTCTACAATGAGAGTGTGTTCAACAAGTTCGTGCTGCTTCAGGACGGTATGGGCGCGCTGGACCAAGGCACCTTGTCTTTCTGGCTGGGCCAAGGAGACAAGGCGCGCTCCATGCTTGTGCAGGGCCTCCAGAACGATGGTGTGCCACTCCTAGACGCACTGACGTCTCTCATGACCTGGCCGGCTGAAAC